>NZ_JBLKRU010000007.1:0-263851 GCF_047608185.1 Caballeronia eucalypticola
AAGTCAGTATGACTTCCGTGGAAGTAAGGGCTGGCCCCACAGGAAGAGTTGAACCGCGCGGGTTAGCATAAAGCCAGAGCCGTAAAAGTGAGGGCGAACCGCTCACTCGAAGTGTTCATTTACAACCCGGAGGCCAGCATGCAAAACGTTAGCACATTGTTCGTCGGACTGGATGTTCATAAGGATTCCATCACCGTCGCTTACGCGCTGGACGGCGGTGAGGTGGAGGTGCTGGGCAAGATCGGCACCACTCAGGCCGATCTTGATCGTCTGTGCAAGCGGCTGTTGTCCAAGGCCAAGCACGTGCGTGTCGTGTATGAGGCGGGCCCCTTTGGCTACGTCTTGCAGCGGCGCCTGAGCGACAAAGGCATCCAGTGCATGGTGTGCGCCCCCACGCAGATACCGCGCAAACCCGGCGATCGCGTGAAGACCGACCGGCGCGATGCCATCAAGCTCGTGCGCTCGCTGCGCGCCGGCGATCTCAGCGCCGTCAACATCCCCACCGTCGAAGACGAAGCGTTTCGCGATCTCGCCCGAACCTGGGCAAAATCGCGCGACGAGCTTAAGCGCGCGCGCCAGACACTGAAGGCATTTTTGCTCTCGCACGGCGTGCGCTACGTGGGGGTGGCCAATTGGGGACCGGCGCACCGCAACTGGTTAAGCAAATTCTCGTTTGGCAACGAGTGGCAGGATTTCGCGTTTAACGAGTTACGCCGCGCCATCGAGGATCGGTTTGCACAATGCCAGCGTCTGGAATCGGCCATGCGCGATGCCGTGCCACGCTGGGGCTTTTATCCCGCCGTGCTTGCTCTGCAATCGATGCGCGGTATCCAGTTCACCGCTGCCGTGGGCTTGCTCTCGGAGTTAGGCGATTTGAGTCGCTTTGCGCACCCCCGACAGTTGATGGCCTGGCTTGGCGTGACGCCCTCGGAGTATTCCTCGGGAGGCAAACGGCGCCAAGGCGGTATCACGAAGACCGGCAATTCCTTTGCCCGCAAACTGCTCATCGAGGCGGCCTGGAGTTATCGGCATACGGCCAAAGTGAGCCCCGAGATCCAGCGTCGTCATGAGGGCTTGCCAAAGGTTATCGTCGATCGGGCGTGGGACGCGCAGGTGCGCCTGTGCCGGCGCTATCGAAAGCTGGTGGCGCGCGGCAAAAGCACCAATGTGGCCATCGTCGCGGTGGCTCGCGAACTGGCGGGCTTCATCTGGGACATCGGCCGGTTGGGCATGGCGCAGGCGAGCCCGCGCTCGGAGTAAGGCAGGTGAAGGCAGCAAAAAAGCAGTTCGCAATGAAACGGTAGTTTCCTGAAGGCGGCGTAGCCCGGTATTCGAGTTATCCGCGTCATTTCTTGGCAACGGTTCATTCCGACTTGCGCACAAAGCTAGCGGCAGACTCACGAAACGGATCTCTGTAATGCGGTAACCAACCCGCGAATATCAGCCTGATTCACCGTCGAGTTTTACTGCTACGCCGCCCTCAGGAAATTGCAGCGCCCACTCGAATATGAGTGAAATAAAAATCTGAACATCGACGCTTGACACGGAAAGTCATATCAGAAATGACGCGCCGCCACGCGCAGTGGCTAATAGTGATAAAGAAAACATCTAACACTAAACGCGCGAAGACCTAAAAAGCAGCAACCCGGCAATGACCCAGACCGCTAAGGCAGAACCCGTGCAACCCGGCATAGACCGCGACCGCTAACGCCAGAACCCGTGCAACCCCGCCCCCACCCACCCCCAAGGGCGAACGAAAAAACCAACTTCACCCCCAAGCCGCCACGACATCTCTAACGCTCGCGTCACCCCTGCAGACGCCAGCCAAGCCCCAGACTCTTCTGCAAAGAAACAAAATCCTTAAGCAATTCGGCTTGCCCCGAGACCACATTCTGCTGCGCGCTGAACTGCGTGCGTTGCGTATCGAGCAAATCGATGAGACTTGACGTACCCGCGGTATAACGCTGCCGCACCAAAATAAGCGAACGGTCCGCAGAAGCTTGCACTTGCTGCAGCGTAGCCAGGTGTTCACGCTGATGCCCATATCGCGACAATGAAGTATTGGCGTCCTGCAAAGCCGCCAGCACCGTGTGCGCATATTTCGCATCGGCCTCGTCGCGCGATGCTTCGGCGCCGCGAACGCTCGAGAGCGTGCGCCCGAAGTCCAGCACGTTCCACTGCAAATAAGGCGCACCAATCCAGCTGAAATTGCTCTTGCGGACCAGGTGGCCCGGATCAGCGGCGGCATAGCCGATGTCACCGAACAACGTCACCTTCGGAAAGAAGTCAGCCTTATGCTCGCCGATCTGCGCGTTGTTCGAAGCAAGACGTCGTTCTGCCGCACGAATATCGGGCCGTTGCTGCAGCATTGAAGCGGGGTCGCCGATAGCCACCGACGCCGGCAAGGCCGGCAGCGGCCGCTGCGCAGAGAGCTCCTCATCAAGCGCGCCCGGGGCCTGTCCCGTCAATACCGCGAGCTGATCAAGCGATTCAGCAACTTGCTCATCCAGCGGCTGCAGCGTTGCGCGGGTGTTCTCAACCTGCGTGGTAAGGCGCTCGACATCGACATCGGCCGCCGTGCCGTGTGCGCGGCGCTGCTGCGTCAGCGTGAGCATCTGTTGCTGGAGTTCCGCGGACTGCTGTGCGAGCGTCAGGCGTTGCTGCTCGTCACGCAGGTCAACATATGCTTGCGCGACTTCCGCTGCGAGCGACACCTGGGTGTCGGCGAGATCGGCGTCGACTGCATCCGCTTCCGCCGTCGCGGCTTCCACCGCGCGTCGCGTGCCGCCGAACAGATCGATCTCCCACGATGCATCGAAACCCGCCGTGTAAAGCTGCAGCGGTCCTCCGCCGGAAGAAGATGAACTGCCCGAGCTACCTTGAGAAGAGGACAGCGAACTCAGGTTGGGCTCGCGCATGCGCAACGCGGCGGCGTCGAGAGAAGCGGTCGGCATGCCATTCGCGTTTTGGTGCTGCAACTGCGCGCGTGCTTCGCGCAAACGCGCTTGCGCCGCGTGAACGTCCGGGTTATCGGCGAGCGCGGCGTCGATCAACGTGTTCAGTTGCGGATCGTCGAGCGCCAGCCACCATTGACTCGGCGCGCGTGTCGAGACCATACCGGCCGCGGGTGTACGGACAAAGTTGGAAGCATGGGTCGCGTCGGGCGCAACCTGCGGGGCGCCGGCATAGTCGGGGCCGACGGTGCAGGCCGAGAGTGCGCAGACGGATGCCAGCGTCAGTAAAAAGGGGGCGGTAGGGCGATCGAACATCGTGGATAGTGTCTTTGCCGTCAATGGCCGGCGGAAGTCGAAACGGGGCCGCGCGGAGTCTTCAGGAGGAGCGCAAGCGGCACGCAGGCAAGCAGCGCAAGACCGAGCAGATAAAACGTTTCAGAGTACGTAATAACAGTAGCTTGCATGTGGATCTGCGCCGCGATCTGACCGAGCGCACGCATCTTGGAGTAGGCCATGTCACCGGTTTGCGCGAACCAGTTCGCAGCACTCGACGTCAGGCGCTCCTGTCCCACCAGCGAGTTGGCGGTCAGTGACTCGCGGATCATCGCTGTGTGGAAGGTCGTGCGCCGATCGATAACGGTCCCAATGATCGCGAGCCCAACGGAGCCGCCAAGATTGCGGGCCATGTTGTAAAGACCGGCTGCATCGCCGGAATCTTCGCGCGAGACCGCCGCCATGGACGCCTGGTTCAACGGCATCAGCGCGAGGATTTGCGCAAAGCCGCGTATGAGTTGCGACCAGAAGAAGTCGTGGCCGACGCTCTGCGCTGTCAGGTCAATATCGAGCATGCAACTCAACGCAAACAGCAACAGCCCACCAATCACGAGCATGCGAAAGTCGAGCTTGCCGAGAATGCGCGGCAGGATCGGCATGATGAGAAACGCCGGTACGCCCGATATCAACATGATCGCGCCCGATTGCTGCGCGTTATATCCGGACACTATGCCAAGGAACTGCGGCAGCAAATACGACACGCCATACAGCCCCGCACCGACCGCAAACACAATCACAATGACGCTTGCGTAACGCGGATTGCGCATCAGGCTCAGACGCATGATTGGCCGCTTCGCGGTGAGTTGCGAAATGGTGATGAGCACCATGCCCACCAGCGACACGCAGGTCAGCGAGACAATCGTGCTGGACTCGAACCAGCGCTCGCGCTGCCCTTCTTCAAGCACCACGGTCAACGAACTCAGGCCAATTGTCAGGCCGATAATGCCAACCCAGTCCGCCTTGAAAAACGTACTCCATTGCGGACGATCTGAAGGCAGTCCAACGATCAGCAAGGTGATCAGCGCAATACATACCGGCAGGTTGATAAAGAAGCACCAGCTCCAGCTGATGTTCTCTGCAAGCCAGCCACCGAGCACCGGTCCCAGCAGAGGACCCAGCAACACGATCAGGCCGAACATGGTCATGCCCACTGGCATCTGCGAGCGTGGCAAGCGGGTGCGAATGATGGTCTGCGCCGTCGGGATCATTGCGCCGCCCGCGAAGCCCTGGCCAATGCGCCCGGCGATCATCATGGGCAGGCTATGCGACCATCCGCACATCATGGAGAACGCGATGAACAGCGTGGCATTGGCGAGCAGGAAGTTGCGCAAGCCGAACACGCGCGTGAGCCATGCCGCGAGCGGGATCATCACGATCTCCGACATCAGGTAGCCGGTCGATATCCACGTACCCTCGGTCCCTGTTGCACCAATCTCGCCCTGGATCTGCGGCAAGGCCGAGTTGGTGATCGAGATATCCAGCGTGGCCATCAGCGCACCCAGCGAGCCGGCCGCCACCGCGAGCCAGTCTGCCGCGCTCGCGCGCTCTTCCTCCGGCGCGGGGGCAGCAGGCAAGGAAGCCGCTGCCGTGGTCGCATCAGCCATGGTTATTCTCGGCTTTGATGCGTTCGTCGCCTTCGCGCGAGGAGCGCGTATCGACATCGGCGGTCACCGACAAGCCGGGCAGCAGCACGCTGCGTGTCTCCGGCCCCGTATCAATGCGAATGCGCACGGGAATTCGCTGAACGATCTTGGTGAAATTACCCGTGGCGTTTTCCGGCGGCAGCAGCGCGAACTGGGCGCCGGTGCCGGGCGCGAAACTGTCCACTACGCCGTGCAGGTCCGTGCCGGGCAGTGCATCCACATGCAGGATCACCGGCTGACCGATGCGCATGTGACCCACCTGCGTTTCCTTGAAGTTGGCCGTCAGATAAGTACTTTGCACCGGCACTACCGACAGCATCCGCGTACCCGGTTGAACGTACTGACCGACGCGCACCGAGCGATCGCCCACCTTGCCGGCCAGTGCGCTGCGCACGACCGTGTCCTGCAGGTCGAGATGTGCTTGCCGGGCGCTTGCCTCTGCGGCTTCGAGCTGGGCACGTGCCTGCGCGATCTGCGCGGTGGTGGCGGCGATCTGTGTCACGGCGGCATCGACTGCAGCGGTGTTGGCTGCTAGCGTTGCCAGCGCCTGATCGCGCGTGCTGGTCAACTCTGAGAGCCGTTCGCTGGTCTCGGCGCCGGTAGCAGCGAGCGGTGCGTAACGCTGCACTTCGTCGCGGGCATGCTGGGCGCTGACTCGCGCGACCTGCTGCTGCGCTTTGGCCTGTTCAATGTTGGCGTGCTGCTGGAGGATGTCAGCTTGCGCGCGCTGGATATCCGCAGTGCGTGCAGCGATGGTCGCCTGTGCCTGGTCGAGCGCGACCTGGTACTGGCGGGTGTCAAGCTTGACCAGCGGGTCGCCGGCCTTGACCGTGGCGTTGTCGCCGACGTAGACATCGGTGACATAGCCGCTGACCTTGGGCGCAACCGTGACACTGTCGGCTTGCAAATAGGCGTCGTCGGTGCTTTCAATAAAGCGGCCCACTGTCCACCAGCGGGCAAGCCAGATTCCCGCCACGATCAGCGCGACGATCCCGAGCACCATCAGGATCATGCGTCTCCCAGATCGCCGCGTGGGCGAAGCGGCGGAATCTTGCGGTACTTCGTGCGGAGGCGCCCCGGCGGTTGTTGACATCTTTGATCCAAATTATTCCAATCGGAACAATTATTCCAGTTGGTAAAATTGTGTCAAGTGATATATTTGTTTGGTTGACGTGAGAGGCACGAATGAACGACACAAAACGGCTACGCCGTCCGTCGGCCGGCGGATATGTGCGAGGCGACGAGACAAGGCTGCGAATCATCGAAGCCGCGATCGAGTCCTTTGGTGAGCATGGTTTCGAAGGCGCATCGACGCGCGACATCGCCGCGCGCGCTGGCGTCAATGCGCCCGCGCTGCAGTATTACTTCGAGAATAAAGAGGGTGTGTACCGGGCGTGTGCAGAATATCTCGCCGACTCGTCATGGGTCACGCTCGAGCCGGTAGTGACTTACGCAGCCGATGTCTTGAGCAAGGACAGCGATATCCCCGTACTGATCGATGCTTTCATTCGCATTCAGGAAGCCATTGCGGATCGTATGTTCGTGAAGGCTTGCGGTACGTCCAACCAGCGTCTTTTCTTTACGCGTGAACAGGCAGGACATGAGCCGACCATTGCTTCGGACATCATGATGCGGCGTGTGCGGCAGCCCTTGAACGATGTTGGCACGCGATTGATTGCTCGCATCACCGGCGCGAAGCCTGACGATGAGCTTACGTTGATCCGGATGCTGAGTTTGCACGGCCAACTGCTGATGTTCCACGTCGCGCCGCGCACGACGCTTGCATTGCTTGGATGGAAAGAGATAGACACAGAGAAGGGCGACTTGCTCAAGGCGACGGTGCGCACGCAGACGCAGATCCTGCTTGAGCAATGGAGCAGGGAGGGGCTGGCCAAGAAACCGGCACCGGGCGCACGCGCGAAGCCTGTCGTGAAGACGGCGCTCAAGAAACCGGCGGCCCCCAAGCGCACGGCGGCCGCTGCGAAAAAGTAGCGTTGCGTGCGGGCTGCGTCACGCAACGTCGGGAACCCTGCGCACGGTTTATCGCCGTGCCTCAAACACGAGATTGAACGGCGTCGCAGTCGCCCGGCGGAACTGCCGGAAGCCTGCTTCTGTGACTATGTCGCGAATCCGCCGCTCGCCGGCTTGCGCGCCCAGGCACATAGCCCCTGCTTGCGCTCGTGAAGCGGGGGTGCAAATCAGCGTAGATGCCGAGTAAAAGATCCTCCCAACAGGATTCAGGTTTCCTTCAAGCGTGTCGTTGGCGAACGGCTCGACGATCATCCACGTGCCGTCTTCAGCCAGGGTTTCATGCACGTGACGCGCTGCACCGAGTGGATCGCCCATGTCGTGAAGACAGTCGAACATGGTGACGAAGTCGTAGTCGCGTCCCGGGTAATCACTGGCCGAAGCGATTTCGAAACTTATGCGATCACTCGTGCGATCACTCATGCCATCACTTACGCCCGCCGTTGCCGCCGACTCTCTCGCGTGCTCAATGGACCCCTCGTGATAGTCGTAACCCACGAATGTGGATTGCGGATAAGCCTGCGCCATGATGATGGTGGACGCGCCGTGACCGCAGCCAATATCTGCCGCACGTGCGCCGCTTTTCAGTTTCGCTTCGACACCGCCAAGCGACGGAATCCAGTCGTTCACGAGATACGCTGCATAGCCTGGACGGAAGAAACGCTCGGTGCCGTGAAAGAGCGAGACATCGTGCTCATGCCATCCAACGCCCAGTCCGGTCTTGAACGACTTCACCATCTTCGGGATGATCTTGAACTGTGCGACGGCAATCTGGAACGCGCCGGGTATGAAGGCCGGGCTGCCTTCCTCGGCAAGCGCGAAAGATTGTTCTTCGCTAAGGCCGAAGCATTCCGACGCGGGATCATAAGTGACGTAGCCGCTCGCGGCTTGGGCGCTTAGCCACTCGCGGACATAACGCGCATCTGTCTCGGTTGCCTGGGCGAGTTCTTCCGCGCGTAGCGGCTTGGCGGCGAGCGCCTTATAAAGCCCGAGTTGATCGCCGACAACAACGGTGGCCGCGTGCATTACGGCGCCGAGATCGTGGACGAACCCTCCCATGAATGCATCGAGTTTTGACTGATCGACTGCCATGACATACTCCTTGAAAAGTTCCCTGTTTGAAATGGCCGGCGTTTTGACGTAATTAGTTTGTCATACTTATTATTTAATCGACGCGGCTTGGTAAGGCTACGTTTCGATCGTGCAACAGCGAGTCACGCGGCTCTGGGTGACTCGACCGACGGAGTGCCTTGGTGGAACAGCGCGCTCAACTGGGCACGCAGTTCGGGAGAGTCGGTGTGTTTGTGAACTGACACGGCATGCTGGACGGCCGCATCCAGGAGTTCCTGATCGGAGTCCGCGGATAGCGCGATGCTGCAGTTCATTTCGCTAGGAAACTCGCGACAGTCGATGTATTTGCGGGTCATGGCATCATCCCCCAATTACGTAGTATGGAGTTAAGTGACAAAGAAAAGGCCGGGGTGGCGCCACTCACCTTCCAGCGAATCGGCGCCTGCGAAGAGTATAGGTCGCTAACAAAGAGCTTGAGACCTCATTCACGGCCACGCCGAGGGTATAAAGCATCGCGGTTCGGGCGTGGGGTTTTTATTTCGCTCGCGAGATAAAAGAGCGGGCGAACGCCCGTTCGGCCTTGTACAGGAGCGATCTTTCGTGCGCATTCTTACGGCCACATCGGATCTCGTTCAGGTCATGAAGGTCCGCAAACACATCGGCTATTCATCATCGCTTTGGAAACTTTTTCGAACCGGGTGTTATCAGATGCACGGGGCTCGTCGCTAATGCTGCGATGGCTGCGATGGAACTGTAAGTTATGGGGGCTAAGCTGACATGCAATCACGGTGGAGTGACTCTTCCTCTGCATGCGATCGCCGGTGGTCCCGGCCCCGATCGTCCTTCATCGGTAATCTCGCCGCGGTTATCGATGCAGACACTTCACCTCTCACATGAAAGGAGACGAGCTTAATGACGCAGGGTTCCCGAAGTTTGTTGTATCGCCGGCTGGCGACGGTTGCGATAGCGATTGCCGCAGCAACCTCCGTACTGCCGGCGCAAGCGCAGCACCACGATGATCACGGCGGCGGCCGCGGTGGATACCATGGCGGTCACGGCGATAACCGCAGTGGTTATCGAGGCGGTGGCGGCGGAGGCGGCGGTGGTCTGCTTGTCGGCGCGCTGCTGGGTGTTGTAGCGGGTGCGGCTATCGCGGGTGCTGCCACGCAACCGCCTCCTCCAGTGGTCTATTCAGCTCCGCCGCCCCCGCCTCCGCCGGGCGTCGCTTATTACCCGAATAGTTATCCGCCAGGTTACTGAGTACTGAGCTTGTCATCCTGAGCCCGCCGACCTCGCTGACAGTACATTGATTTCACGAGTACTTTGGCCGGCAACATGACCACAACGCGTCTTATAGAAACGTCGCGAATCTAACAACTCAATTTCAAACTTCCAACATGAAACCATCCTTTCGTATTGCTGTTGCACCTGCATTGCTGGCGCTTGCCTGCTTCACGACGTCCGCCTGGGCGCAGTCCACGGCAGCTAGCGACGCGGCTGCTTCGGCGCCGATGAGCCATGCACAGAAGCACGCAGACTTCGTGGAGAAACGAATCGACGACCTGCACGCGCAGATGAAGATCACGAGTCAGCAGGCGCCACAGTGGGATGCCTTTGCGCAAACGATGCGTGACAACGCGACCAAGACCGATCAGGCCTTCCGTGATCGTGCGCACAAACTGCCTTCGGAGAATGCAGACGATGCGATGAAGTCCTACGCCGAGCTGGCTCAATTGCACGCGGACAATATGCAAAAGCTGGCTGCGTCATTCAGCGCCCTTTACGCCACGCTGTCTGATGACCAGAAGAAGATTGCAGACCCGCTGTTCCGGAATGACCACGGGAAGAAGCACGGCGGGCCGCGTAAGCATAAGCCTGCGGCAGCGGCTCCGGCACCAGCATCGAACTAAGCATTAGTGGTTCCATGGCGCGAGCCCTTAGCCGGTACGGCGGGGCTCGACTTCCTATAGATAAAGGACTCGGCCAGAGTTTTTTTATCTGAGGGGATCAGCTTTTTACAGCGTTTTCTACAGCGTCGTGTCAGCTAGACTACCGTTTTTTCGGGAGCGAAAAATGGTTGCAGCGCTGATCGTGATCGATGTTCAGGAAGGCCTGTTCCGGCCGACTCCCTCACTCGCAATGTCGGGGGATGTATTTTCCCGCATCAACGAACTCACTTCACGAGCGCGTGCCGCTAGCGTTCCGGTGATTTTTGTTCAGCATGAAACCGCGACAGGTGAGCTTGAATACGGCTCGCCCGGCTGGGCGCTTGCTAAAGAGCTGCACGTCCGCGCGTCTGATCAGATCCGCCTACCCAGCAGTCATCTTGGGTCACGTGTGTATAGCCGCTGCGGCCATGCCGCTTGCGGCGATCGTATCCGCCACTGACTTGATGACGTTTTCGTGTACGTTGCATGCGAATGTATTCCAGGAGTTCCAGCCCATGGGTGGCAATGCGTAGCGTACGGTAGTTTTTGCGATGCCGGGGTCGGGCGTGCCGGAAGAAACTGTACCTCCGTCTGAGCCGTTGCCTCCGCAACTCGCCAGTAGGACGAGAACGAGTGTGCTACTTGTACCAGGCCAACTGCTCGCATTGTCATGATTGTCTCCTACCGATTTGGTCACCTAAGTAGTGGTAACTAATTCTGGCCGGTTCGGCTCTGATATTGTGTAGTCGAGCTTAGGGCCGGGAGCGGAAACGGTGCAAGCCGCGGCGCAACGAAACCACATACTAGGATGGGGGGTCGCTCGCGCCGGTGGACGGGGGGGTGGGTTCTGGGGTGGACGGGGAAGATGCTGGTTGCACGGGTTCTGCGTTGGCGGTCTGGTTCATTGCCGGGTTGCTGCTTTTCAGGTTTTTGCGGGTTCGGTGTTAGCTGATTTCTTTATCACTATTAGCCACTGCGCGTGGCGGCGCGTCATTTCTTTGTCCAAAGCGACAAAGAAACGAAGCAAAGAAAACGCTTTTAACAGCACTACCCTAAGTGTCCACAGCGTGCAGTTTCTATTCATGGGTGCCCCAAAAGCACGGTGCTCGCCAGAGCCACGGATGTTTGAACCCCTTCTTCTCGCGAATCCTGACAGTAAAACGCTTCGCCCCGTACGCTCTCGGGCAAGCACTGGCGACTGAACCCGCCCAAGGAGCGCCCCGCGCTGTCCGCGGAAAACCAACCTCCAAATTTGTATGCATGCCGAACCATTTGAAAACCCGTCGAAAAACGGTGCTGCAGAACGTGTAAGGCCTTACACCCGAAATAACAGCGCGAACCGACGAGCTAACCCGCGAAGAACCGCACCCATAAAAGCGCGTGAGGCCGTGCGGGTTTGCGGGGCACTGGTGCTTGCCCGAGAGCGTACGGGGCGCAGCGTTTTACTGTCAGGATTCGCGAGAAGGAGGGGTTCACACATCCGTGGCTCTGGCGAGCACCGTGCTTTTCGGGTACCAATGAATCAAAACTGCACGCTGTGGACACTTAATTTTTAGAGAGTTGAAAGCGTTTTCTTTGCTTCGTTTCTTTGTCGCTTTGGACAAAGAAATGACGTGCCGCCACGCACAGTGGCTAATAGTGATAAAGAAATCAGCTGACACCGAACCCGCACGTACCTGGAAAGCAGCAACCCGGCATAGACCCCGACCGCTAACGCAAAACCCCAGCACAGCCCGGACCGTAACCCCGCGACCTAACGCCCCCCAAAGCAAGTGCCAACGCCCCACCCTAGTTCAATTCCCGCCCACCAGTCTCATCGAGCATAGAAACAGCGATCAACGAAACAACCACGCACCCGATCATGTACCACGCCGGGGCCATCGTATTGCCAGTCACCTTGATCAACCAAGCAACCACCAACTGCGCCGAGCCACCAAACACCGACACTGCCACCGCATAAGCACTCGCCAGATATCCCGCGCGCACATGCTTCGGAAAGTTCTCCGGCATGAGTGCATACGCCGGTGCCGACCCCATCGTATAGAACAACATCAACAGCACAATCAACCCAACCATAACCGGCAACGAAGGAAACTGGTTCATCAACCAGAACGCCGGATAGAGCAGCACGATCAACGCAATGCGCCCCACCAGGATCAGCGGCTTGCGACGTTGCATCTTGTCCGATAACGCACCCCAAAGCGGACACAACGTCAGCGAAACAATCGCCGCGCAGATCGACACCAGCATGGAAAGCTTGGCCGGCATCTTCAGGTACTGGATCGAATAAGTGGGGATGTAATACATGAGGACGTAAGTCGCCACCGTCATGCCCATGATCGCAAATACAGTCAGGAACCACTTGTGCACGAGGCCCGGTTCCAGACTTGCCTTAGCCGCCTGCGCCTGCTTCAAAGGCTCTTCCACAATATGCCGGCGCAAATACACGCCAACCGGCATGATCAGCGTGCCGATCAGGAACGGTACGCGCCATCCCCAGTCGAGCAGCTGTTCACTACTTAACTGGTACGTCAGCAATGCCGCAATGCCCGAGCCCATCAGCGCAGCAGCGCCTTGGCTCGCGAGCTGCCAGCTAGCCCGAAAACCACGGCCCTTGGCTGTTCCTGTCTCAAGCAGCGTCGCGGTGGCAGCGCCGAATTCCCCGCCCTGCGCGAAGCCCTGCAGCAACCGGGCAAAGATGATCAGAGCCGGAGCGGCGAGGCCAATGCTTGCATAACTCGGCGCCAAACCGATCATGGCCGAACCGATCGCCATCAGGAAGATGGTCAGGGTCAGCGCAGCACGCCGGCCGCGTTTGTCCGCATAGTGACCCAGCACGAAACCACCAACGGGGCGCGCGACAAAACCGATTGCAAACGCGGACAGCGCGAGCAACGTGGATACAACGGGGTCATGCGCCGGGAAGAAAAGCTTCGCGATCGTGAGCGCGAAAAAGCTATAGACGGTGAAGTCGTAAAACTCAAGCAGGTTGCCGACAATCGCGGCAATCACGATCTTGCTTTGCGATACCGCTTTAGCAGGCTGGGCAGTAATGACTGACATGGATGTCCCGTGAACGCTTGGGTCCGGCGCGCGGCTTAAGCGCGATGCCGAAACATCGCGCAGCACCCAAGATTTGTGTTGTCACCGAAGTGCTACCGACCTGCTCGCACGAAACCTACCGCGCGAGAAAACGCTCGACCAGACGAGTCCAGTAGGCCGCGCCGACAGTGAGGTTGTCGTCGTTGAAGTCGTAGGACGCGTTATGCAGCATTGGCGCGCCTTCACCGTTGCCCAGGCGCAGGAAACATCCCGGCTTCTTCTGCAGGTAATAAGCGAAATCTTCGCTACCGGCGATAGGGCCGAAGTTATCGACAACCCGATCGTCGCCAACCAGTTCGCGCGCCACCTGCAACGCCAATTCCGTCTCGGCCTGGCTGTTGATGACGACCGGATAACCCGGCACGTACTCAATCTCCACGCGCGCGCCATACGCGCCTGCCTGGGCTTCCGTCAGCGCGCGGATACGCGCTTCAAGCAGCTCGCGCACAGCGGGGTCGAACGATCGAACGCTGAGCTGCAAACGTGCCGACTCAGGAATCACGTTGGCCGCATGACCCGCGTTAAAGGCCCCAACCGTGACGACGGCTGTTTGCATCGGGTCAATGCTGCGAGCAACCACGGTCTGCAACGCGGTCACCAGTCCCGCGCCGATGACCACCGGATCCACGGAAAGATGCGGGCGCGCTGCGTGGCCGCCTCGACCATGAATCGTGATGTTGACCGTATCCGATGCCGCCATGAACGGGCCGCTGCGAAACATGAATGTGCCCGTTGGATAGCCGGGATGATTGTGCAAACCAAAGATTGCCTCGCAGGGGAAGCGTTCGAACAATCCATCGGCAATCATGCGCATCGCGCCGCTGTCCGCACCGATTTCTTCGGCGGGCTGGAACACGAGATGAACCGTACCGTTGAATGCGCGCGTGCGAGCAAGGTGGCGTGCCGCGCCCAGGACCATGGTGGTGTGGCCGTCGTGGCCGCACGCGTGCATCAGGCCGGCGTTGCGGCTGGCGTACGGCAAACCGGTTTCTTCAGCAATCGGCAATGCATCCATGTCGGCGCGAACGGCGACCGCGCGGGTGCCCGAACCCGCTGTCAGCGAAGCAACCATGCCAGTTCCACCCAGGCCACGCGTCACCTTGTAACCCCAGCTTTCGAGGCTTTGCGCAACGAGGTCGGAGGTTTGAAACTCCTTGTACGCGAGCTCCGGATTCTGATGCAGGCGATGACGGATATCGCTTAGTTCATCGCGCAGATCTGCTGTGTCGTCCAGTGAGCAAAAGCCCTTGGTATTTTCCATGGTCATGGGTGTCTCTCTTTAAGAAATCCAGTGGGGGAGTATTCTGCTGCAAAATCCGCTAATCAATGATGTTCACTGACCGATAATGTTGATCTGCATGTCAACAGACAAGAATATGGCTAAAGACAATACGCCTGCGCGCGAGAATTTGCTTAGCGCCCGGAGCCTGCGTTATCTGCATGAAATCGATGTGCACGGCGGCGTGCGCGCCGCGGCTGACGCGCTAGCCATTAATGGTTCCGTGATCAGCCGGCAAGTGGCGCAACTCGAACGCGACCACGGCGTGGTGCTGCTGGAGCGGCGCGGCAGGCGCGCCGTGCTGACGGAGATCGGGCTCAGTCTTGTCGAACATTTCCGCGAGAGTAGCCGTCGCGACGCGGACATGCTGGCACAACTGGAAGATTTCAGGAGCCTGCGGCGCGGACGGTTGGGCATTGGCGTGGGCGAGGGGTTCGTCGAGAATTTGCTGGCCACCGTGCTTGAAGGTTTTAGCTTGCAGTTTCCTGACATCGTAGTGGAACTGCGTAGCGGCGCAACGTCTGAAATCATCGCAATGGTCCGCAACGACGACGTCGATCTCGGCTTATGCGCGGGCGGTGGCAGCGACCCGGCCATACGTTCGCGCACGTTCCGGGCGGCGCAATTTTGTGCGCTCGTCAGTCCGCGACATGCGTTGGCGGGCGAGCGGCGTATCCGCTTTGAACAGTTGCGCGATCAGCGGCTTATCTTCATGCCCGAGCGTTTTGGCGCCCAGCAATATCTCGATGCCATCATTCGAGCAGAGCGGCTGAACCTGACGCCATCGTATCGCTGCGATCTTTTCTCGGCCGCCCAGGCCATTGCTGCAGCGGGACTGGGCGTAGCGTTCATGTCGACGGATGCGGCGCGGCAATACCTTGAAGCGGGACGTCTGGTTGCACTTGAACTGGAGCATCCGATAGCGCGCGAATTCAGCAGCCAGGCAATACGGCGGGTCGGCCGGCGCCTCTCTCCAGCTGCTGAATTCCTTTGGCGACATCTTGTAGAAGCGATGCAGCGGCGTTGGGCCGTTTCATCGCCTAAGCAAGGTGAGTAGTTACACGGCGGTTCGGATCAAGCGGCTTGGATCACCCGGCCGCGCATAGACGCATGCATGTTAAGCGTCTTGCGCCACGTCGCGCAGGAACACGGGAAGGTCGGTGGCAGAGGGCGTGACGCCGGCCTGATACATCATGTCGCCGACAAAGCCGCGATGATAAGTGCCGTGATTGACCACGTGCAGGATCATTTCGTTGCAGGTCATGACACCCTCGCCACCGCCAATAAACTTGAAGTGAATTGGCCGGTCAAGATCATCAGCCGATAGATCCGCGGCGAAATCAACATACCACTGGTCTAGCGTGCGGACCGATTGCCGGAGTTCTTCCAGAGACGGATGAGTCGGCGTGTTGCGTGCCGAGTATCCATGTTCACGTCCCTGAAGATGGGCCTGGAAAACGAAGTCTATGACGTAGATGTGGTTAAGGGTGTGGACCATGTTGCCGAAGCGTGTCTGCCGTGGCCGGACAACCTCTTCGTACGGCATGTCCTTCAGCATGGAGAAGAGGAGATCGTTGGCCCAGGCTTTATATCGGGTCAACATTCGCACGGTCTTGTTGGCGGCGGTCATGGTTGCTTCCTTGGCAGAATGGCAAGAGATGGCAAGAGGAATAGCGTGCTCTAGCTTAACCGTCAGGAAATCAGTGTGACAGATACAGTGATTGTAGGAACCACCAGATCAGTTCCAGCTAAAGCGCACCGAATCAACGACTCTTTCAGAGCGGCGCGACATCATGAAATTTGCCATAGTCGAGATGCGTCTCGCCGTCCTGCTCAAACATCAAGTCGACGTACTGATGTTGCCAAAGAATGCATTCGGGCGGCCATGCATACCGTGCTTGCATGGGCTGCGCCGTGGTTTCGTCGAGGCCTTCCACCATGAGCATTAACTCGGCATTGCTCGCTTTGAGCGACTCCAGCGTCTGGCCAAAGAGCGGACTTTCTTCATCGATGACATGCATGAGGCTCCAGCCGAGCAGGAAGATCGGATGCTGTTCGCGGATCAGCGGAAGATCGAGCACCTTGCGAAAATAGAACCCTTCGGGCGTGGTCTCCGACCGCATCAGGCGCATGCGTGCCTTCGCTTCCACGATCACGTTCTGGCGTGCATTGGCGGCGCGGACCATGAGTGTCATGCGACCGTCGATAGGGCGCACTACCGCGCGCTTCGCAAACAATATACGTGCATGGGGCCGCGAAAATCGCGCGAAGATCATGCCGGTCGTCAACGCAATGCCTGACATGCCGACGAAGATTTCGAGTGTCGCGACGCAATGGCCGTAGACGGTATCCGGATGCATGTCGCCATAGCCGACGGTCGCAAGCGTCTCCACGCTGAAGAAGAACGCGCCCAGCAAACCGGCGGGAGCCTGGTTCGCGATAGCGTGATGTCCCAGCAGGTACAGCAACGCGAATCCGAAGTTGAGAAGAAGAAAGAGCAGTGCGGCGACTGCAAAGAACAACGGCCAGCCGACCGTCAGTGCGATGTGGTAAATGTCCTGCCAGAAGTAGGTCTTGAGACCATGCGTGATGACATGCCGGTTTTCATCCAGAGCAAGCCTTCGATGCGGCGCCCCAGGCTCGTATGCCTCATCTGATGACGCTCGCTTTGTATTGGATGGCATCGTTTAAGTGACTCTAAAAGGGGAGGCAGGGCATCTCGAGTAGCGTGCGTTTAACTGTTCAACCGGTCACGGTCTTATACAAGTTTCGTGAAACCGTCGGCGCTCCAGCGCTCGCTTCCTACGCCGTGGTGAACGAAGAACAAGCCTTCGGGATCATACTGATCTTTTACGGTGAGCAGCCTGCTGTAATTCGATCCCCAGAAGGCCTGTTGCCAATTCGCGTTGAAGAAATTGCTTTCACCGACGTAAGAACCGGGGTTCGGAACCAGCTTGCGCACTTCATCCATCGCGCGGCCGATGGCTTGCGCATTACGCCGTGCTGCGCCGGTATCCGGTTCGTGGCCCGGGATGCCGGGATAAGCGGGCGGCCCTTCCATCCCTGCGATAAGCAACGCAAACGCGTCAAGCACCGCCGGATTCGTGGCGGCGTCCCTTGACGCCGCGATGGCCTCGGCCGGCGCGCCTGCCAAGCCCTTGTTGAGGTGTAGCGACACGCCCCATTGCCGGCTGGCGGCAAACAACGTGTCGGCCAGCGTTTGCCGCTGATCGTCTTGCAGCAAGGCGGCAGGGAGCCACGCAGACTCATAGCCGTGCAGCACTTGTCCGGCCTCTCCCGTGTTGCCCGACCAGAAGACATTGTCTGCAGGCGCGTTCGGCCGGTCGTCGGTGCTAATGAGATCGGGCAATTTCTTCAGCATCGCTGGGGCCCATAAAGTGCGGGCCGGAAGGGCGAGGATAGTCAATGGAGGGAAGTCGGCCTTGAAATCGTCAGGCGCTGCGGCAAGCGTGTCCATGAACGGTTGCCAGACCGATTGTGCTTCGCTGCGACTGAGCCCCTGGAACACCATCGATATAGCGAGGACATTGTCACGGCGAAACCGGATCTGCTCGCCCCAGTGAGGGTTCATGAGCTCCCGATGGTAAAAGTCCACCATCAGTCCAATTAGGCGCCGAAATGCGGGCGCCGACGCAGCTTTGATCGTCATGTTCACGGCGCCGAAAGTTTCGGGTAGTTCGTGGACCCGCAGCGTCAGCCGTGTGACCACGCCCAGGCTGCCACCGCCGCCGCCTTTCAGCGCCCAGAACAAATCGGGATTTGTGCAGGCGTTGGCGATGCGGACGACGCCGTCCGCGGTAACAATCTCGGCTTCGAGAAGGCTTCCCGCCGCCAGCCCGTAGGCTTTGGAAAAGCTGCCGAACCCGCCGCTCTGGATCAGCCCGGCTACGCCAACCGTCAAGCAGCCGCCGCCTTGAACGTAACCGCCCGCCTGCGTGGTGACGGCATCATAGACGTGCGCCCAGAGCGCGCCGGCGCCGACCGTCACTGCTCGCACTGGCGAGGCGTGCCCCTGGCATCCCGTGCCGACGAATGCGTCTTGCACAGTGATGCTATTCATTCTTCGCGTCCAGACCAGCAGGGAATCCGGCGAATTCGAATTGCCTTGATAACTGTGTCCGCCCCCCTTTACGACAAGCCGCAAATTATTACGGCGTGCGAAGTTGATGGCAGCGACTACATCAGTCGTATTGCGCGCGGCCACAGCATAGACACTGGGTGTCGATGTCCACGCGTCGACCCAACCGAGGGTTTGCGTCAGGCCAACTTCATCGCTGAGAAAATAGGGGTTCTTGAGTTCCTTGAACAGCTGCTGGCAGGCGGCGCTGTCAGGCGCGTTCACGCAAGCCGTGAGCGGCGATTGGACTTTGATCAGTGCGTCGCCGACTTGCTTGCCAAGTGCATTCCACTGCGACTCCGACGGCCAATCCGGATCACCAGGGCGAACGCGAGAAAGCGCATTGGACGCTACCGCCGCGTGCGCGGGCGTAAGCAACGGTTCCCAGATACTGGAAAAAATCGGCAGCCCCGCAGCGAGTTGTAAAAGGCGTCGTCTTTGCCGCGAGAGCGATTGGGTCGAAGGTTTCATCGGTGAGCATGAAAACTTGATGTGGTCGAAACCGTGAAGTTATCGCGCCTCGCTACCGTTGTGAACGCTCTACGCCACGAAATTCGTTTTCCGCGTCGACATGCGGCGCTCAAGCAACGGGGCGTTGTTCACCACCCGCAAGCCGGTGCGCATTGCGCCGAGCGCCACGCGCCCGACCATTGGGCGATGAATAGCGCCGCTCGCATCGAAGTAAGCGCAAGCATGGTACTTGAGCCTAAGCGCGGATTCGCGGCTAGCAGCACGCTCGCCAACTATTGGCCGGCTGCGGCCCAAAGTAACGAAAGGCCAGATGACAGCATGAGTCCGTCGACCAGCAATTTGAATGTCGATGGCGCCATGCGCACGACAATCGACTTCGCGAAAAACGATCCGGTCATCAACGCCGATCCCGCGATCAGGCCTTGAAACACAACACCCGCCGGCAGTGCGCCAAACTCCTTGAACGCAGCAATCTTGGTCCCATACACGGCGAGCGATCCGGCGGCCTCTGTAGCGAGAAAAGCGCCTCGTTCCAGTCCATAAGACGTGAAAACAGGTACGGTAATCGGACCCGTGGAAACAACGATGCCGGTCAGAAATCCAACCGGGCCGCCAATTAGTGCAAGGTGCAAAAGGCTGAACTTTATCGAGCGTCGTGCGAGCCATCGGCGGGTGGGGATCATGGCTACAAAAAATACGCCCAGGGCTATTTCAACCGCGCGGGCAGGCAACGATAACAGCGTGTGAACGCCCAGCGCGGCGCCCGGAACAGCGGTCAGGCAATACGCGCCGCAAGCGCGCCAGTCGATCTCTCGCCACCACGCGACAATCTTGCCAAAATTTCCCATGATCGCGCCGATGGCCATGATGGGGACGGCCTGCTGCGGTCCAAACAGAATCACGAGAACGGGCATGAGCATCATTGAAGATCCCGTGCCGATGATTCCGCTCAACATGCCGGCTGCCACGCCGACGGTTAACACAAGGACGTATTCCATGGTCCGCGTCTTTGTAGAGATTATTCGAATAAGCGACGATGAAGAAATGCGGCTAGCCAGTACGGCGCACGCCGTATGGTACGTGAACTTTCGGCGCTAAGCCTATCCACTTGTTGCAATGCCAGCGACCCATATTCCGTGCTAGCGGCACAATGCCGAAAACCGCTTGACTTAGAGTGCGCTCTAAGTCCTACCATGCTTTATGTCGAAACGAGAACGCAGCCATGAAGATAGGTGACATCGCCGAGCGGACGGGCCTCACGGCCCATACGATTCGCTACTACGAACGGATCGGACTGCTGCCGTTCGCGCCTAGGGACCACACGGGTCAACGTGTTTATGACGCTTCCGTCCTGACGTGGATCGAGTTTCTGGGCCGGCTTAAAACGACCGGCATGTCGATTCAGGAGATGCTGCGTTATGCCGGGCTTCGCGCACAAGGTGCGGCAACCGAGGAAGCCCGGTGCACGCTGCTAGCGGGACATCGCGATCAAGTAAGAATCAGAGTGGCAGAACTGCAAGCATGCCTTCTCGTCCTCGACGAAAAAATAGCCGGTTACACCCACACTCCATTGAGGACTGAAAAATGCAAGACACGATCGAACGCCAAGCGGATCAGGAAAGTCGCCTAGAACGAGGCAAGCGGGTGTTATCGGAGATCGACGGAGAAGCAGGGCAAACGGTTATCAATTCGCTTGCGGATATTGCGCCGGACTTCGCGCGTTACCTGCTTGAATTTCCATTCGGCGACATCTATTCGCGACCGGGCCTCGACGTCCGTGCTCGTGAAATTGCCACCATCGCAGCACTGACTGCAATGGGCAATGCAACGCCTCAGCTCAAGGTTCATATTGCTGCGGGGCTTAACGTGGGTCTTAGCCGCGACGAGATAGTCGAGACCATCATGCAGATGGCGGTGTATGCGGGATTCCCGGCGGCGCTCAACGGCCTGTTCGCTGCGAAGGAAGTCTTCCGCGATCACGGTTGAGCGGGGTCACTTAAGCTCGAGCCCCCATTGCTCAAGCGGGTCACTCAAGCGTTTTGTTCAAGCAACGACAGCGCAGGCATGGAGGCTTCAACCGGACGCGCAATCCCGAGAAAAGCGTTAAGCGCGGTGGTCGCATAAACGTCGCGGCGACGCACGAACAATGTGTCGACGCGAGCATCTTCGGGCGCGAGCTCATGCACGGCGACACGGCCTTCGCGCCACGCTGTTGCGACCACGCCTTTCGGCAGCAGCGTCACACCTACGCCCGCTGCCACGCAACCCAGCATGGCGTCAAGAGAGCCGAATTCCAGCGGGGTGCTGACTCTCAAACCGTGCCGCGCCAGCGCGATATCCAGCCGTGTCCTGTACGAGCATCCGATTCGAAACACGATCGTTTTTACATCGCCCAACCGCGCAAGCTCAGCAATAGAGCGAATATGCCGCGCTGTCACAAGCACCATTTCCTCATGAAACATGACCTCGGTGGACAGATCGTCGTGATTCACCGGACCCGCGACAAACGCGCCGTCGAGCCGATACTGCAGCACATCGTCGATCAGGCTTGCCGTGGTCCCGGTCCGCAACACCATGTCCACTTGCGGATAAGCCAGCGCAAACGAGGCGAGTACGTCAGGCATGCGCAGCGCGGCGGTAGTCTCCAACGTACCGAGGATCAGCGGTCCGTGCGGGACGCCGTCGTCTTTGACTGCGCTGCGCGCGTCGTCGAGTAAGCGCGCCATCTGTCTGGAGAAAGGCAGCAGCCTGCGGCCGGCGGCCGTCAGTTCCACGCCTCGATGATGCCGGTGAAAGAGCGGTGCGCCCAATTCTTCTTCCAGCAAGCGAACCCGCGCTGTCACATTCGACTGAACAGTATGGAGTTCCAGGGCTGCGCGATTCATGCTGCCGTTTCGCGCGACCGACTCGAATATGCGTAAATCGGCTGCGTCCATGTCGACCCTCGATATCGGGAAAAGTGATAGCAATTATCACATCAAAGCGCCGCTTGCTTCTTCAAAGCTTGCTAAGCTTTGCGCCTGGTGCAGCGGCGCTGCGCGCAGTGCAAATCCATGCGCAACGAATGATTTCAAGTCACTCAGGCGCCGCGACTATCATCAAGGAGAAAAGAACATGAGCACGTGGCGCGATCGTCGGATTCTGGACTTGTTTGGTATTGAAGCACCTATTGTCTTGGCCCCCATGGCAGGGCCCGGCACGCCTGAACTGGCCATAGCCGTATGCGAAGCAGGCGGCCTGGGATCGCTGCCTTGCGCGCTGCTCACCACGGAACAAGCGCGTGACGGCATTGCGTTGATCCGCACGAAAACGCGTGGCCCGATCAACCTTAATTTTTTCTGTCATGTTCCGCCGCAAGCCGATGCAGCGCGCAACCTGGCATGGCGCGCGCGTCTGGCGGAGTATTACGTCGAGTATGGACTCGATCCCGAGGTAACGCCGCCCGCAGCTGGCCGCCGCCCGTTCGATAACGACTTCTGCGCAATCGTGGAGGAATTCAAGCCCGAGGTCGTGAGCTTTCATTTCGGACTGCCAGATAAAAATTTGTTCGATCGCGTGAAGGCGACGGGCGCGAAAATCATAGCGTCGGCAACGACCGTGGCAGAAGCGCGCTGGCTCGAAGCGCACGGATGTGACGCTGTGATTGCGATGGGCGTTGAAGCGGGCGGGCATCGTGGAAATTTCCTGACGCAGGATTACGCTGCACAGGTCGGCACGTTTGCGCTGGTGCCGCAAGTCGTTGATGCCGTCTCTGTTCCCGTGATCGCGGCAGGGGGCATCACCGACGCGCGGGGCATTGTCGCTGCGTTGGCATTAGGGGCATCGGCTGTGCAAATGGGCACGGCGTATCTGTTTTGTCCGGAAGCGAAAGTGCCTGAGGTGCATCGCATTGCACTGCGCGAGTCCCAGGATGATTCCACCGTGCTGACGAACATCTTCACGGGGCGGCCGGCACGCGGCATCATCAATCGGGCGATTCGCGAGCTGGGTCCGCTGTCCGCTGTGGCGCCCGCTTTTCCGCTTGCCGGCGCCGCGCTTGCACCGCTCAAAGCCAAGGCCGAACAAGCAGGCAAGGGCGACTTCACGAGCCTCTGGTCGGGGCAGGCGGCGAGGCTTGGGCGAGAACTGCCCGCGGGCGAGTTGACGCGTGCGTTGATCAGCGAAGCGCTGGCGAAGATGGCGCAGGGGTGATGTTGCCGCCCTGTGTTTGATGCGGCTAATCCGTTAAAAGCAGACGATCGTCATCCATGCATCGCTGTTTCCAGCACAGTAAAAACGCGCGGGTCTGTCGACTGAGCGACGTTGAAGCGCAGGAACTGGCTTGCGGACTGCGCGACGCTAAACGCATTGCCCGGCGCAAGGATCACGTTCTCGGCCAGCGCCCGGCGCGCAACGTCCGTTGCATCCAGTCCGCCGGGCAGCTTGCACCAGAGAAACATGCCGCCTCGCGGCTCGATCCATGGTTCGATGCCTAGTGCTTCCAGCCGCGCGCTTGTTTGTCCCATCGAACGCGACAAACGTTCTCGCAAGCTCTCCATGTGCTTTCTGTACGTGCCGTCTTTCAGCACGCCGAGAATGAGTTCGCCTGACAAACGTCCGCCACCGAATGAGGTCGCAATCTTCAGGTCGATCAACGGCTCGACCCAGTCGCGTCGCACCGCGATAAAACCGCAGCGTACTGACGCCGAGAGACTTTTGGAAAAGCTGCCGATATGGACGACTCGTTCCAGTCCGTCGAAAGCGGCCAGGCGGGGAGCGGATTCGTGCTCGAAGTCGCCGAAGATATCGTCTTCGATAATCGTGAGACCCGACTGATCCGCGAGCTTCAGGAGCCGATGCGCGACGACCGGCGAGAGCGTCGCGCCCGTCGGGTTATGAAGCGCCGAGTTGGTGATGTACAAGCGCGGCCGATGCTCCGCGAGCGCTTGCGCGAACAGGTCGATATCGGGACCTGCCGGCGTATACGGAACGCTTATGAACTTGGCCCGATGAGCACGCAGCAGGGCGAGGAAATTGAAATAGCAGGGGTCATCGACGAGTACTGTATCGCCCGGTTCGAGCAGCAGCCGGCACAACAGGTCGATGGCTTGCGTGCCGGATTCGGTGAGGATGATCTGATCGGGCGCGGCTTCAATGCCGCGATCCGCCATGCGGCGGGCGAGCAATTGCCGCAGTGCCGGGAGCCCGAGGGAGGTGCCGTAGTCGGCCAGCACGGCGGCGTCGGTGCGCGCGACGGATCTCAATGCGCGGCGCAGTCCCGCTTCCGGCAACCACGACGCAGGCAGCCAGCCGCAACCGGGTTTCAGCGCGTTGGCGCCGGCCTCCAACGATTGCCGCGACACCCAGAACGGATCGACCACGCGATCCAGGCGCGGACCCAATTCAGCAAGCGACAGCGGCGGTAAGTGTCCGGCGACGTAAAAGCCCGAACCGCGGCGCGACAGGATGACCCCTTCGGCAGCGAGGCGATCATAGGCTTCCACCACGGTCGACTTCGAGACTTGCAAGGTTTCAGCGAAGCCCCGGATGGATGGAACCTTGGCGCCCGGTGCCAGGATTCGGCCGGTAATCCGCTGCCGGATTGTCTGCATGACGCGATCGACCAGCGTGCCGGAGTCTGTGCCGGTGAAAGTAGTGTCTTCCATGTGTACTGATTTTTAACCCATACAGTTTTCCGTAACTGTAGTGCACTGTCTCTGGAAAATCCATGCTTTGCGGCCTGATACTGCTAGCTGAAAATAGGGGAGCATGATGGACAAGGCAGCAAGCGGATGGATGAACGGTTTTCTCGGGATGCTGATTTTTAGCGGCTCATTGCCTGCGACACGCGTAGCGGTCGCGGCGTTCGACCCGGTCTTCCTCACAGTCGCGCGTGCGGGGATCGCGGGCTTGCTCGGACTCGCGCTCTTGCTGGTGTTCCGCCAAAAGCGGCCCGAACGAAGCGACCTGATTTCGCTCGCGGTGGTTGCGTGCGGCGTCGTCATCGGCTTCCCGCTGCTGACCGCGCTTGCGCTGAAGCACATCACCGCCGCTCATTCTGTTGTCTTTGTTGCATTGCTGCCGCTGTCGACCGCCATCTTCGGCGTGCTCCGAGGTGGCGAACATCCGCGCCCGGCGTTCTGGCTGTTTTCCGGATTTGGCGCCTTGCTTGTAGCGGGTTTC
This sequence comes from Caballeronia eucalypticola, assembly GCF_047608185.1. Lineage (NCBI taxonomy): Bacteria > Pseudomonadati > Pseudomonadota > Betaproteobacteria > Burkholderiales > Burkholderiaceae > Caballeronia > Caballeronia eucalypticola. Next base: position 25,110 of record NZ_JBLKRU010000007.1, read on the forward strand.
GCGCTGGCCAGGGGAACGGGCGCATCGCCTGTCGGCGATCTGTTGATGTTCGCGGCCATCATCGTCTGCGGGCTGGGTTATGCCGAAGGCGGCAGGCTCTCGCGCAAGCTCGGCGGCTGGCAGGTGATCTCGTGGGCGCTTGTGTTGTCGCTGCCAATCATGGCGCCGCTGGCGTTGATCACCATGCCGTCGACCTGGGCTGACGTGGGTGGATCGGCATGGATGGGACTCGCTTACGTGTCGTTGTTCAGCATGTTGATTGGCTTTGTCTTCTGGTATCGCGGGCTGGCTCAGGGCGGTATTGCGGCAGTGGGGCAGTTGCAATTGCTGCAGCCCTTCTTCGGACTCGTGCTTGCCGCGACCTTGTTGCATGAGCCAGTCGGCTGGCCGATGGTGGCCGTTGCAACAGCCGTGGTGCTATGCGTGGTGGGCGCCAAGCGGTTTGCGCGGCCGGCGTAAGTCGTGCAATCACGTTAGGAATTCGCGGCCGTTTTGCTTAGCGCGCCTTAGTCGCTATTGAACATCGACGACTATTTTTCCCTTGGCGGTTCCGGCTGTAATAGCCTGATAAGCGAGGTCCGCGCTAGCCAGGTCGAAACTGCGGGGATCCACTCGGGGCACGAGCTTTCCCGCTTCGGCGAGTTGAGTTGCTACTTGCAACATTGCGCCATGGTGCTCACGATGTTTGCCCGTTAGCAGCGCGGAGAGCGTGAATACGCCTGAGTACGTTGCTTCGCGGAATGACAATGGCGCCAAGCTGTGCGTGCCCCAGCCGAGCGCGCTCACGACACGCCCGCATTGTTTGACCGCTGAGAACGACGCGTCCAGCGTCTCTCCGCCAACCGTGTCGGCCACCAGGTCGAAGCCTTCCCCGTTGGTGTATTCCTGAACGTATTGCTCGACAGAATATTCTCGATAGTCGATAGCAGTCGCGCCATAACGTGCTACGAGTTCGGCGTCGCCTTTGCTCACCGTTGCAAAAACCCGCGCGCCTAACGCTTGCGCGAGTTGCACGGACAGATGTCCGACACCGCCTGCTCCGCCTTGGACAAGCACTGTTTGCCCCGCTTTCAATTGCGCCCTGTCCACGATTCCCTGATAAGACGTGATGAAGCCAAGCGGCAGGGCTGCGGCCTCTTTCATCGACAGGTTAGAAGGCTTTAACGCGATCAGACGCGCATCGACTGCTGCGAACTGGGCGAGCGAACCCTGGATGCCGCCAACGCCGCCAGTCATTCCGTACACCTCATCACCCACCTTGAACTGAGCCACGCCCGGCCCGACTGCTTCGACCACGCCCGCCATGTCGATACCCAGCACCAACGGCAGCGGATGCTTCGCATGCGCCGCGCTACCGGCGCGAATCTTGGTGTCGAGCGGGTTCAAACCGCTGGCTTTGATTCGCACCAGCACCTCTCCGGGTCCGGCGCTTGGGCGAGAGAGTTCCGTCAGTTCAAGCGGCCCGTTATAGCGGTTCAGAACCAGCGCTTGCATGTTCATGGTGTTTCTCCCGCCGATTGAGCGAATTTGCTTGATTCATATTCGTCCATGCGGGAAATTACGGCAATCGACGTTATTGCACGGCGACCAAACGTTTATGCATGAGGTGAAATGGACTGGAGCGATGTTCGGATTTTCCTGGCGATTGCGCGCACGGGTTCGCTTGGCGCAGCCGCAAAACAGGCCGGTCAAACACAGCCGACCATGGGTCGCCGTCTGCGAGCCCTCGAATCAGCAGTTGGCCAAACCTTGTTTCAGCGCACGACGGATGGCTTTGTCCTGACCGATGAAGGGTCAGCGGTCCTGATGCACGCGGAGCGTATGGAGGAGGATGCACTCGCGTTCGAACGCTCGTTGGCCGGCAAGGAGAAGCATCTGACCGGCGTGTTGCGGGTTTCATCGTCGGACTGGTTCGGCATTCATGTCCTGACGCCGCTCTTCGCCGAATTCCTTAGAGCGAATCCACACGTAAGCATCGAACTCGTGACCGATTCCCGCCAATTCAATCTGGCAAGGCGCGACGCGGATCTGCTATTTCGCATTACGCAGTTCGATGAAGCCGACGTGATCCAGCGCAAGTTCAGGCATATGGACTACGCGCTTTACTCTCCGGTCGACATGGTTCCGCCGCTGGCGGGAGACGGCGAAGGGTATAACCTCGTCACCATGGACAGCGCATTTGGAACGCTACCGGATGTCGAATGGCTCAAACGCCTGCTACCGAAAGCGCACCTTGCGTTTGGCAGCAACAACCGCGGCGCCCAAGCCAGGATGTGCGCGGAGGGAGGCGGACTGGCGGTCCTCCCTTGCGCGCTCGGCGACAATACGACCGGCATACATCGCATTGATCTGGGAGAGTCGCCGCCCGGTCGCGACGTCTGGTTCGGCTACCATCGCGACCTGCGCCGGCTTGGAAGGCTGAGGGCGTTGCTTGACCTGGTTATTGAGCGCTTGGCGAATGGGTGAAACCGCTGGTTGGGTTTATTGTTCTACTTGATTTTGCGACCTTGTTAGTGCGATCTCATGCTTTCATTTAGCTTCCTGCGCGTCGATGCTTAAATGCCTAAGATAAGGCAGGCGGACAGAAGCGCGAAATGAGTCCCGAATATTGCCGGGATGCCTAATGCTCCCGTGATGTGTCCCGCTTGAAGACCATTGCCTGCTGAACGATCGCCCGCTTGCGGATTCAGTTTCCGAATTCATTCCCCTTAAGGAGTCGGCGTTTGCGCCAAACGGATTGTTTCACTAGATTCAGCGCCTGACGCTGCGCGCAAGATATCGTTAATATCGACGACTGGATCAGTTGGGCCGAGCGTTGTATTTGTATCTATATCGATCCGCAAAGTCGCGGTTCCAAGTCGATTTGGCGTGATGGGCGTACACTACCGCTGGTTCAGTGAAGAGGCGCGCGGGAAACCCCGCGCGCAGGCAGCACCTCTCGAATCGTCGGCTGATAGGCAACTATCGTTAGCGGCGTCACGGCGACTGAAAACTCTGACGAAGTTCGCTGCCCGGTTGAAGACAGCCGCGCAGCCACGAATCGCAACTAAAACGCGCCTTTTCCTGCTTCTGCCTTCGCGGATTAATACGCACTCGAACACCCATACAACTTCAAAGAACAATTTTTATAATGCAAACGGAAATGCCCACCCTTAAAGAATTGCTCGCGCAACGCGAAGCGCTTCAGGACCAATTGAACGTCGCGCGACAGCGCCAGGCCGAAATCGTCCTCGCTGAAATAGTCGCAAAGATGGGCGAATATAAGATCTCGCTTGCCGAGCTGATGGGACACCACACGCAGGTCAAGACGATCGCACCGGTAGCCGCTACAACCGGCGTACCCAAGTATCGTGATGCGGTGAGTGGCGCGACCTGGTCTGGCCGCGGCCGGGCTCCCCACTGGATCGTCGATAAAAACCGTAACGAATTCCTGGTAGATGCCTGAAAGAATTTGGGTGGCACGTTAGATCCCGCTAAAGACGAGTTGACGCCATTGCCCCGTTGTCGATAAACGAGCGGGGCGGCGCCGCATGTTCTGATTGACGCAACATTTCCGTGATCTGGCATTGACGCACTACGCGAGATGCGAGCTATACTAAAGCAGTTGCATATGCATCTTATTTGACGCCAGTGATATTTCACCGGCGCTAAGAGGGCGCTTAATTGCGGTATCGCAACGGCTTGGGAATATCCGCCGCTAATCGAATCTGGAATGTCATGTTCACGGACTGCTACTGCACACAATTCCGCCGCTCGGCAAACGCTCTAACGAGCGTCTACGACGATGCGCTCCGGCCAATCGGATTAAAAATCACGCAATTCTCGCTTCTTCGCGCGCTCGAGCGACTAGGATCGGCGACCTTCACTGAAATCGCGGTGGAAGCGGCGCTCGACAAGACCACTATCTCGAGGAACCTCAAGGTCCTGATCGATGCCGGCTGGGTCAAGGTTGGCAGCGAAGAAGACGCGCGATTCAAGGTGGCCACGCTGAGCAAGGAGGGCTTGAAGATGCTGCGACGTGCGGAGCCTCATTGGCAAGTCGCCCAGAAGCAGGTTGAAAGCGAAGTTCAAAAGTTCATGAAGGGGCCAGCCAGCAAGCGGCTTTTGGAAGCGCTCGAAACGCTTCAAGATGTCGGGCGAGCGGTGTGACCCTCGTCTCGGCGTCGATTGACGGTTGGTTCAATCGACTTTCGGGTTAACGCGTGTATCTGGCCGGTTCTGCGAGCAATAGGATGTAGCTACGACTATCTTGTAAGGATTTATTCGTCTGATTGGTTGTAGCTGCAACTGTATGTGACTGGGTCTTATCAGTTGTCAAGTGGTTGTATGTGCAACTGATAAGCCGTAAAACGAAAGCGTGTTTTTCTCGCGTAAGGATGATCTATATGCCTACCTATTTTGTTTCCGCCGCCACCGGGTGCCTTTCCGCCGATGCAAAACAACGCATAGCGCAAGACATCACGCGGATCCACAACCAGGCCACCGGCGCGCAGTCTTTTTTCGCTCAGGTGATTTTCAACGACGTGCCTCAAGGCAACCACTTCGTGGGTGGAAGTCCTCTTCGCTCGGAGCAGATTTTCGTACACGGACACATACGCGCGGGTCGCACCGCTGAGCGCAAGCGTGAGTTGCTTGAGGGCATTGTCGACGCGATTTCGAAAACCACGGACGTTGCCAAGCGATACGTCTGGGCTTATATATCGGAACTGCCTCTGGCGCAGATGGTCGAATACGGGCATGTTTTGCCGGAACCCGGTACTGAGCAAGACTGGCTCTCATCGCTGCCCGCTGAAGACCGCGACTACATGCAAAGCATTTGAAAAGTCTGCCGCATGCGCCGCCTTTATACCAAAGACGACGATCGATCGATGTTCATCGCGAGCATTGATCGATCGCTTGCACCAGCGAATCCTGCAGCGCCGGGTCCTGGAAAAATGCGTCAAGGCTACGATGTTCATCGTTTGCGAACGCCTGAAGGCACCGTGCATAGTTTGCGCGGTTGCCTGAGACAGAGCAGGCAAGCGCGACCAACAGCGCTGCCATTCCAAGGGTTGCCATAGCGGCGCCGGCGGCGCGGGCCGCCGACCATCGCCACCCCATGTGCTTTTCAACCACGGCCACGCGACGTAATTCGCTATTCATTTTCTTGCCTCCATTATGATTAGCAAGACAACTATTTGACCTTAAAAAAGCGTTGGACTTACGCCAATGCTTTCCTTACGCCGTGCATGGATGTGACCGCCGATTCGAATAAATCCGGGCCGATTTTTGCGCGCAAGGTTCGTGCAATTTTGGCGCTCGCGTTGTTGATTGGCCGATCGAGCGCCAGACCGGATGGAGTGGGATGGACCGTCCACTCCCGGCCGTCTTCCTTGGCTTGACGGCGTTCGACGAGTTGCTTTTCGCAGAGGCTGTCGATAAGTCTGGTTGCGGTGGGCCGCGCTATGCCCAGGATGTCGGCCACCTGACTGCTGAGGCAGCCGGGCGTAGCGAGTACGACTCGAAGCACAAATCCCTGTGGTGGCGTTAGCCCGAATTCTGCATACACAACGGTCCACTCCCGCTCGACGAGGCGGGCGAGGGCAGCTGAGTTGAAGTAAAGGCAGTGATCGAACATGACCGCATTAAATCACAAAGTAGTTAGCAAGGCAATTAGTTAAGGGCTTCTTGTCGCAGTAGGAATAGTCGGAGCATGAGGTCCGAGGCGCCTTCTTGCGACGGTGCGCTACACCGAGGCCAGGAGCAAAAAAAAGCCGACCGGAGCCGGTCGGCCTTTAGCGCGCACATTACCCAGTTACTTCCTGAATATGTCGCGTACGGTGTCGGCTGCCTTGCCGACTTTCGACTGAACTTTGCCAGCGACTCTTTCGGAGGCGCCTTCCGCTTGCGTCGTCTTGTTGCCCGTGATCTTGCCGATTGTTTCCTTAACGGAGCCGGTCACTTGTTTCGCTGCGCCTTCAACCCGATTCTTATCCATGACGTTTTTCCTCTAGAGAGCTTGCGGTAGCGACGTGCCAGATGTACGTCGAGCGATGATTTCCTTCCTGGCTTCTTGCATTTGCAAAACCAGCGAACCCTCATCAGGGTCATTCACTTCAATTGCCGACCATCGCAAATGGAATCTGCCAAATGCGTTTGAAACGCCAATGAGCGGCGTGAGTTATGTATAAGGGACAAACCCACGCGCAACCTGTAAGCGCAGGAAGCAAGACGCACAATTCGTTCCCGGAATGGATCGAGGTAGGTCCACAACGCTTACTTGCAAGTCGGATCAAGCAAAGCGTAGCCGCGTCCACCACAAGCAAACCTCACCCATCATTTCGCTTACTCCATCCAAAAGCGAAAATGGTGCTTAGCGGTGTCGAGCTGCAAACCGACGCACACAGTTGCCCCGGCATAGGCAGGTCAAACACATGCCACGGCTCGCTCTTGGGAACACTAGCCAAAGCCGAAACGGATTCGCCTAACGCAAGGCTTGAATGATCGATAGCCGAGCGATGTCCGGCAGCGCTAAGCAAACTATTATCGCGCGCTCGCTGCTTGCTAAAGCGCAAAGCATCCGAAGGTGGCGAAGCGTGACCCGGCACCCGGCCCGCCAGCGATGCATCGTCATCGGATGCCATCTTGTACGAAGGAAGCGACGTCCCCAAACCCAGGTAACTGGCGCTGATGCCAAGCATGATCCAGACGCCGGCATAAGCCACGTCGGCGCATAAAACCATGTTCCCGGTGGCGTCTTGCGCGAACATCCGGCCCCGGGTGTCGTCGCGCAACTCAACCGTATCAGGTTGGCAGCCGAGCATCCGGGCCACGGCCAGCCGCAACACCGCGCGGCTCGATATATACCGGTAGCGCAGCGCGGGACTGGGCAGCAAAGCCGCGCGCCGTGTTTCATCCTGCGTCAGCCACTGCGCGGAATCCTGCGCGCTCACGCGTTGCCACTGGCTGCGAAACCGGAATACAAAGATCTCGCCCGGAGCCGGCGCGCATGGATCGAGCGAAAGCGTTTCGTTCATGCGCAACGGCAGGAATTGCGGTTGTGTTTCATGGACGGGCGGCCGGATTGGTGTATCGAAGTCATCGATAAAATCCCGCCGCGATGTCTGCGTCAATGAGCGCTCAGTCAATAGACCCGTGGGCATGGTAAGTACCGTTTCGGCGAGAGGGTATGCGGCGGCGGATCAAACGCGCTCACGCCGAACCAGCCCGGCGGATTGCCGGACGTTCCTCTCGAGCCGATGAGGGATAGGAGCACGAACGAAAATGGCGTAGAGCTCGCCGTTTGTTATCGCACCAATTCTGTCGGCCACCTTCAGGCGCAGGCTTCGAGCCATTCAGTCACATAGCGATCGCTGGACGGCCGCTCGACCGCACGCACACCGTCTGGCGGCGTGCCGACAAACAAAAATCCAAGCAAACGATCACGCTCGGTCAGCCCAAGCGCGCGGTGCATTTGCGGCTCGTAACTATCTGGACCGGTCGCCCAGAATCCACCAAAACCAAGCGCATGAATCGCGTTCAGCATGTTCATGGCCGCGGCCCCGACGGACAGCAATTGCTCGACTTCAGGCACCTTCGTCTCGCGTGTCAACGGCACCACGAGCGCAATCACAACGGGCGCGGCCAGCGCGCGGCGGCCACGATGTTCATGCGCTGAACGCGGTTCTCCGGGAGCCCGGGCGCAAGCGAGATCGACTAGCAATTCACCGAGTTTCAGGCGCGCGTCGCCGCGAATCAGCACGAAGCGCCACGGTCGTAATGCGCCGTGATCAGGGGCGCGCAGGGCGGCATCGAAAATCTGTTGAAGCTGGGAACCGTCGGGCGCGGGTTCGGCCAGCGGCCAGTAAGACTGGCGTGTCATCAGCACGTTCAGGGCGTCTTCCTTGACACCGGGGTTCATCGTTTCCATGGAGTGGTCCAGGCTTTCTCAAGGCATCCATGATCGCCAAAAACTCTCCGTATTGCAAATGATTCTCAATAACTTGATTTTGTCATCTTAGATGCCTATGCTTCGGTCCTGTTCACAATTTTTAAGATTTCACCTCGCTTGCGAGAGTTCTTGGCGCACATCTGGCTGCGGTCCAGCGCGACTCGCAGGTACCGCCAGCGTGCCTCAACGTGCTTGGACAAGCCGCACGGTGAAGCGGCCGCACTCTCATTCGGGCTCCGAGCCCGCTGCGGCAACGCTGATAAGCAATCTTCAAAGCGAGCTTTGCATCAGACGATTTAAGCTGTAATAATAGTCATTCTCATTCGCATTAAGGAGTTTCCATGAACTGGGGCGACGAAAACACGACCTACAACGTGGTCATGAATCACGAGGAACAGTATTCGATCTGGCCGGACTACAAGACGCTGCCCGCGGGCTGGACGTCCGTGGGTAAGACCGGCAAGAAGGACGAATGCCTTGCGTACATCGACGCCGTGTGGACCGACATGCGCCCGCTCAGCCTGCGTCAAGCGATGGCGGTCGATGCCGGCGCCAAAGCGGCCTGAGACAGGTAGCGGATGAATGTCACGCTGATCTGTCTGCCGTTTGCCGGAGCAAGTGCGGCGGTTTATCGGGAGTGGCGCACATTGTTGCCATCGTGGATACGCCTTCACGCTCTGGACTATCCGGGTCACGGCGCCAAACGCGCGCAGCCCGCGCTGCATCGCTGGCCGGACGTGGCAGACGCATTGGGACGCGAAGCCTTGCCGGCAATAGAGGCAATCGAGGGACCGTTCGCGATCTTCGGCTACAGCATGGGCGCGCTGGCCGGTCTTGAACTGGCGCACTGGTTGCGCTGCGACCATGGCCTCATGCCCGTGTGGTTCGGCGCAGCGGCGTGCGCAGCGCCTGCCTGCCGGACGATCGACAAGACCTGGCTGGATTCCAGCGACGAAGCGCTGATCGATGAGCTCCGGCGCCTTGATGCAACGCCAGAAGAGTTGCTCGGCGATCGCGGCTTCCTTGATCTTGCGCTGCCTGTTCTTCGCGCCGACTTTCATCTGTGCGCGACCTATGTTCGTCCAGGTAATGCATTGCGTGCACCGCTCGCATGTCCGTTGCTGGCGTTAGGCGGTAGATACGATTCGTTATCCGAACAATCGGAGAACCTGTCGGCATGGAAGCACGAGACATCGGGGCAATTTACTCAACGCTTAATCGACGGCGGTCATTTTTTCATCGATACGGCACGCACTGAATTGATCGATGCAATCGTGACTTCGATCAAGGACGCGCTGACGCCTGCGGCCTCCGCGAACCCACGTTGCCACGCTGGCGCCTCAAACGCAGCTTCACGCACTGCAATCATTGATTCCGCCGGCGCGGCCGGTCCAAGGAGCTTTCATTCATGACGTTTTCTCATCCTGCTCTATTCGACTTCGAGCCCTTTGCCGGACGAAGCGAAGAGTTCGTGGCGCTGATCAGGCAGTTCGCCGCCGCGCATCCGTTTCGCAGCGCCACCGTTGATGAATTACTGCTCGACGACGACTATCATCGCCGGCCGTTGCGCCCTGAAGATTTCGAATTTCTCAAGTTCATGAAGCCAGTGCGCGCCGACAACGTCAGCCGGTTGCCATCGCTGGCGTCGAACCGTACGCTGCTCTCGATCTATGAACTGGAGGCCGCACGCATGCCACGCAGCGGCGAGGCTGCGGACTGGGAGCGCTTCACGGATTTCTATCGCGACGACGTCAGGACGCTGGGCGCACAGCTCACGCCGTTCCTTGAAGCGTATGCGTTTTCGTACTTGAGCAATGCGACACCGGCAGGAGAAAGCGTGGCCCCTGCGAGTGCGCGGCTTGCACGCATCATCGACGATGAAAGCACGTTCTGGGATACAACGTTTGCGCGCCTGATGCGCAATGACTATCTGGAAGAAGGGCTGCGTTTCATCATGGTGCAGCGCTGGGCGCTTGCGCTGTCGAAGCGGCGCGCGGTGGCCCGTGCGGCGGCGAATGGCTATTTCGACGCGTTGCCGCAAGACGCGCGGCCGACACTCGAAGGCGACCTTCCCGACGACGCGTTGCTGCATCGTGTAGCCGCAACATGCGGTGTAACACGTCAGCAGCATGCGTACTGGCAGTTCTATCTGCCGACGAGCATGGCCAAGACCAATTTACTGTATGCGCTTGCCCGGCGTCCGGATCGCGCATTTGCGCTGACCGGCGCGGTGTTTGCGGCCGAAGCCGAGTGGCTGGCTTTCGGTCTCGCGCTCGAGCGTGCATGCGCGTGGCTGCAGCCAGCGGGCCGGCGACCCGGCGAAGCCGAAGCGCGCAAGGCTGCGTTGGTCGGGCGTTTCGCCACCGCGCTGCAAACCGTGGCAGATCGCTTCGGCGATACCGCATTCGAGCAATGCGTGTCGGGCGCGATAGCGGGCGAACGTCTGGCGGAACGCGGCCGTTGGGATCTCGGCGAGCAGTTGCAATGGCTCGGAGCGATCCCTCAGTACTGCGAGTTCGCACGCCGCATCAGCAAGCGGATTGATGCCGAGTGCCCCGATATTGACCGCGAGACGTTCATCGAGCCGCATGAAATGTGTTCGACGACGCATGTCCACAACGACCATCGGCTCGTCACGATTCAGGAAGGCGACATGCTGTTCTGGGGCAACGTCGGCATGCAGCTCAAGATGCACGAAGGCGACATGGTCCTGATTCCCGATGGCCGCCTGCATGGGTCGACGGTGGTGTCGGGTGAGTGTACATACCACCAGCCGATCATCCCGGACGACTGGGTGCAGGCACTCGTTGCCGAGCTGGATGTGGAAACGTCCGCAGTGCGCTAGCCGCGCTGAACAGCATCAAGCGGAGTGAGATGCACTTCGCTGTCCAGGCACCTCTCTCGAAGGCGCCGGTTCTCCCCACAGAAAAACGAATATGGCAAGTGCCCACGACACAGCCGGCATCGGCTCGCGCGCCAATAGGTTGCGCCGGGCGCGTCAGGGCGAAGTTGGGGTGCAGCCGGGTGATGAACGAGAGGAATGAAGATGCTGACAAACGAAGAGACCACGCAGCGAAATCCCGCCAGTCCGGCAAAATCGCTTGAAACGGCGAGCGCCGGAAGCTCCGCGAATTCCGCACCCGAGTTCGATCCGGGCGACTGGAAAAGCCGCATCATCGCTGGGCGTTTGATCGGCGCTGAGATCGATCTGCCTGAGTGGCTCGATGCCTCGTACGAGACCTTGCGCGAGCAGGTGATGCATCCGGCCTATCCATGCTTCTTCGGTACGACCGCGGAACGGCGCGGCGAGATGTTCTACTCGTTCGTCAGCGGCAAAGAGAAAGACATCCGCAATCTGCCCACGACCATGCAGACTTTCGCGGAACTTGCTTCGTTACCGCAGTATCGCAAGAACAATATCGCCGTATTCTTCGAGCCGGACACCGTCCCGCTTTCGCATGATGAGTATTACGAACTATTCTGGAAGACGCTCCAGCATCTTCACAACGTTGACCCTGATCCGGCTGCGGACCAGCAGCCCGAACCGTCGCATGAAGAGTGGGAATTTTCGTTCGCGGGCGTGGAGATGTTCGTGGTCTGCGCGTGCCCGTCGTTCAAGCTACGCCATAGCCGCAACCTCGGTCCAGGCATGGTGTTGTTGTTCCAGCCGCGTAGCGTGTTTGTCGACACGATCACCAACAAGGTCATCGGCCGCGAGGCGCGCAATCAGGTTCGCAAGCGCCTGGAGACGTGGGACGAAACCCCTGCGCATCCTGATCTGGGTTTCTACGGCGATGCCGGCAATCTCGAATGGAAGCAGTATTTCCTCGACGACCATAACGTCGCTGCGCAAGATGCTTGTCCGTTCCTGAAGCGGAAGGCTCGCAAGAAGGTGGAGGATGCGGTTGCGGTGAAACCGGAGGGCGTTATGCGTGATACGCAAGATGCAAAGCCCGCGGCAGGCGGCCTGCAAGCTGTCGCTCAAACGTATGCGAGTTTGCCGCCGGAAAAACGTAAGGCATTTCGCGTGCGTTTGCGTGAACGCGGTATGTCGGGCGAGCAGTTGCCTATCGTAGCGTTTGCAGGGCGTTCAGAGCGCTTTCCCCTATCGCCCGCGCAAGACCGGTTGTGGTTTCTGTGGCAACTCGATCCCAATGACGCGAGCTACAACCTGTCGGGCGCGTTGAGGCTCGAAGGGGCACTGCTCATCGACAAGCTGCGTGCCGCGCTGACTCACGTGGTTCAGCGGCACGAAGCATTGCGCACGCGTTTTGTTGAGGCCGACGGCCAGGCATGGCAAGTCGTGGGCGATGCTGTCTACGGTTGGACTGATATCGATTCAGCCGACACAGGTGCCCTCGAAGGCCGTTTGCAAGCGTTGTCGCTGGAGCCGTTCGACCTTACGCGCGGGCCGCTCTTGCGCGTTGCGTTGCTGAGCGAAGCGGCTGGCTCTCACGTACTGCATGTGTCCATGCATCACATCGTCTCTGATCATGCATCGATCAAGCTCTTGCTCGATGAATTCATCGCGGCATATGAACAGCTTTGCAACGCAGAGGCGCCGGTGCCTGAGCCTTTGCCTGTGCAATACGGCGACTACGCCGCCTGGCAGAAAGAGTGGTCCGGCGACGACAAGAACAATCCGAACCTTGCATATTGGGTCAAGCAGCTAGGCGGGACGCAGCCCGTGCTTGAACTGCCGATCGTGAAGAGCCGCACGGGCATTCAGACGACGCGCAACGCGCGAGGCGCACGCGTGGATTTCACGTTGGACCCGGAACTCGCGCGGACACTCAAGCAAGCAGCAGCGAGTCGCCAAACCACACCGTTTACCGTATTGCTATCGGCGTACGCGGTCCTGCTCGCGCGTTACAGCGGGCAGAAGGACGTGCGAATCGGCGTCCCGGTGGCAGGACGCAACCGGCTGGAAACCGAGCGGGTGATCGGCTTCTTCGTCAACACGCTGGTGATCCGCGCGGACCTCGCAGGTGTTGCGTCGTTCGGGACCTTGCTCGGCCAGCTTCATGAGCGCGTGCTTGAAGCGCATCGTCACGATGCACTGCCGTTCGCCCAACTTGTCGAGGCGTTGCAACCTGAGCGCAGCATCGGGCAGACGCCGCTGTTCCAGGTAATGTTCAATCACACGCGCGCGCAACACACGGATATCGGCGTGGCGGGACTGCGCGTGTCGGAGGTGGTGAACCATGTGCCGACAGCCCGCTTCGATCTGGTGCTGAATGCTGTCGAACTCGACGATGAACTCCGCCTGTCGTTCAACTATGCAGCGGACTTGTTCGATGAATCTATCGTCAGGCAGATGCTCGAGCACTACGTCGAAATTCTGCGGCAGGTGAGTGCGGCGAAGGATCAACCGTTGGCGCAGATTGCGCTAAGCCGCGTCGATACTGATGGCACGGCGGATCGGGGCGTGACGAGCATGGCATTCGTACCAGTCGGGCAGAATTTTAGCCGCGAGGCATCGAAACATCCGCTTGCACCCGCGCTTCATTGCGAGGGCGAGCGGCTTTCGTATGGCGAACTTGAGCGCTGGACGAATCGTATTGCACGCCGCCTGGATCGGCTCGGCGTTCGGCCCGATGAATGCATCGGCTTGTGTGTGGAGCGCTCGACCGCGCTCGCCGCCGGTGTGCTTGGCGTGCTGAAATCGGGCGCTGCATTTGTGCCGCTCGATCCGGCTTATCCGCTCGAACGACTCGCCGCGATGCTCGACGATGCGGGGATCGTGCGAGTGCTGGTTGATCGCACGGGGTTTGAGCGCTTAGGGGAATTGCTGCGCGGTCGCGAGCCAATTCAAGTTGCCGACGACCCGTCGCTGCAAGGCGATGACGAAGGCGCTTTTAATGCCCCGATTCATCCAGAGCAACTCGCTTACGTGATCTACACCTCGGGCTCGACAGGGCGTCCCAAGGGCGTGGCGATCAATCACGGCACGCTGAGCCAGCATCTGGACGACTTCATCGGTACATATCGCATTGATGCTTCCGACAAGGTGCTGCAATCATCGACGATCAATTTCGACGTCGCCTTGCACGAACTCTTGCCCGCCCTGCTGAGCGGTGGTCAGGTCGAGATGCGTGGCCCGCAGCTTTGGGACCCTGAGACCACGAGTCGTCATCTGATCGAGGAGAAGGTGACGTTCGCGCGCATTCCGACGGCGTACTGGCAACAGTGGCTGCGTGAACCGCCGCCGGCCGCATCGTTGGCGGCATTGCGGCAGATCACGGTGGGCGGCGAGGGATTACCCGGCGACGCGTTGCGGCAATGGCGCAACGGTCCGCTTGGGTCTATCCGGCTCGACAACCTGTACGGTCCGACCGAGACGACGATCGCCTGCATGTTTCGCGAAACGCGCGCTCAGGACGAGGACCAGGCGATCGTATCGATTGGCGGTCCTTATCCGTCACGCTCGGTTCAAGTCTGCGATGCCGACGGCAACGAAGCACCCGTCGGCGCGCTAGGCGAACTGTGCATCGGCGGCCATACGCTTGCGCGAGGTTATCTCGGGCGTGGGGGGCTGACCGCCGAGCGGTTTGTTCCTGATTCCAACGGACCTTCTGGAAGCCGGTTGTATCGGACCGGGGATCTGTGCCGTCGCCGTGCAGATGGCACTATCGACTTCCTCGGGCGGATGGACCAGCAAGTGAAACTGCGGGGGCATCGCATAGAGCTCGGCGAGATCGAAGCGGTGTTGCGCGAAGCGCCCGGCGTGCAGGCGGCGGCAGCAGCGTTGCGGGGCGAAGGCGATGCGAAGCGGCTGGTGGGTTACGTGGTAGGCGACGCGGATGACGCGGAGGTCCGTCGCATCCTGCAGCGCCGTCTGCCGGGCTACATGGTGCCATCGGCGCTGGTGTGGATGGAGAAAATGCCATTGATGCAAAACGGCAAGGTGGACCGCGCGGCGTTACCTGAACCGGGCGTTGAGGTGGCACGTCAACGCGTGACGCCGCGTACCGAGCTGGAAGCCGCGTTGCTGGCGATCTGGCAGTCGGTGCTGGGCCGTGAAGGTCTGAGCATGACCGATAATTTCTTCGAGGTTGGCGGTCACTCTTTGTTGTTAATGCGAGTGGCGTCGAGGATTCGTCAGGAACTCGGCCGCGATGTTTCGCTGCAGACGCTATTCCTGCATCCTGTGCTCGAAAGTTTGGCGGCTGAATTGGCGTTGCATGAGGCGCGTGCGGCAGACGTCATTTTGCCGCGCGACTCTGCGGTTCGCATTCCGCTGACACACGAGCAGGAGCGATTGTGGTTCCTGTGGAAGCTCGAACCGGACAGCGCCGCTTATACCATTACGGGTGCCGTCAATCTAAGCGGTGCGCTTGACCGGCAAGCGATACGCGAAGCTCTGGATCGCTTGCTTGACCGACACGAAAGCCTGCGTACGCGTTTTGTCGAAGAGGATGGGTCGCCGTGGCAAGTAGTCGATAACGCCGCACTTGATGGCTCTCAAGCGCTCTACGGCTGGCGCGAAGAAAGCATCGCCGGTCAGCACGAACTTGACGCGCGCTTGCTTGAATTGGGCCGCGAGCCCTTCGATCTTGAACGCGGGCCCATGCTGCGCGCCACGTTGCTGGCACGCGCTCAGAACGAAACCGTCCTGCATTTCGCGATGCCTCATGTTGTGTCGGATGCGTGGTCGCAAGTCATCCTGCTGCGCGAGTTCTCGCAGTTGTATAGCTGGGAAATTTGCAACGAACCCGCAGATCTCGCGCCGCTGCCGATCCAGTACGGAGACTATGCGTTATGGCAGCGCAACTCTCGCAACGAAGCCGCCCTCAATGCTCACTACGCGTTCTGGCAACACGAGCTTGGCGGTGAGCAACCGCTGCTTGCATTGCCTGTTGACCGGGTATGTCGTGGAGTACGTAGTAATGCAGGCGCGGTCGTTAAGCGATCAATCGACGCTGAACTGGCCGATGCGCTTGATCAGCGCTCCCGCGAGCATGGCGTCACGCGTTTCATGACCTTGCTGGCCGCGTTCGGAACACTGCTGCAAGGCTACAGCGCACAGGATGACGTCCGTGTCGGCGTCCCGGTTGCAGGGCGGGATCGCCTCGAAACCGAGCCGTTAATCGGCTTCTTCGTCAACACGCTGGTGATCCGCATGGCCACGCGCCGGACGGAGCCGTTCAGTGCGTTGCTGGCCGAGGTACGCGACCGGATGGCAGGCGCGCAGTCGAATGCCGGCGTGCCGTTCGCGAAGCTTGTCGAGCTGCTGCAGCCACAACGCAGCATCGCGCATACGCCGCTGTTCCAGGCGATGTTCAACTACAGCGCAGAGCCGCGCTCGCAAGTTGAACTGCCAGGAATTAAAGTGAGCCCGCTGAGCGGCGGCACAGGGACAGTGCAGTTCGATCTATCGCTGGATGTATCGGTTAATGGCGGTGGCCTGAAGGTCGCTTTGAACTACGCAACCGATCTCTTCGACCCGGCGACGGCTTTGCGTCTCCTCGACAGCTACGTCGCCGTGCTGGAGACAGTCGCGAGCCATCCGGACACGCGTGCGGTGCCGTTGTTGGGAGATCGCGAGCAGCAGCAACTACTGGCGTGGGGCCGCAACGACCAGACATTTGCGCAGGCAGAGCCGGTGCATCACTTGTTCGAACATCACGCGATGAAGACCCCCGATTCTATCGCGTTAGTGTTCGCCGACCGGGCGCTGACGTACCGCGAACTCGATGAACGTGCCAACCGCCTTGCGCACAAACTGATGCGGCTAGGCGTGCGACCGGAGGTAAAGGTTGGTATTGGCGTCGAGCGTTCTGTGGAGATGGTGATCGGCTTGCTGGCCGTCTTGAAGGCTGGCGGCGCCTATGTGCCGCTTGACCCACAGTATCCGGCGGATCGTCTGGCATACATGGTGGCCCATAGCGGCGTGCGGTTGTTGCTCACGCAGAGCTCCATCGAACAGCGCTTCAGCACGAACGAGCAGACCCTGCGGACGCTGGCACTCGACACGCTAAATCTTGACGATGAACCATCGCACAAACCGCACGTGGATGTGCGCGGACACAACCTGGCCTATGTCATCTATACGTCCGGTTCCACCGGCCAGCCCAAGGGTGTGATGGTTCACCACCACGCGCTCAGCCACTTCATCCACAGCATGCAGACGAAGCCAGGCCTGGCATCGGACGATGTGCTGGTCGCCGTGACGTCGCTGTCATTCGATATTGCCGCCCTTGAGTTGTACTTGCCGCTTTTCGTTGGCGCCCGGATTGTCCTGGCTACGCGGGAAGTGGCTCGCGACGGAGCGGCGCTGGCGCGGCTGGTACAGGACTCGAAGGCAACGGTGCTGCAGTCGACTCCTGCCGGTTGGCGGTTGCTGCGGGCCGGCGGCTGGCCACAGGCGCCGCTCGTGCGCTTCAAGGGCCTATGCGGAGGCGAAGCGTTGCAGCCGGATCTTGCGCACGACCTGAACGAACAGGGCGTCGAGTTATGGAACATGTACGGCCCCACCGAGACCACGATCTGGTCAGCTGCTGGTCGCGTGCTGGACGCTACGCCGGTTCTGGGAAGTCCAATTGCGGGAACGCAGCTTTACGTCCTCGATTCGGGCATGGCGCTTGTTCCGCCCAACGTGCCGGGCGAGTTGTATATCGGCGGCGTCGGGCTGGCGCGTGGTTATATCGGGCAGGGCGGGTTGACGTCGGAGCGTTTCGTCGCAGACCCGTTCAACGGCAACGGCGCACGTTTGTACCGGACGGGCGATCTCGTGAAGTGGCGGGGCGACGGTCAGCTCGACTATCTGGGGCGGATTGACCATCAGGTGAAGATCCGGGGCTTTCGTATCGAACTGGGAGAAATCGAGGCGCAGTTGCTGGCGCAACCGGAGGTGGGCGAAGCAGTTGCTGTGGCGCACGAAGGAACGGGAGGCGCGCGGCTGGTGGCGTATGTTTCGCGTCGGGCGGGGCAGTATACGGACGCGGCCACGCTCGCCACGCAACTGCGAGAAAAGCTGATCGCGATGCTGCCGGAGTACATGGTGCCCGGTCTTATCGTGGTCATGGACCGCCTGCCGTTGAACACGAACGGCAAGGTCGATCGACACGCGCTGCCGTTGCCTGAGCAAACCGGACGGATCTGGGAAGCGCCGAAGGGCGAGATGGAGCAGGTCATCGCCGGCGTCTGGCAGGACGTATTGCGCATCGACCGTATCGGCCGGCATGACAACTTCTTCGACATGGGCGGGCAGTCGTTGCTGGCATTGCGCGCGGTCGCCGCGCTGCGCGAGGCGTTGAACATTGAGTTGCCGGTGCAGAAGGTGTTTGCGTATCCGGTGCTGGCAGATCTGGCGCGAGTAATCGAACGAGACGCACCGGTTGCGATGGCAGCGGTTGTGCTCTCCTCAAGACCGGAAGGAATGCTTAGCATACCGTTATCGCCGGCACAGGAACGGCTGTGGTTCTTCTCGCGCCTCAGTCCGCAGAGTCCCGCGTACAACCTTGCAGGTGCGGTGAAACTGGAAGGCGCGCTTGACCGCGACTTTCTGCATCAGGCAGTCACGGCCCTCGTCTCGCGGCATGAAAGCCTGCGTACGCGTTTCGTTGAAGTCGATGGCGTCGCGATGCAGCAAGTCGATGTCATCGAACCGGGCTGGTCGGTGCTCGATCTGGAGGATGTCCCGCAGGAAAACAGGGCCAAGCGCGTGACGGACACGGTGAACGCGATATCTCGCGCGCCATTCTCGCTGGAGCAAGGACCACTGTTTCGCGTCACGCTGATCCGGCTTGGCGACTGCGAACATGTGCTTCATTTCGTGACGCATCACATCATCTCGGATGCATGGTCGAACCGGATCATCCTCGATGAGTTCGCGCGTCTTTACACAGCGATCCGTCAAGGCCGCACGCACCAACTCGCGGCCTTGCCGATTCAGTACGCCGACTACGCGCTCTGGCAGAACGGCGCCGAACAACAAGCGCGCGCGGACTCCGAACTTACGTTCTGGCGTGAGCGGCTTGGCTGCGAACTGACGGCGCTCGAACTGCCGTTCGACCGCTCGCCGCCGGCTTCGCGCAACCAGTCTGGCGCACGAGTCGAGGTCAGGCTCGCGGCGCCGGTGATCGATGCAATCGGCGCACAGTCCAGACGGCATCAGGCAACGCCGTTCATGGTGCTGCTGGCGGCGTTCGATGTCCTGCTTGCGCGCTACAGCGGACAAGCCGACATCCGCGTTGGTGTGCCCGTCGCAGGGCGAGACCGGCGTGAGACGCAATCGCTGATCGGCTTCTTCGTGAACACGCTGGTCATTCGCACGGAGATGGCGGGCATCGATACCGTCGAAATGCTGCTCGGCCACGTTCGCGAACGCGTGCTTGAAGCGCAGGCGCATCAGGACGTACCGTTCGCTCGTGTTGTCGATGCGCTGAACCTAGGCCGGAGCCTCACGCAGACGCCGCTCTTCAGCGTCATGTTCAACTACGATCACGGCGCGGACGGCGAAGCGCTCAGCTTGCCTGGCTTGCGGGTCTCGCCGATAGAAACATCGACGGGTACGGCACGTTTCGATCTTGTGCTGTCGGTTCGTGAACGGCGTGACGGCATCACTGTTTCGTTGAACTATGCCCGCGATGTATTCGATGCTCAAACCGTCGAACGAATGCTGGGTCATTACGTGTCGTTGCTTGAGCAGATTGCGACGAAGGATCATGCATATCTGGCTGAGCTCGTGCTTGATGCTCAAATGAGCCAACGTGCGCTCAGCAATCACGCGTTCATGCCGGTCGGCGAGCGTATCGCGGCACAGGCGCTTCGTCAGCCTCAAGCGTCTGCCGTACATTGCGAAGGTGCGCGCCTCTCTTATGGCGAACTCGATGTCTGGTCGAACCGCATCGCGCGGGCGTTGCTTGCGCGAGGGATGGGCTCGGAGACACGCGTTGGACTCTGTCTGACGCGCTCGGTGGGATTGGTCGCGGCAGTGGTTGGCGTGCTCCGGTCCGGCGCGGCGTTCGTGCCGCTCGATCCAGCCTATCCAGCGGATCGTCTGCGCGCCATGATCGATGACGCGCAATTGTCCTGTGTGCTCGCCGATGCCGCCACGATCGCGACATGCGGTCAGCTCTTCGAAGGTCGCGAAGTCATCGACATCAATGCGCTCGAAGCGTCGCCCGGCGATCCACTCGATGTCGCCATTCATACAGAGCAACTCGCCTACGTGATCTACACATCGGGATCGACAGGACGGCCCAAAGGCGTGGCGATCAGTCATGTTGCGCTCAGCCGTCATCTGGACGATTTCATCGGCACATATGGGATCGATGCAAGCGACGTCCAGTTGCAATCGTCGACGATCAACTTCGATGTGGCGCTGCATGAAATGCTGCCGGCGCTGATGCAAGGCGGTCAGGTCGAGATGCGTGGTCCGCAGCTTTGGGACATCGAGACAACCAGCCGTCACTTGAAGGATGGTCGCGTCACGTTCGCGCGGATTCCGACTGCGTACTGGCAACAATGGTTGCGCACGCCGCCGCCTTTGGACGACCTCGCGGCATTGCGGCAAATCACGGTAGGCGGCGAAGGACTTCCCGGCGATGCACTCGCGCAATGGCGCAACGGTCCGCTCGCGCGCATCCGACTCGACAACTTATACGGCCCGACGGAGACCACGGTGGCGTGCATGTATCGCGAGACGCGCGCGGCAGATGCTGCACAGGCAATCGTGTCGATTGGCGAGCCGTATGGATCGCGATATGTCTATGTGATGGACCGGCACGGCAACGAGGCGCCGGTCGGCGCGCTGGGCGAATTGTGCATTGGCGGTCTGACGCTTGCGCGCGGTTATCTGGATCGACCCGGTTTTACCGCGGAACGGTTTGCGCCGGACCCGCGTGTGCCGGGGGCGCGTTTGTATCGCAGCGGCGACCTGTGTAGACGGCGCGTGGATGGCAGCATCGACTTTCTCGGGCGGCTTGATAGTCAGGTGAAGCTGCGAGGTTTTCGCATTGAACTGGGTGAGATAGAAGCCGTGTTGCGCGAAGCACCCGGCGTGCAGGCGGCGGTTGCTTCGCTGCATGGTGAGGGAGATGCGAAACGGATCGTCGGTTACGTGGTCGGGGATCGTGACCGGTTCGACGAAGCAGAGATTCGCGGCGTGCTGGAAAGCCGTTTGCCGGGTTATATGGTGCCGTCAGTGCTCGTGTGGCTCGATCGTTTGCCGCTGATGCAGAACGGTAAGCTCGATCGTGCCGCGCTGCCTGAACCGGGTGATCGAAAGAGCGCTGAGAGAACCGCGCCGAGTACACCGCTGGAAACACAGTTGCTTGGCATCTGGCAAGACGTGCTGGAGCGCGACGACCTGGGTGTCACCGATAACTTCTTCGAAGCGGGCGGACATTCGCTGCTCGCGCTCAAGGTGCTCGCGAAGAGCGCTCAAGCCGGGTTGGCGAGCTTGACGCTCGAAGCTTTGTTCAAGCATGCGACGGTTCGTACGCTCGCGTCGCATCTCGACACACGAGATTCGAGCGTGGACCCTGCTGCGAATGTTGTATCGATGAGCGAGCGCACCGATGCGCCCAACGTCTTCGCCATTCATCCGGCGTCTGGTCTGGTCGCGGACTACCGGCCGCTTGCCGCGGCACTCGATGGCGTCGCGAACGTGTACGGCGTGGAGGCCCCGTTCTATACGGAGGACTGGTGGCCCGGTGATTTGTCAGAGCTTGCGGTTGACTACGCCACGCGTATTCGCACGGTGCAAGCGGCCGGGCCGTACCGGCTGATTGGCTGGTCCGTGGGCGGCGTGATCGCGACCGAGGTGGCGCGCGTGTTGGCGAGTGACGGCGATGAAGTTCAGTTCGTAGGCCTGATTGATTCGCACATGCTGAAGACGGATGACAATCGAGCGCGCGGGGATGAAGCCCCGGTGACTCACGAGCAGATGCGGACCTATCGTGCAACCGATCATGAACTGCAGAACGTGCTCGACGATGCCGGCAGGAAATGGCCGTCGATGCAAGGCGATCTCGACGATGCCGGCACGCGCGCGCTGCTCAGCAAAGTGATGTTGTTCCAGCGGCACTTGGGTCATATCGTCCGCTACACGGAGCGTGCGCCGCTGCCTGTCGACCTGAAATTATGGTGGGCGCAGCACCAGCCTTATCGCCCCGCACGCGAAGCAACGGCTATGTGGTCGGCGCTCTCGACGGGCTGGGTGTCGGTGGCCGGCGAGATCGACGCCGATCACACGCATATCGTGCGGCACAACGATCTTTTCGATGACCTCGCACGTGCGCTTACCTCGAGTGCCCGGCCGGAGAACCTGTCATGAGCTTGAGCGAGCAAGCCTTGACGGGCAACTGGATAGCGGGCGAGGCGGGAATGGCCGCTCGTCTTCGTACGCTGGCGATCGAGCGTCCTGACGCGGTCGCCTTGATCAGTATCGATGCTGCCGGTGAAGCGCAATACGACTACGCTGAACTCGATCGCCGGGCGGCGTGCTTGGCCGCTCGCTTTACTGATAAGCAATCGGTGGGCGAGCGTGCGTTGCTTCTGATGGACAGCGGCATCGACTATGTGAGTGCGTTTTTCGGCTGCCTGTATGCGGGCGTCGTCGCGGTCCCCGTCTATCCGCCGGAATCGAAGCGCGAGCAGCATCTGGCGCGATTGTGCGGGATTGCGCAGGACGCAGGCATTCGTTACTTGCTGACTACGTCGGCGTTGCAGGAGCGCTTCGCTGAGCAGTGCAGCGAGCTGGCGCCGGATGCTGACGTCATCGCGGTGGATGGGCTTTGTTCGACGGGTGACACGACCGAATTCACGCTGCACGACGTGCAACCATCCGATATCGCGTTCCTGCAATACACCTCAGGTTCCACGGGAACGCCGAAAGGTGTGATGGTCAGCCACGGCAATCTGATCGCGAACGAAATTGCTATCAAGGCTGGCCTCGGCGTGCAAAGCGACGATGTGTTCGTGAGCTGGCTCCCGCTCTATCACGACATGGGTTTGATCGGCAGCATGTTGCAGCCGGTCTTCAGCGGCATTCCTCTCGTGCTGATGTCGCCGCAATATTTTCTTGAACGTCCGTTGCGATGGCTTCAGGCGATCGGGCGGCATCGGGGCACGATTTCCGGTGCACCTGATTTCGCGTATCGGTTGTGTGCCGAACGCCTGCGCGACAACGCGGTCGCGCAACTTGACCTGTCGAGTTGGCGGCTCGCTTTCTCCGGCTCGGAACCCGTGCGGCGCGACACGCTGGATGCGTTTGTCGCGCGCTTCGCGTCTGCCGGATTCGATGCCGCCGCAGTCTATCCATGCTATGGCCTCGCCGAAGCAACGCTCTTCGTGACGGGCGGCCGGCGTGGTGCGGGGTTGGTATCGGCGAGGTTTGAGAGCGACGCTTTGTCTGCCGCGCGGGTGGCCGTTGTATCGGAGACCGAGCCCGGCACGGTGCTGGTTGCGTGCGGCGCGCTGCAACCGGGGCACGTGATTGAGATCATCGATCCGGTTAGCGGGCAGATGCATGCCCATGGGCAGATCGGAGAAATTCATGTAAGCGGACCGAGCGTGGCACACGGTTATTGGCAACGTCCCGAGGTCACCGCTTCCACGTTTCGCACGGAAGGCACAACGCGATGGCTGCGTACCGGCGACCTCGGCTTCATGCATGACGGCCAGCTTTATATTGCCGGTCGTTGCAAGGACCTGATCATCGTGCGCGGCAGGAACCTCTATCCGCAGGACATCGAGCAGGCTGTTGAAGTCTTCTGCGAGTTCGCGCGCAAGGGCCGGGTTATCGCGTTTGCCGCCGATATCGATGGCGCCGAAGGTCCCGCGCTCGCACTCGAAATTGCGCCGATGATGAAAAAACGCTTCGCGGCGGCTGACATCGTGGCGCAGTTGAACCGCTGCGTGTTCGACGCATGCGGTGAGGTTCCTGTAGCCGTTGTCTTGCTTAATCCGGCGGCGTTGCCGAAGACATCGAGTGGCAAATTGCAGCGTGCGGCTACGCGGCAAGGCTGGCAGCACCGCACGCTGGATGCGTATGCGCTGTGGGAGCGTGGTCACTTTATAGTGGGTGCGGAGGCAAGCGATACCCTGCCGCAGGCGCCCCTCGATGGCCTCGAGAAGGAACTCGCCGCACTATGGAGCGAAGTGCTCAACGATGTTCAGATTACGACATCCGATGCACATTTTTTCGCATCAGGCGGCAGTTCGCTGACGGCGGCGCGCTTGGCGGCACGCATCGGTGAACGGTGGAGGCGGCCGTTCGAGCTCGGGCAGGTTTTCGAATTCCCGACTCTCGCGACAATGGCTCGCGCACTGTCGCGGGCAATTGAAAAGCCGGAGTGCGAATCAATCGATACCACCCCGATAGAACGTAGCGACGAGCTTGTTGTATCGCACGCGCAGCAGCGGCAACTGTTTGCGTGGCAACTCGATCCACAGAGCCGCGCTTATCACATCGCCACCGGCGTACGCTTGCGCGGGCAACTCAACTTTGACGCTCTGCGCGGCAGCTTCGACAGTCTCGTCGAACATCATGCCGCGTTGCGTACGAGCTTTGTCGAGATGCCGGGGTCGGAGAATGTGTATGCGCCGCGGATCCATCCGGCAGCACCGCTCGACTGGATGCAAACAGACTTGCTCGATGAAGACTTCAGCGAGGAAACGCTTCGCAATCTCGCCCAGCGCTTCGCCGCCGAGTCTTTCGATCTTGTGCAAGGGCCTGTGTTGCGCGTCGGCCTTGTGCGCTACGGCGACAACGAACACTTGCTGCTTCTGGCACTGCATCACATTGCCACCGACGGTTGGTCGATGCAGATCATCGTCGATGAATTTGTCGCGCAGTATCGTGCCGCTGTTACGAGCACGTCTTCCACAATTGCCGCACCGGTAATCGCTTATACCGATTACGCCGCGTGGCAGCGCCGTTGGCTCGATAGCAGCGACGCGCAGCGCCAACTCGATTACTGGCGCAATGAACTCGGCGATGAAGCGCCTGCGTTGGCCTTGCCGTTCGATCGTTCACCCACCGCCAACGCGGAAAGCCTCGCTGCCGCGCGCATGTCGTGCACGCTTCCCGTAAGTCTTGCACGCAAGGTCCGCGACGCAGCAAGCCGGCATAGCGCCACGCCGTTCATCGTGCTGCTCGCGGCTTATCACGCGTGGTTATATCGCGTGACCGGGCAGGCCGATATCCGGACCGGTGTGCCGGTCGCGAATCGCCAGCAGCCTGAAACGCACGGCGTGGTTGGCTTTTTCACGAACACAATCGTGCTGCGCAGTGTATGCACGGCATCGCTGAGTGTATCGGCGCTAGTGGCAGCGCTTCGTCGCGCGGCAATCGAAGGGCTGGCGCATCAGGCACTGCCTTTCGATGTGCTGGTCGAGCGGTTGAACCCGGCGCGCGACACGCAAGCTCAGCCGCTCTTCGAGACGACCTTCAACTATCTCGCCGATGACTATCCGGCACTCGAACGTCTGCCTGGTCTCACAGCATCGCGGTATGAGATTGAAGAGGTGCACGTGAAGGTTCCGCTCGCGCTCGATCTGCGCGAGTCGCGCGACGGTGGATTGCGTGCTTACCTGACCTACGCCGGCGATCTGTTCGATGCAACCAGCGTGGAACGGATGGCCGCGCAATATCAACGAATGGTTGAAGCATTCGCCGCTGCGTTGTTATCCGATGATCCGGCTACTGATCGCGCTCTGGCAGCGCTCGACTTGCTCGATGCTGAAGAGCAGGCGCTCGTAGCGGCCGCAAGTCGCGGCAGGGAAATAAACTTCTCGGGGACGCCGGTGCATGTGTGTGTCGCGACCCACGCGCAGATTCAACCCGAAGCGCTGGCGCTGATCGATGGAGCGGAGCGCCTGAGCTACCGCGAGCTCGATCAACGCTCGCAACGCATCGCTTGCTGGTTGCTCGATCATGGTCTTCATGCTGGACAGCCCGTGGCAATTGTCGCGGACCGCTCGGCGGCGTTTGTCGTTGCGATGCTGGGCGTGTTGAAAGCAGGCGGCGTTTTTGTTCCACTCGATGCCGCTAATCCGCCGCAAAGAATTGAACAGACCTTGCGCGATTGCGGAGCGCGGTTTGTGCTGCGGGAAAAGGAGTCCGTATTCGCGTTCGATGGCCTGCAACAGACGACTATCGATAACGCGCAACAGCACGCACATGCGTTAGCCCGACAGTTGCCTGCCGTCGACTCTCGAGAAGCGGCCTACGTAATCTTCACTTCCGGCTCCAGCGGCACGCCGAAGGGTGTGGTCATACCTCACGCGGCATTGAACAACTACGTTGACGCAGTGCTGGACCGTCTCGCGTTACCGCCGCGATCGACGTTCGCAATGGTGTCGACCGTGGCTGCCGATCTCGGTCATACCGTGTTGTTCGGCGCGCTTGCATCGGGCGGAACGCTGCATCTGATCGACCGCGATACAACGCTCGATGCAGATTGCTTCGCGCGATATATGGCCGAGCACAGCATAGACGTACTAAAGATTGTTCCTGGTCATCTGAATGCATTGCTGCAGGCGCAGAATGCCGCAGATGTTTTGCCCGCTCATATGCTGGTGTTAGGCGGTGAGGCAACGGCGTGGCCGCTGCTGGAAAAGATCCGCTCATTAAGACCGTCCTGCCGCGTGATCAATCACTATGGTCCGACCGAGACGACCGTCGGCATCCTGACTCAAGACGCGGCGCGCGCGGACTCGAGCGCAGCTACCTTGCCCGTTGGCCTGCCGTTATCAAACACGTCGACGTGGATACTCGATGCACACATGAACCCCGTCGACGCAGGCGAAACCGGCGAACTGTATCTGGGCGGCGCGGGTGTCGCGCGGGGTTATCTGGGGCGGCCGGGAATGACGGCGGAGCGGTTCGTTCCCGATCCCTTCGCGGCAGGCGAGCGCTTGTATCGCAGCGGCGACCGGGCACGCAGGTTGGCGGATGGCGCGATCGAATATCTGGGTCGTATCGACGATCAAGTCAAGATTCGCGGTTATCGTGTGGAGCCGGGCGAGATCGCAGCCCGGCTGCGTGGGCTAGACGGCGTGCGGGATGCAGCAGTGATCGTTTCGGCAGCGGGGCGTCTGGCCGGTTTTGCAACAGCCAAGCCCGGATGCAAGCTCGAACCCGCATCGCTGAAGAAACAACTCGCAGCCGTTTTGCCGGACTACATGGTGCCGTCGAGTGTGCGCGTGCTGGACGCGCTGCCGCTCAATCGTAACGGCAAGCTCGACCGTCAATCGCTAGAGGAAATGGCGCGCACGGCGACGAGAACCGGCGCAAGCGTTCGATGTACGCCGCAGGGCGCAACCGAGATCACGCTCGCGAGGATCTGGGCAGAGGTACTGAGCCCAGAGCAAAACAAGATCCACCGCGATGACAATTTCTTCGCCCTTGGTGGTCATTCGCTCGCTGCGATGCGGATGCTTTCGCGGGTACGCTCCGCGTGGCCAATCGATTTACCGCTGCGTGCAGTATTCAACGCACCGACGCTTCAGGCGCTGGCTGTGCGTATCGATGAACTTTCCACCGAACGGCACGGTACATCCGCAATTCGTATTATCGAAAGGCAGCATGAGATGCCGCTATCGCTCACGCAGCAGCGGATCTGGGTTGTGGATCAGTTGGCAGGCGGTGGACTTGTGTCGTACAACATGGCCGCGGGGCTGGACCTGCGCGGTGAGCTCGACGCGAACCTGCTGCACGCGAGCCTCGCTGCACTGGTCGAGCGGCATGAAGTCTTGCGCTCATCGTTTGGCGAACATGACGGCGATCCTGTGCTGACGATTGCGGATCACCTCGATGTGCCCATGCCGCCGGTCGACTGCGGCGCATTGCCCAATGCACAGCGCGACCAAACAGTTGCTCGCTATCTAAACGATGCAGCCAACCATCCCTTCGATCTCGCCACGCCGCCGCTGATGCGCGCGCTGCTCTTGAAGTTCGATGCGTCGCATCATGTGCTGATTCTCGTGCTGCATCACATCGTGGCGGATGGCGCGTCGGTGCATATCCTTATCGATGAGTTGTGCGCGCAATATCGTGCGCGGCGCGGTGGCACGACGACTGCGTTGCCGGCCTTGCCGATTCAATACGCCGACTACGCGGCGTGGCAGCGTGAACAACTGACGCCGCCGAAACTAAGCAACGAACAGGACTTCTGGCGCGCGTATCTGGCGAATGCCCCGCATTTCCTTGCGTTGCCGGCTGAGCGGCCGCGTCCGCCAGTCGCGTCTCACGAGGGCGGCACCGCACGCCTGACGTTATCTGCGGAGACCGGCGAGCGTGTCAGAGCACTCGCAAGTGCGCGCGGCATGACGCCGTTCGCTGTGTTGCTCGCGAGTTTCCAACTGTTTCTGCACAAGCTGACGGGCCAGACCGATCTTCTGATCGGCACCGACGTAGCGGGGCGCGACCGCACCGAGTTCGAAGGGCTGATCGGATTTTTCATCAACGTGTTGCCGGTCCGTTCGCGCATCAACGCTGACGGAGCGAACCTAACGAGCTTCAACGCATGGCTTAACGCCGCGAAACATTCAGCGTGGGAAGCGCTGGAACATCGGGCGCTGCCATTTGACCGCATCGTGGACGCACTTGCCGTGTCGCGTCGTCGCGATGCCAATCCGCTGCTGCAAATGTTGTTCGTCCTGCGTGACCTGCCGCGCAAAAACGCGAGTGTGCCGGGTCTTGCAATAGAACTGCTGCGAGCACCGACGACGCAATCGAAGTTCGACATGGCGCTGTTCGTCGAGCCAGTTGATGGCGGTTACGAAGTCGAATGGGTCTACGCGTCGTCGCTATTCGTGCGGTCCACGGTTGAGCGCTGGTTTGGGTTGTGGCGCGACTTGCTGGACGAGGTATCGGCCAATCCCGACTCGACACTTGCCCATCACGTGCCCAACGCCGTGCCGCAGCGCATTCCCGAAGCCATTTCGCAATGAACGAGAGCCACTCATTTATGAACGCGACCCCGATCACCCACGCCAGCGTCGAGACCTCATTTTTCAACGCCGGCACGCGCTTGCCGATCGTCCTTACACCGACCGGTCCGATCATTAATTTGCCCGGCTGGATCGACGCGCATCGCGACGAACTGGAAACGTGGCTCACCCGCCACGGCGCCATTCTGTTCCGCGATTTCGACCTGCCCGGATCTGCCGCTTTCGAGACCTTCGCCGAGGCGATTTCACCCGCGCTGTACGGCGAATACGGTGACCTGCCAAAGAAGGAGGGCGGCCGCAATACGTATCGGTCCACGCCGTATCCCGAGCGGCAAATGATCCTCTACCACAACGAAAGTTCGCACCTGTCGCGCTGGCCGCGCCGGCAGTTCTTCTTTTGCGAACTGCCGGCCGTGACGGGCGGCGCCACGCCCATTGTCGATTGCCGCGAGATGCTGCGGCAGTTGCCGGCGCAACTGGTCGATACATTCGAGCGCAAGCAGTTGATGTACGTGCGCACATTTACTCGCGGCCTGGATGTGCCGTGGCGCGAGTTCTTCGATACCGACGACCGGCGCGCGGTGGAAGCACGGTGCGAAGCGGCGGGTGTGCAATACGAATGGTTGCCGAACGACGAGCTGCAGACACGCACCGTGTGTCCGGCGGTGATCGTGCATCCACTGACCGGCGAACGGTCATTCTTCAACCAGGTGCAGTTGCATCACATCGCGTGCCTCGCGCCGGATGTCCGGATGGACCTCCTCGATATGGTCGGCCTTGAACGCATGCCGCGGCACGCCTACTTCGGCGATGGCAGCACGATCAGCGACGACGCCATCGCGTTGATCGGTGCGGCTTACGAGCGCTGCGCGGTGCGTTTTGACTGGCGCGCCGGCGACGTGCTGATGCTCGACAACATGCTGGTCGCGCACGCTCGTGATCCCTATCAGGGGCCGCGAAAGATTGTCGTGGCGATGAGCGAGCTCGTCGAACGCTCGCAATTCGCTCATGCCGCCAACGTTTGAAATCCATGCCTGACGCCAGATCACTCCTCCTAAAGAAAGCAGACCTAAAGACCATGGACCAACAGACTCCCCACCTTCAGGAACCCGCGCTCGACACCGCGCTGCGCACGCTCTTCGCGACCCTCCTGGAAGTCGATCCCGGCACGGTCGGCGACGATGACGACTTCTTCGAACTGGGCGGCGACTCGCTGCTGGTGATCAAGCTGGTCGCCCGAATCCGCCGGACGCTGAGCCGAGAGCTTTCTCCCGGCGATGTCTTCGATCATCCGACAGTCGCCAGCCTGACCCGATTTCTCGACAGTCGATAAGCCGCGCAACACAGCCGCACGAAAGCCGGGGAATAGTCAGGGAAATTTCACACAAAAAAATATCTCACCGATATAATCACGTATTAATAATCATTATCATTTGCATTATCGTTCATACTTTCGCTCATCTATCCATCCACACCAACCGCAAGAGACCATGGCACGACAACAATCAGAACGACGCGGCGCAGACCGCATCGGGGCGCGCGGGCGCGCAAGAAATCCCTGGCGGCTCGCGCCGATAGCAGCGGGCGTGCTGCTGGCAACGTCCGCGTTCGCGCAGAGTGAGGCAGTCGTGCCGACGGACTCGACCGGCCAGCCGGCGGCGACTTCCGGGTCTGCTGCAGGGCAACAGTTGCCCGCGGTGGTGGTGAAGGGCCAGCGCGATGCGGAAACGGGCACGGGACCGGTGAAAGGTTACGTGGCAAAACAGAGCACGGCGGGCAGCAAGACCGATACGCCGATCATCAAGACGCCGCAGGCGATCTCGGTGGTGACGCGCGACCAGATGGACATCCAGGACGCGCAGAGCGTGGCGCAGGCGCTGCGCTATACGTCGGGCATCAACCCGGAACAGCGCGGCACCAACACGGACTCGCTCGAGTACCTGTACGCACGCGGTTTCCTCGTCGATGAGTTCTGGAACGGCTTGCGTACGCCCGGTCCGGCCGGTGGTTTTGGCTTTAACGTGACGAGTTTCGATCCGTACATGTTCGAGCGTATCGAGTTGCTGCACGGACCGGCTTCCGTGTTGTACGGTCAGGGTTCGCCGGGTGGCACGGTGAATCTCGTGAGCAAGATGCCGACGGCCGAGCCGCTGCATGAAGTCGGATTCCAGACCGGCAGCTATGGGCGCCTACAGGGGTTTTTCGATTTCAGTGGTCCTATCGATCAGGACGGCAAGGTGCTTTACCGTTTGACGGCCGACGGCTTTAATACCGGCACGCAGACGGACTACGTGAACCAGCAGCGCTTCGCGATTTCGCCGACTATCACGTGGAAGCCGACGAAGGACACCACGTTCACGGTCTTCATGAACTACCAGGCCGATCCCGAGGCCGGTATCTACAACACCGTGCCGGCGGTGGGCACGATCCAGACCGGCGTGGCGCAACTGCCGCGCAGTTTCTATCCGGGCGAACCGGCTTTTGACAGCTTCCGCAAGACGCAGGAGTCGATCGGGTACCAACTGGATCAACGCCTGAACGACGTCTGGTCGTTGAAGCAGAGCTATCGTTTCCTGCATAACAGCCAGACCATTCAGTATGTGGCGGACGACGCGGGCTACACCAACAACGGCACCGAGCTGGCGCGTGATGTGTACTTGAACACGGGCCGCTTGAACTCGCACACGCTCGACAACCAGGCCACCGCGCGTTTCAACACGGGACCGGTGTCGCATACGGCCACCGTCGGCCTTGACTATCAGTACACGCAATTCGATCACGCGTTCTACGGCGCGTTCGACAATGTCCCGTCGCTCAGCGTGACGAATCCGCAATACGGCCAGCCGGTTCCGTATCCGGACTTCATGTTCGGCACGTCGAACAAGCAGACGGTCAAGCAGCTTGGCACCTATGCGCAGGACCAGATCGATATCGACCGGTGGTCGTTCCTGCTGGGCGTGCGTGAAGACTGGACGAACGAAGATAGCAAGTCGTACGTGAACGGCGCGGAGGCGAGCCAGTTCAACCGCGCGTTCACGTGGCGTGCCGGGGGCGTGTACAAATTCGACAACGGCTTTGCGCCTTATGCGAGCTACACGAAGTCGTTCCAGCCGCAGGTTGGCTCGACCGCCGCGGGTACGACGTTCTCGCCCACGACCGCCCAGCAGTACGAGATCGGCGTGAAATATCAGCCGAAGAATTACAACAGCTTTGTCACCGTGTCGGCGTTCCACCTGACGCAGCAAAACGTGTTGACCACGGACCCGAACAACGTCAACTTCCAGATTCAGACTGGCGAAGTGCGGTCCCAGGGTTTTGAAGTTGAAGCTCACGCTAGCTTGACTAACAACCTGCAAATGATCTTCAGCTACACGTATACAAACCTGCTCAATACAAAGAGCACTACGTCGAACCTGAACAAGACGCCGGTCGGCATTCCGCGTAATACCGCGTCGCTGTGGGCGGACTACACGGTCACCAGCGGGCCGCTCAACGGCGTTCAAGCGGGCGCGGGGCTGCGTTATATCGGCGGTTCCTACGGCGATACCGCGAACTCGATCCTGCTCTCGTCGGCAACGCTGGTTGACCTCGCGCTGCGCTATGACCTTGGACGCGCGTTCCCGACCATGCATGGCTGGACCGCTTCGCTCAATGCAAGCAACTTGCTTAACCGCACTTACATGGCGTCGTGCAGCAACGGCGACTGCTACTGGGGTCAAGGCCGGCTCGTACTCGCGGGACTGAAGTATCAGTGGTAATTCAACAGGAGGCAGGGCGCCGATGCGGTCTTTTTCGACGAAAAATTTAACGGCGTCCTTGCCGCTGTCTCCGCAGCAGGAGGGATTGTGGTTCATGCAGCGGCTCGCGCCGCTGTCCACTGCCTACCATCTGGCGCGCGCTTTTCACTTGCGCGGACAGGCTGATATCAGCGCGCTTGAACAGGCGCTGAATGTCGTTCGTGGCAGGCAAGCAGTATTGCGTACGCGTTTTGTGGAACACGACGGCCAGCCTTTTCAGATCGTGGATGCACCGGCGAATGTGCCGTTGCCTGTGACCGATCTTTCCTCGCTTGATAGTGATGCACGCGACTTGAGGCTGGCGGAAGCGCTTGCTCACGAGGCCCGGCAACCGTTCGATCTGGGCACGGAAGGCGCGATCCGCTTGCGCGTTTTCGTGATGTCCGCGCGCTGGAATGTGCTGTCCGTCGTGGCTCATCATCTCGTCTCCGATGGAACATCGACGGCGATCTTCGCGCGTGAACTCGCTCACGCGTATGGCAGGATCGTGCATGACAAAACGATTCGTGAACTGCCGGATTTGACATGGCAGTACGCCGATTTTTCCGCGTTCCAACGTGACATGCTGGCGAGCGAAAAAGCGCGTGCTGACATTGCGTGGTGGGCCGATTACATCGGCTCGCCTGATGCAAGTTTCGAACTACCCTTCGATTTCGCGAGAGCGCCCGGGCAGGACCATCCAGCGCGAACGCATGCATTTACCCTGACTAACGCAACGGCAAACGCGCTGCGCTCCCGCTGCAAAACCGAGCGTTGCACGCCGTTTACCGTGCTGATGGCTGCGTGGCAGTTATTGCTGTCGCGCCATGCCGGCAGTGATGATTTCTTTATTGGCGTGCCAACCAGCGGACGAACAGTTGAGGAAACCGAGGACCTGATCGGTCTTTTTGTCGATACGCAGGTGTATCGAGCACGTGTTCAACCGGCCATGACCGGACGCTCGCTGCTGCAAGTGGTCCGCAACGACACCCGTG
The DNA here is from genome assembly GCF_047608185.1 of Caballeronia eucalypticola. Classification (NCBI taxonomy): domain Bacteria; kingdom Pseudomonadati; phylum Pseudomonadota; class Betaproteobacteria; order Burkholderiales; family Burkholderiaceae; genus Caballeronia; species Caballeronia eucalypticola. Next base: position 58,718 of record NZ_JBLKRU010000007.1, read on the forward strand.
CCGCGCTCGATCATGGCAGCGTTACATTGGCGGCAATAGTCGACGCATTAAGCGTGAAACGAGAAGCCGATCGACATCCGCTTTTCCAGACGCTGTTCAACGTGCAGGGCGCGGCCGCTGCTGGAAAATTGCGACTGGCGGGCCTTGAGGTCGATATCGTCGATACGGAAAGTCAGGCGGCTAAATTCGACCTCAGCATGGATATTCGCGTGAGCGCCGATGCGATCAACTGCACGGCGCGCTACGACGGCGCGTTGTATCGCGCTGAAACCATCGCCCGGCTTGGTCGACACTATGAAGCAATGCTGGCCGGCTTGTGCCAGGATCCTGACCGGCCGGTGTCGGAGATCGCGTTTATCGATGAAGACGAACTCGCTCGTCTCTCGAAGTGGAGCACATGCGCCGCGGAGTTTGGCGTTGCGGCGCCTGTGCATCGTTTATTCGAAGGCCATGCAGCAACGACACCGGATGCGCCAGCGCTCTTGTTCAACGATGACCTACTGACTTACCGCGAACTCGATGAGCGCGCCAATCAGCTTGCGCATCGGCTGGTGAAGCTTGGCGTGGGACCGGAAGTGAAAGTCGGTATAGGTCTGGAGCGTTCGGCGGAGATGGTGGTCGGCTTGCTGGCCATCCTGAAGGCAGGCGGCGCTTACGTTCCACTCGATCCCGAGTATCCGTCGGAGCGGCTGGCCTACATGATCGGCGACAGCGGCGTGCAATTGCTGCTCACGCAGCGCGCCGTGCGCGAACGCTTGAGCCGGCATTTGCCCCCGGACGATGCTTGCACGGTGCTCGAACTCGATGTGCTGAATACATCGGATGAGCCGCTGCATTGTCCCAATGTTCAGATTCACGCGGACAACCTCGCCTACGTGATCTATACGTCCGGTTCGACAGGACGTCCGAAGGGCGCGGCCAACCGCCACGGTGCGTTGTTCAACCGGCTGGCATGGATGCAGGTCGCGTACCCGCTCGACGCCACCGATACCGTTCTGCAAAAGACCCCGTTCAGCTTCGATGTATCGGTCTGGGAGTTCTTCTGGCCGCTCATGGTCGGCGCGCGTCTGGCATTAGCGGGGCCGGGGGATCATCGGGACCCTGCAAGACTGGTCGAATTGATCGATCGCTTCAATGTGACCACGCTGCACTTCGTGCCGCCGATGTTGCAAGCCTTCATTGCTTCACTCGATAGTGACAGTGACGTTTGCGAGAGCCTGCGCCAGATCATCTGCAGCGGTGAAGCGCTGCCGGCAACGCTGCAGGATCGCGCGCTGCACCGTCTTTCGCATGCTCAATTGCATAACCTGTACGGCCCGACTGAAGCGGCTATCGACGTCACGCACTGGACGTGTCACGCAGGCGATCCGGTCGTGCCGATAGGCCGGCCGATTGCGAACGTCAGTACCCACGTGCTCGATCAATCGATGAATCGTTTGCCTGTGGGCGTTGCGGGTGAACTCTATTTGGGCGGCGCGGGACTCGCGCGTGGATATCTCAACCGGCCGGGGCTGACGGCCGAGCGTTTCATGCCCGATCCATTCAACGAGGGTGGGCGTCTGTATCGGACGGGCGACCTTGCGCGCTGGCGTGAGGATGGCGCGCTCGACTATCTTGGACGGCTCGACCATCAGGTCAAGATCCGCGGCTTTCGCATCGAGTTGGGTGAGATCGAGGCGGTGTTGCAGACTTTGCCGGGTGTCGATGAAGCAGTAGTCATGGCGCAGGATTGCCCGGCCGGCAAGCGGCTGGTTGCGTATGTGACGGCGCGTGCAGGTCACGCATTGCAGCGTGACCTGCTGATTGCGCGCCTGCATGACGTGCTGCCGGAACATATGGTGCCATCCGCGTGGGTCGAACTCGACCGGCTGCCGTTGTCGCCGAATGGCAAGGTGGATCGCCGTGCGCTGCCGTTGCCTGCTCAGACGGAACGAGTTTGGGAAGCGCCGCAAGGTGACATTGAGCCCGTGCTCGCGCGGATCTGGCAGGAAGTATTGGGCGTTGAACGTGTTGGCCGCGACGACAACTTCTTCGAGCTAGGCGGCGATTCGATCCTGAGCCTGCTGATTGTGGAGCGCGTGAGGCTGGCAGGATGGAAGGTAACCCCGCGGCACTTGTTCGAGCGCCAGACCGTGATGCAGCTTGCTGCTGTCGCCGAGCCGGTTGTTGCAACCGCTGTCGCCGCCGATGCGGTCATGCATGACACAAGCAAGGCCTTTTTACCAATGCAGGCCTGGTTCCTCGATCTGCCGGTGGAGCATAGGCATTACTGGAATCAGGCGGTGCTGCTGACGAGCCGCGAGGCGTTGGACACTGCGTTGCTGGAGCGCGCGTTGCATGCGCTGGTGCAGCACCACGACGCGTTGCGACTGCGTCTGACGCAAGATGCCGACGGCGGATGGTCTCTGGGTACGAATGAACTGACATTTGACTTGTTATGGATACGCGAGGCGGCTACGCCGGCTGACATCGTAAAGCTATGCAATGAAGCGCAACGCAGCCTCGACCTCAACCAAGGACCGCTGCTGAGGGCGCTCGCAATACAAACCGGCGACGGCAGCTGGCGGCTCTTGCTTGTAGTACACCATCTGGCGGTGGACGGCGTGTCGTGGCGCATTCTGCTCGCGGATTTGCGAACGGCGTATGCGCAATTGCAGGCCGATGAAGCCGTAAAATTGCCGCCGAAGACAACGTCAAGCGTTGAGTGGGCGAGACGTTTGGCACACCACGCAAAGAGTTCCGAGTTGCGTGGCCAAGTCGATCACTGGCTTGAGACGGCACGCACGTCCGCTGCTTTGCCGTGCGACTCCCCGAACGGCGCAAACACCGCAGCGCATCTGTGTCACGCCTCGTTCAGCCTCGACCGCCTCTGGACGCAACGGCTGCTTCAGGAAGCGCCTGCGGCATATCGCACGCACGTCAACGACCTGCTGCTGACCGCGCTGGGCCGCGCTCTATGCAACTGGAGTGGATCTGAGCGAATTCGCATCGACCTTGAAGGACACGGCCGCGAAACTATTTTCGGCGATGTAGACCTGAGCCGCACGGTCGGCTGGTTCACGAGCCTGTATCCGGTCTCCCTCGATCCTCAGGGCGATGTGGGCGCGGCGCTTGGGCGTGTCAAGGAAGCACTGCGCGGGGTACCGGACCGGGGTCTTGGATTCGGCATGCTCAAGTATCTCGGTGACGAAGCGGATCGGCGTGCGTTGTGCAGCATCGAACCATCGCGGGTGGTGTTCAATTATCTCGGTCAGTTCGACCAGAGCTTCGATGCAACGTCGGCATGGCAACCTGCGCCTGAATCGGCGGGGCGTTCGCAAGACGAAGGCGCACCGCTTCCGCATGACCTCTCCGTCAGTGGCAAGGTGCTGGACGGCGCGCTGACATTGAGCATCGGCTATAGCGCGGAGCGTTATCGGACGAGTACGGTTGAAGGGCTGATAGATATGATCCGCGTGGAACTCGAACGCGTGATCGAGCACTGCACGAGCGGCAACACGGGCGCCACGCCTTCGGACTTCGAACTAATTGATCTGACGCAGAACGAGCTTGATGAATTGCCGCTGACGTTGAAGAACGTCGCGGATATTTATCCGTTGTCGCCCATGCAGTCGGGCATGTTGTTCCATACGTTGTATGCGCCCGGCAGCAGCGTGTATATGAATCAGTTGCGGGCAGAGATCCATGGGTTGGACGCTGGCCGTTTCAGTGCCGCATGGGCTGCGGTAACGGCTCGACATGACGTCCTGCGAACAGGCTTTGTGGCACAAGGGGAGGGCTGGCTGCAGTGGGTCGCGCGAGCGGTGGAACTGCCGCTGACAACGCACGATCTGCGTGGTCGCCACGACCTCACCGCCGCTCTCCACGATCTGGCTTCGTCCGATCTCAAGCAAGGTTTCAACGTCACGCAAGCGCCTTTGCAAAGGCTGACACTTGTCCGTGTGGACACCGATCGCTATCACTTCATCTGGACGCACCATCATGTATTGATGGACGGCTGGAGCGTCGCGCAGTTGCTCGGCGAGGTGTTGCGCCATTACGGTGGACAGGGCTTGCCTGCGCATGGCGGACGGTATCGCGACTATATCGGCTGGTTGCAGAAACACGATGCGCAGGCGAGCACCGCGCACTGGCGCGAGCAAGCAAAGCGCATGGAGGAACCAACACGATTGGCGAGTGCGGTCGCTAGCCGTTACGAGCGGACCGGCATTGAAGTAGCCGACGGTTACGGCCAACACACGTTTGACCTGAACCCGGTGTCGGCCGAGCGCCTCGTCGCGTTTGCGCGTCAGGAACGGGTCACGGTAAACACGCTGGTTCAGGCCGCGTGGGCATTGCTCTTGCACCGTTACACCAACCAGCCCACGGTCATCTTCGGTGCAACGCTGGCTGGCCGCCCTGCGGGTCTGGCCGGTGCATCGCAGCTGCTTGGGCTCTTCATCAACACGCTGCCGGTGATTGCCGAACCGCGTGCCGGCAAGCGCCTGGGCGACTGGTTGCGCGAGTTGCAGCAGCAAGGCATGACGGCGCAAGAACATGCGCACACGCCGCTGGTTGAGATACAGCGCTGGGCGGGGGCGGCAAACCAGGGTTTGTTCGATACGGTCGTGGTATTCGAAAACTATCCCGTCGATACCGCGTTGAAAGAGGCATCGCCCGGTGGCCTGACGATCGACAATGTACGTGCCTGCGATGAAACCAGCTACCCGCTGACCCTGGGCGTGATGCTCGCCGGCACGTTGAAGCTGGACTTCCGGTTTGCATACGACGCGTTTTCGGATCGGGATATAGCAGGCATTGCGCAGCAAACGGGCGGGTTGTTGAATGCATTCTTGGGCGCATCGGACCGGCCGCTTGCAGAATTCGATTTGCTCGATAACGCGCAGCGGCGAGCGCTGATAACGTTGGGTCATCCCGACGCATTGCCTTTATCAGCAGATACGGAACAACCCGTCCATACGCTAATCGAAGCACGCGCACAGCAGCAACCCGATGCACTCGCGCTCGTGGCCGGCAATCTCAGCTTGAGTTATAGCGAGCTGGACGCACGGGCAAACCGCCTTGCGCATCGATTAATGCGGGAAGGAGTTGGACGGGAGGCGCGTGTCGGGTTTGCCGTGGCGCGTTCGGTTGAGATGATCGTGGGCCTGCTGGCTGTGCTCAAAGCTGGGGGTGCCTACGTACCGCTGGACCCGGCGTATCCCGTCGAACGTCTCGCTCATATGATCGAGGACAGTGGCATTACGCTGCTTATTACGCAGTCGCATTTGCGCGAGCGGCTGCCAGCAAACGGCGGGCTGACGCGCCTGGATCTGGACACGCTGGATGATTCGGCGGAACCGGCAAGCAATCCGGCCGTGAAACTCGCTGGCGGCAACCTGGCGTATGTGATCTTTACTTCGGGATCAACCGGCAAGCCCAAGGGCGTGGCAGTGGCGCACGACGCGTTGTCGATGCATTGTCAGGCGGTCGCCTTTCGCTACGGCATCACTCCGGAGGACCGGCAACTCCATTTCGCGTCCATCAGTTTCGACGCGGCCGCCGAACAGTGGCTAGCACCCTTGCTTAGCGGCGCGGCGATTGTGTTGCGCGACGATACCGTCTGGTCGTCACAGCGTCTCGCGGCTGAGATCAAGGCTCAGAAGATATCGATACTGGATTTGCCGCCTGCCTATATCAATGCCTTCGCTCAGGAGACCGAGCCCGAAACGATATCGGTCAAGACGTGCATCGTGGGTGGAGAAGGCTGGTCGCGAAGCGGCTTCGAAGCTGTAAAGAAACACTTGCGTCCGGAGCGGATTTTCAATGCGTATGGACCGTCGGAAACGGTGATTACATCGACGGTGTGGAGCGCGGATAGCGCGTCGGAATTCGATAGCGCGTATGCACCGATCGGCGTCCCTGTCGGCAAGCGCACAGCTTACGTGTTGGATACCGGGTCGAGTCTCGTGCCGCAGGGCGTGGCGGGCGAACTGTACGTGGGCGGCGCGGGACTGGCACGTGGATATCTAAATCGAGCAGCGCTGACGGCGGAGCGCTTTGTACCTGATCCCTTCGATGAAGGTAAGGGCGGCCGCTTGTACCGGACCGGCGACTTGGTGCGTTGGAACAGTGCGGGTGAACTTGAATACCTCGGGCGCATTGATCATCAAGTGAAGCTGCGCGGTTTCCGTATTGAACTGGGCGAGATCGAGACGGCGCTGCTTGCATTACCCGGCGTGCGGGATGCGGTAGCGACGCTTACCAACACTGCCGGCAGTGCGCGTCTCGTTGCATATGTGAGCGCGCAGACGGGTGCGGTGATTGATGGGTCAACGTTGCAAACGGCATTGCGTCACGTCCTGCCGGACTACATGGTGCCCGGGGCAATAGTCCTGCTAGATGCCTTGCCGCTGACGCCCAATGGCAAGGTGGATCGCCATGCGTTGCCATCGCCCGAATTAGCCGTCACAGGGCGCTACGAACCCCCGCAAGGCGAGGTGGAAAAGGTCATCGCGCAGATCTGGTCCGACGTGCTCGGAATAGAACAGGTTGATCGAATCGGCCGTCGCGACAACTTCTTCGAACTCGGCGGCGACTCCATTTTCAGCCTTCAAGTCCAGCGGCGAATTGCGCGGCAGTTATCGGTCGAGATCGAACTCGCTGCGCTCTTTACTGCTCCGACACTCGAGGCGTTCGCTGGTGTTGTGTCGGCTGCACGAGAGAGCGCGGCAGGACAAGACCAAGATCAAGACCGCTTGGCCGACGACATGCAATCCATCCTTTCCGACCTGATGCAATGAACCGACGCGCCATGCTTTCCGCGATGCTGGGCGTCGGCGCGCTTGCCGCAAACGCACTCTCCGATGTCGTACTGGCGGCCGATGTTCCAGCGTCGCCACCGCACCGTATTGTCGTGCTCGACTGGGGATTGACGGAGATGGTGTTGTCGATCGGCGTGGTGCCGGTCGGGATCGCGAATACCCGCGACTTCCGTCGAAATTTTACGGCGTGCGATGTGCCTGCGTCGGTGGTGGATCTCGGCCTGATGTTCCAGCCGAACATGGAATTGCTGTTCGCATTGAAGCCTGACCTGATCGTTATCTCGCCGGCCCATGCAACGTTAAAAGCGGCGCTCGAACGCGTAGCGCCAACCATCACGCTCGGGCGATATCGGTCGAGTGACAGGCCCTATTCCGCGGCACGTGCAGAGACGCTCCAGCTTGCCAGGTTGCTGGGCTGCGAGCCGCGCGCCCAAGCGCTTCTCACGCAAGCGGACACGGCGCTCGCCCACGCGCGTACGACGCTCGCCGCGTTGCCAAGGATGGGAAAAAAGCCGCTCTACATGATGAATTTCATCGATGAGTCGCATGTGCGTGTGTTCGGCCCGGACAGCTTCTACGGCGAATTGATGACGACGCTAGGACTCCACAACGCGGTCCATTCCGGCGCCTTCTCCACCACCGGCTTCGATGCGCTGGGCAGCGTGCCCGACGCGACCTTGCTCTACATGAAGCCGCTCGCGTCTTCCGTTTCGAACATGATGAAAACCAGCCCTTTATGGCATGCGATGCCGTTCATGAACGAGGGCCGCATGATGGGCTTGCCGCGTGTTCCTCCCGATGGCTGCGTCCTTTCCGCGATGCTCTATGCACGCGTGCTCGTCGATGTCTTCGAGCAGGCCGGCGCCCCGCAGGAGCACGCATGAAAAGCGTTGTGACTGCCTCCGTAGTTCCCTCACGCTGGCCGCTACTGCCGGTTTGCCTGGTGATCGTACTCGCCGTTTTGTTGTCGCTGCACAGGCTGGACGAGCGCTTGCCGGCGTCGTTGTGGTGGCAAGCGCTGGTGGCTCCATCGCCGACGGATCTGCGGCAACTGCTTGTGCATTACGGCGACCTGCCGCGCATCGCGGTCGCGTGGCTGTGCGGCGCGGCGCTCGGACTTGCTGGCGTGGCAACCCAGCAAGTGCTGCGCAATCCGCTCGCCGAACCGATGACGCTCGGCATCTTCTCCGGCTCCTATCTGGGGCTCTCGATAGCGACTGTCTACGCGCCCTTCTTGCTGGTGTCCGGCCGCGACGGCGTCGCGCTGGCCGGCGGCGCAGTGGCACTGGCGATTGTTTTTGCGCTGGCCGCGCGACGCGGCATCTCGCCGCTTGCGCTGATACTCGGCGGCATGATCGTCAACCTGTGTTGCGGCGCGCTGAGTTTCGCGCTCGCGATTTCGCACTATGACCTGTTGAGCGCGCTGATGATCTGGGGCGGCGGCTCGCTTGGCCAGCACGACTGGAGCGTCGCGTTGGCACTGCTCGTGCGGCTCGTGCCGTGCGTCGCGTTGCTGATGCTGTGCATGCGCCCCATGGCCGTATTCGATCTGGGCGACACCGTTGCCAGCAGCCTGGGCGTGTCGTTGCGATTGACGCGCGGCGCAGCGCTGTTCCTGACCTTGCTCGTGACGGCATTCGTCGTGAGCGCGGTGGGCGTCATCGGCTTTATCGGACTGGCTGCACCAACGCTTGCGCGTCTTGCCGGCGCGCGCCGTCTGCGTGACCGGATGCTGTGGTCGCCTTTGTTCGGCGCGGCGCTTTTGTGGCTGGCGGATCAGATCGCGCAGGAATTCGCGGGACGTTTCGGAACCACAATTCCGACCGGCGCGATCACTACGCTGTTAGGCGCGCCGTTGCTGCTGATCATGTTGCGGCGCTTGCGCGGACGGCCCGACCTCACCCATGCGCCCGCGATCCAGTCGGAGCCGTTGTCATCGCGCGCGTTCGCTTTGACGGCGGTCGTCTGCGTGGTTGTGTTGCTCGTGACTATCGGCTTGTCGCTGTGCGTGGGACGGGGTCTGGCAGGCTGGCATGTCAGTCGCCCGGACGAGGTCGCTGCGTTGCTGTTCCTGCGCTTGCTGCATGTGATTGCAGCGATGGGCGTGGGCGTGCTGCTCGCGCTGGCAGGCGGTATCGTCCAGCGCATGACCGGTAATCCGATGGCAAGCCCCGACCTGCTCGGCATCACTGCAGGCGGCGCGATGGGACTCACCGGCGCGCTCTTCCTGACAGCAAATCCCGGGTTGCCGACGTTCCTTGTCTGGTGCGCGTGCGGGTCGGTGATCACGCTGGGCGCGCTGTTGATCTTTGCACGCAAATCCTCTTATGCACCCGACACGCTGATCCTTGCCGGTGTGACGATCAGCGCCGTGTTCCAGGCAGTGTCGACCATTGCCGTTGCCAGCGATGACCCTCGCGTGATCGTCCTCTACAACCTGCTCGCCGGGTCGACGTATAACGTCAGCGCTGGCGCGGCGGGTGTCGTTGCGGTGGTCGCGTTTGCCGCGCTTTGCACAGTGCCATTCTGCCGCCGCTGGCTTGAAATCCTGCCCTTGGGCGCGGCCGTGTCGCGTGGCTTGGGCGTCAACATTAGCGTCGCGCGTTTTGCGCTGCTGCTGCTGAGTGCGCTGTTGACGGCGGCGGCAACGCTCGTGATCGGACCGCTGTCATTTATCGGCCTCATGGCGCCGCACATGACACGCATGCTCGGTATCCGTCGCGCTGTGCCGCTGCTGTTCATTTCGGCGTTGCTCGGTGCGGCGCTGATGGTTGCATCCGACTGGCTTGGCCGCTGGGTCCTGTTTCCGCAGGAGATGCCGGCGGGCGTGATGGCGACGCTGCTTGGCGGCATGTACCTGATTGTCACGATGTTCAAGCGCAGTCCACGTGATGCGGCGGGCTCATGACGCCGGCGTCATGACTCCGGCGTCATGACGCTCGCTTTCAACTAATACCCTTACGCCGGCGTTATCAGTGGATTTCAACAAATGCAAATGATTCGCATTTAATTGACTTCACTTGCCGAATTAATTATTCTGTGACGCGGTCGGGCCGTGCCTGGATCGTCCGCGGGCCGGCCATTTTCACGCGCGAGATCGACGTTTTCCCTCGTTGCCCCACAAGGAGTTTCATGTCGCTGTTCTTGTATCTCGTTCGCAATTCACGCTGGGTGCTGGCTGTCGCGGTGGTGGCGAGCCTCGTTAGCGGGTTCGGCAACGCGGCGCTCATCGCACTGATCAACCAGGCATTGGGGGCGTCGAATACGAAGCTCGTCGAACTCGGCTGGCAATTCCTGATTGTGGGCGTCGTGGTGCTCGGCACACGAACGCTGTCGCAAACGCTGTTCATGCAGCTCGGCCAGCGCGCCAAGGCAACGCTGCGCATGCGAACCATCCGGCGCATTGCCGACGCGTCATATCAGCACCTGGAAAAGCAGGGCGCGTCTAAGGCGCTCACCGTGCTGACACAGGACCTGGATACGATCGTCGTGCTGTTCTTGAGCCTGCCCGCGCTCGCGATGCACGGCGCGGTGATCGTGGGTTGCCTCGCGTATCTCGGCTACTTGTCGTGGCAGATCCTGCTTTTCGCTGTCTTGACCATCTTCATCGGCTCGCTTGGTTTTCATATTGCGAACACGAAAGCGCTGTTTCATTTGCGCGGGTCGCGTCGCAAGGAAGACGATCTCGTCAAGCATTTCCGCGCGCTCTTCGATGGCGCCAAAGAACTCAAGCTGCATCGTGAGCGCAAGAATGCGTTCGTCACGGACACGCTGGCAACGAACGTGGAAGCAGTACGCGTTCAGCGCACGCGCGGGTACATCTTGTACTCGGCGGCCGCGAGCTGGGGCAGCTTCATCCTGTTTGCGTTTATCGGTATTACGCTGTTCGTACTCGCGCGCATGTTTCCGGTGAGCACCCACGTGATGTCCGGCTACGCCATGATCTTCCTGTACATGATCATGCCGATTGAAGGCTTGCTGTCCGCCATCCCGAACATCAGTTCGGCGAAGGTTGCACTGGAGCGCATTGAACAGGTCAATGCCGACTTGCCGCTCGAAGATACCTTGCACGAAGCGCCGGCCAAGTCGTTCGACAGCATTGTGTTCGACAAGGTCACTCACCGATACTTCCGCGAAAAAGAAAACGAAGTCTTTACGCTGGGCCCTATCGACCTGACGTTCAAGCCGGGCGAACTGATCTACCTGATCGGCGGTAACGGCAGCGGCAAGACGACGCTCGCGAAAATGCTGGTGGGACTTTACGCGCCCGAAGGCGGGCAGATCCTGCTCAACGGCAAGCCGGTCGATGAAGCGCACCGCGATATTTATCGACAGCATTTTTCGGTGGTCTTCAATGATTTCTTCCTGTTCGACACGCTGCTCGGCATGAAGGTGGAAGGCCTCGACGCGCACGCGAAGTCGCTGCTCGAACATCTGCAACTCGATCACAAGGTCACGGTCAAGGACGGCGCATTTTCGACGACCGACTTGTCGCAAGGTCAGCGCAAGCGTCTTGCGTTGCTGGTCACGTATCTGGAAGACCGGCCGTTTTATGTCTTCGATGAATGGGCTGCCGACCAGGACCCAACCTTTAAGGAAGTGTTCTACAAGCAGTTGCTGCCGGAGCTTCAGGCCAAGGGCAAGACCATCGTGGTCATTACGCACGACGACCGTTATTACCATCTTGCCGATCGTTATATCAAGCTCGATTACGGTCAGGTGGTTGAACTGGGGCGCGGCGCGGACCTGCGCGTCGATCATCCGAACGCGATTCATCCGCAAGCTCATGTGAGCGCGTCGTCGCCGGTTGCATCGGCATAACCCGCATGAACGCCAATCCTGCCTTTATCGATCCGGACGCAGAGCGTGAGTCCTCTCGTGAACCTGATCGAGAGTCCATGTATTCGCTCGATGAGGTCTCGTTCAGTATTGGCGAGCGGGTGCTGCTCCATCGGCTGTCGCTGGAGTTGCCCAAGCATCGCGTATGCGGGCTCATCGGGCATAACGGTTCCGGTAAATCCACGCTGCTGAAGCTGCTCGCACGACAGCAAGCGCCGGGCAGCGGCACGCTGCGATTCGCGGGCAAGCCGCTTGCAGAATGGGAAGGCCGCGCGTTCGCCCGCAAGGTCGCATACCTGCCGCAACAACCGCCCGCCGCCGACGGCATGACGGTGCGGGAACTCGTCGCATTGGGGCGATATCCGTGGCACGGCGCGCTCGGACGCTTTAGCGCACAAGATAGCGCGAAGGTGGAAGAGGCCCTGCGGCTGACCGATGTCGAACGCTTTGCGCATCGCACGGTAGACAGCCTCTCTGGTGGAGAGCGCCAGCGCGTGTGGATCGCCATGCTCGTCGCGCAGGACAGTGAATGCCTGCTGCTCGATGAACCCATTTCGGCGCTCGACATTGCACATCAGATCGAGGTCCTGCAACTGGTGAGGACCTTGAGCGTCGAGCGCGGACTTGGCGTGGTCGTGGTGCTGCACGACGTCAACATGGCCGCGCGTTTCTGCGACGATCTCCTGGCGCTCAAAGGCGGCCGGCTGCTTGCATCGGGCACTCCCGCCGAGCTGATGCACGCCGAGACACTGGGCGCAATTTATGGTATTCCAATGGGTACGGTCCCGCATCCTCACGGCGGTTCGCCCATCAGTTTTGCCCATTGATTCAAGGTTTAATCCCATGAAGCAATTTGTCAGGTTCGCGGCGGCGCTTGTGTTCGCCGCAGTCACGTTGAGCGGCTGCGTGCACGCCCCCCGAAACCTGGCGAGTGCGGAAACGCCCTTTAGCGTCGAGATACGCCGTACGCAAGACGGTATTCCGCATATCAAGGCCGACAATTGGGCGAGTCTTGGTTATGGCTATGGTTACGTGCAGGCGCAAGACAACCTCTGCACGCTGGCAGATGGCTTCATCACGTTTCGCGGCGAGCGCTCGGCGAATTTCGGTGCCGATGCGCGGCCGCCAACGGCCGCTTCCTTCGGTCAGCCGCGCAATCTGGAAGCCGATTTCTTCTTTCGTTTCGTCGATGACGCCGGCGCTGTCGAGCGATACAGATCCGCCCAGTCCGAGCCAATTCGCGACTTGATCGACGGGTATGTGGCGGGCTACAACCGCTACGTCGGCGAGTTGGATGCGGGAAACACGGGCGGGGCGAACGCGGCGTGCAAAGGCAAGCCGTGGGTCGGAAAGATCACGTCCGACGATATGATCAGGCGGCTCGTAGCCGCTAATCTCGCGGGCGGCGCTGTACGGTTTTTGCCGCAGATAGCTCGCGCGCAACCGCCAGTGAAACCGGCAGCGGCGCACGCCGTGCAGACAGGCGCCATCGATCTTGCGCCCTCGCAACTCGACATAGGCGGCCACCGGGGTATTGGCAGTAATGCACTTGCGTTCGGCGCGCCGGTCACGCAGGAAGGCCGCAGCATTCTCTTCGGCAATCCGCACTGGTTCTGGCGCGGGCCTGATCGTTTCTATGAAGCACAGCTGACCATCCCCGGCGAATTAAACGTAGCGGGTGCGTCGTTCCTTGGCGTGCCACTCGTGATGATCGGCTTTAACAACGACATCGCGTGGACGCATACCGTGTCGAGCGCGCGACGCTTCGGTATTTTCCAGTTGTCGCTCGATCCCGCCGACCCCACGCACTATTTCTACGATGGCGTCAGCGAGCCGATGACAGCCGTGCCCGTCACGGTCGAGACTCGCAACGCCGACGGCAGCCTGACACCGATCACGCGCACACTGTATCGCTCGCGGTTTGGTCCGCTTGTAGATCTGTCGTCAATGTCGCCCGCGCTTGCATGGAATGCACAACACGCGTTTGCATTGCGCGACGTGAATACCGACAACACGCGCGCCTTCGAAAATTTCCTGGCTTGGGATCAAGCGCGTTCCCTCGATGATTTCATCGCGATCCAGAAGCGCTTCGCTGCGACGCCTTGGGTGAATACCCTGGCGATCGGCCGTGACGACCCGCGTGTGTGGTTCGCCGATCTCGGCCCTGTGCCAGATGTGCCTGATTCGCTGGCGGCAGCTTGCACGACGCCGCTTGGCCGTGCGTTCGATGCAAAGGCGCCTGGCGTCCCGTTTCTCGATGGCTCGAAGAGTGCCTGTGAATGGCGCGTGGAAGCATCGAGCGTGCAAGCAGGGGCGTTGCCGCTCTCCGAGATGGCGAGCATGGCGCGCGGCGATTATGTGGGCAACTTCAACGGCAGTTACTGGCTGACCAACGCCAATGCACCAACAACGGGTTATCCGCAAGTGGCCGGGATTACCGGCACCGAACAATCGTTGCGCACGCGGTTTGGCCACATGCTCGCGGCCGAGTTACAGGCGCAGAAGGGCGGCGTGACGCGGCTTGCGCTGGAGACGACGGCGCTGGATAGCCGGTCGATGTCGGAACAATTGTTCCGCAAGCCTATTCTCGACGCGGTCTGTGCTGATGAATCGGCTCCAGTGGTTTCGGTGGTTTCAACCACCAAAGGCGTCCCAAGCGCCAAGCCGCAAACGGTTGATCTAGGGCCTGCGTGCAAGGTACTTCGTGAGTGGGACGGTACTGCCAACACCAATGCGCGAGGCGCTAATCTCTGGGACGAATTCTGGCGTCGCCTTAACGGACCCGTGCTGGCCCATTTCTACCGCGTGCCCTTCGATCCGGCTGCGCCGCTTGCGACGCCGCGTGGGCTCGACGCATCCAATCCCGCGCTTAAACCTGCTCTTCAGCAGGCGCTCGGCGGCGCGGTGCTAGCCATGCTGCGCTATGGTTTTGCGCTTGATTCCACGCGCGGCGAACTGCTGCATGCGGACCGGAATGGTGCGCGTGTGCCGCTTTTTGGCGGTTGCGATGAAGCGGGTTATTTCACGGTGATGTGCGCGCAGCATCCCGTCGATGCAGACGGTTACGCGGTCGATCGTAGCGGCCACGGCGCGAGCTACTTGCAGGTGGTGTCGTTTGACGCGAGCGGCGTGCAAGCGGACACCATGCTTGCGCATTCGGAATCCGATGACCCCGCCTCGCCCCATTTCGGCGATGCAACCCGGCGCTTCGCCGGCAAGCAATGGCTGCGTTTCCCGTTCACTGAAGAAGCCATTGCTGCTGATCCGGCAATGACGACTGTCACGTTGCAAGCGCCAAGATAGAAGGTGCATGTAAGCCGGATTTGGCGGCCTGTGCTATGTTCGAGCGACTTTCATTTTCAACAGCCATGATCTGCCGGTCATGGCGTACACATCGCCATCATGTCCTTCACCGTTCAACAATCCACCGGTTCAAAAGCGGGGCAATACGACGAGCTTATCGCTCAGGCGCGCTCGCTTCTCAGTGACGAACCCGATCGCATTGCCAATGCCGCCAACTTTTCGGCGTTGGTGTATCACTCGCTTCCCGACCTGAACTGGAGCGGCTTTTATTTCTTCGATGGCGCTGAACTTGTCGTGGGTCCATTTCAAGGCAAACCGGCGTGCGTTCGCATCGCGTTGGGTAAGGGCGTGTGCGGCACGGCCGCGCAAACCCGGCTGACGCAGGTGGTGCAGGACGTTCATGAGTTTCCCGGACACATTGCGTGCGATTCGGCTTCGCAATCCGAGATTGTCGTGCCGTTGGTCACCAAGGACGGAAGTCTTGTTGGCGTATGGGATGTGGACAGTCCTTCAGTTGCTCGCTTCGACGCGGACGATGCCAAAGGAATGGAAGCGCTGTGCCGGGTGTTCATGGAGTTGGCGTGGGAGCGGACGTCGGCTTGAAAGCGGTTGCGTGCCGGTCATTTCCCTACGACAAACCTTTGAAGGTCGGCCCGCACTGAGTGAGCCTTGAGCCATTCGAGGGGGATTTGCCATAGCGATGTTTCGAATCGGCTATGGAAAAACGCGAAGTGGCCGATCTCGCGATGCCCGATCGCTTCCGGCGGAATTCGCAGATGGGTGTTCGGGCTGTTCTTGAAATAAGCAAGCAAACGTTCGATGGCCGATGCCGTTCCAAATTCGTCATCGGTTACGCTGAGCGCGAGCGTTGGTGCATGCAGAGCGGCGAACCCCTCGACCAGTTTGGCGCGTTCCGCCTCCGTCAGGGCGTGTGGGCCGCGCTGGAACGCATCTTCGAACCTGGGTTGCGGCGCGATCCAGTCACGCACGACGCCGCGCGGTGTGTCTTCCATCCAGCCGAGTCTGCCACCGGGAAAATAGCCGAGTGCCGCTGTGAGCAAGGGCATGATGGCGTGCCATTTGATCAGCATGCCGAATCGTTTGTGGTTGGCGTAGTCGCGCCAATGGGCGAATTGTGCGCCCATGGTAAAGACGCGATCGACGAGGTGATTCGACGGAGCGATGCCCACCAAGACCCCGCCTACGCTGTGGGCTACTACCTGTACAGGTTGGTTAGGAAACGTGCGCGATGCCATCTGCAATACCGCTTCGAAATCGAGGCGACCCCAGTCGAGCCATCCGGCGTTCAAGTTGCGAAGTGATGCTGGGCGCGAGCCGCCGATGCCTCGATAATCGTAGGTGATGACGTCGAAGCCGTTCGTGTGGAGGAATGCGGCGAAGCGTGAGTAGTAGCTGCATCGGACCGATGTGGCCGGGTTGATGATGACCACGGGGCGGGGTGGGTTTGTGGCGGGGTCGTTGTTTTGGCGCCATAGATGGCCTTTTAGGACATAACCGTCTTCAGCATGTATCGTGATTTGGGTCGGATCGGTCGTCGTTTGCATTCGGCTGGTTCTGGAGTTAGCGGTCTGGTTCATTGCCGGGTTGCTGCTTTCCAGGTATTCGCGGGTTTTATTCTTGCTGTTTTCTTTATCACTATTAGCCACTGCGCGTGGCGGCGCGTCATTTCTTTGTCCAAAGCGACAAAGAAACGAAGCAAAGAAAGCGCTTTTAACAGCACTACCCTAAGTGTCCACAGCGTGCAGTTTTGATTCATGGGTGCCCCAAAAGCACGGTGCTCGCCAGAGCCACGGATATGTGAAACCCTCCTTCTCGCGAATCCTGACAGTAAAACGCTTCGCCCCGTACGTTCTCGGGCAAGCACTAACGACTGAACCTGCCCAAGGAGCGCTCCGCGCTATCCGCGTAAAACCAACCTAAAAATTTGTATGCATGCCGAACCATTTTTACAACCCACCAAGAAACGAGCTGCAGAATGCGTACAGCCGAACCCCGGAAATGACAGCGCAAAGCGAGCAGCTAACCCGCGAAGAACCGCACCCATAAAAGCGCGTGAGGCCGTGCGGGTTTGCGGGGCACTGGCGCTTGCCCGAGAGCGTACGGGGCGAAGCGTTTTACTGTCAGGATTCGCGAGAAGGAGGGGTTCACACATCCGTGGCTCTGGCGAGCACCGTGCTTTTGGGGTACCAATGAATAGAAACTGCACGCTGTGGACACTTAATTTTTAGAGAGGTGAAAGCGTTTTCTTTGCTTCGTTTCTTTGTCGCTTTGGACAAAGAAATGACGTGCCGCCACGCACAGTGGCTAATAGTGATAAAGAAATCAGCTAGCACTAAACCCGCTAAGACCTGGAAAGCAGCAACCCGGCGATGAACCAGACCGCTAACGCAGAACCCGTGCAACCCGGCAATGAACCAGACCGCTAACGCAGATCCCACCAATCCAACCTTACCCCCGAAGTGCGAACGAAAACCTCTTAGTGCAGAACAAACCAAGCAGCCCCCGGAAACGTCACAACACTGACAAAAGTCGACAGCAAAATCGACGCAGAAACCCGATTCGAATCGGCATCATACCGCTGTGCGAGCACATAAATATTCCCCGCCGACGGCAAGCACGCAATCAGAACGCCAGCCTGCACCCAGAACGATTCCAGCATCATCACACGGCTAAGAACAAACCAAGCCAACACCGGATACAAAACAAGTTTCACGAAACTTATCAGACATGCAGCAACAGCGGTACCTCGATCAAGACGCTGCAAAGCGAGCGCGCCGCCCAGTGCAAAGAGCGCCGTCGGACCCGCAGCACCACCAAGAAACGCCAGGAAGCGTGCAACGGGCCCGGGCAGTGCGAGCCCCGTGCTTGCCAGCAAAGCGCCCAACACAATGGCCCCAACCACCGGATTGAACACGGTGCCTCTAAGAATCTGCGAACCGATGCCGCGCCTGACATCGCCATTCGCCCCCATCAGCACGCCGCCGATAGACAAAAGCACCATGATCTCCGCCAATATCGCCATGGCCAACGGACCCGCTCCGCGCTCGCCAAAGAAAGCGAGCATCAATGGCGGCCCAAGAAAACCCAGGTTGCTCACCGTAGCCGTAGTCGCGTGCGCCCCTGCCGCGGCAACACTCGACGCAGCGATCAAACGCGACACCCCCAGCACCAGCACAAAGACGACCACACCCGATGCAAGGTATCCCGCATAGAAGCCGGGATTGAACGATTGTCGCAATGGCTGCCCCGCGATAAGCCGCAAAACAAGCGCTGGAAGCGCAAAACGAAACGAGAAGACGTTGAGCGCATCGAGCGCACCCGAGGCCAAAAGATGCGCGCGCGTGGCCGCCCATCCTACCCCAATGACACCAAAGACCGGCAGGCTGAGCAGGAAAAATCCGATCATCGCTGGAGGCCGCTGCGCGCTTCAATTGCCTTGAGCACAGCGGCCATGTCCACATCCCCCAGGCCAAGGCCAAGTGCCTCGCCATAGAGCGCGTGGCAGACGTCCAGCAGCGGTGAGGCGATGCCGTTTTCACGCGCCGCCTCGGCAATCAAGCGGTTGTTTTCCAGTACGTTGGAGATCGCCGCTTGCACCGAAAAATCCCGCTCGATAAGTTTCGGCGCCTTCACACGCGATACATCACTCGCCATGGGCCCGGCGTTCAGCACGGCCAGGAACTGGCTGAGGTCGAGCGCGTTGCGCCGGGCGAAATGCACGGCTTCGGCCAGCCCCGTGACGAGTGCGATCAGGAACAAATTGATCGATAACTTCATCAGCAGGGCGTTCGGAACCGGCCCGCACACCATGGTCTCGCGGCACATCGGGGCGAGCAACGGGCGGACGGCTTCTACGGCATCCGCATCGCCCGCCAGCATGGCAACGAGCTGGCCCGCCTCGGCAGGCTTGCGCGATCCTGAGACGGGCGCCTCGACGTAGCGCCCGCTAGCCGAGCGGATTTCGGCTTCCAAACCACGCGAATACGCCGGGGAGGTCGTGCCCATGTGGACGATCGTGCGGCCGTGTACACGAGATGCGAAGCTGGGGCCGCCACGGTCGAGGACCGCGTCAATAGCGGCGCCATCGACCAGCATCAGGATGACGGTCGGGGCGCGCGCAAACACCTCAGCCGCATCGTGCGCAAGTTGCGCGCCGGCATCGACCAAGGACCTGGTCTTCGCCAGCGTACGGTTCCAGATCACGAGTGGCGTACCGGCTTTCGCAAGGTTTAGCGCCATCGCTTCGCCCATCGCGCCGAGCCCGATAAAACCGAGCGTTTGTGTTGTCATGCCATTCCCGAATTGCTTAGCTGAATGGCACTGTATTCCGCGCGGTCGCATTAGAAAATCGATACTTATTGATGCAACGCATTACGATACATAATATGTCCATGACCCAGAATCTCGACATCAATCTCCTGCGGACCTTCGTCGCCGTGGCGGACCACGGCAGCATGACGGTGGCCGCGAACAGCCTGCATCTGACGCAAGGCGCAGTAAGCCAGCAGATCAAGCGGCTGGAGGAATCGTTCGATTGCAGTCTGTTCGAGCGCGAGGGACGCCGGCTTGAACTGACCCGGATCGGCGAACGTTTTCTGGGCAAGGCCAAACGCCTTCTCGGGATGAACGACGAGATCTGGGCGGATATGGCGACGCGTCCGTTACAGGGGCCGCTACGCATCGGCGTGCCGTATGACCTCGTGGGAACGTGCTTCCCGCCCATCTTCAAGGCGTTCGCGGAAGCCTGCCCTTACGTGGAGATATCGCTGATGTGCACGACGTCGCCCGACCTCTCCAAAGCGCTGGCGAGCGGTTCGCTCGACCTCGCGGTCATAGAGGCGGCCACGGGCGAAGCGGCGGGCGAATGCCTGCGTGTCGAACGGCTCGTCTGGGTAGGTGCAAGAGGGGGCATGGCGCATCTGAAGCGGCCGTTGCCGGTTTCGATTGTGGCGGAATCCTGCGCGTTCAGGCCGGTCGTTTTACAAGCGCTCCGCGAGAAGAATCTCGAATGGCGGAGCGTGTTCGAGAGTGGCAACATCGAGGCGACCACGGCAACGGTGAGAAGCGACCTGGCGATCACTGCATGGCTTGCGTCCACGGTTCCAGCCGACATGGATATCCTCGATACAGATACCGGCATGCCGGCATTGCCGAACTTTGCAATCAGCCTGCATTTGCCGTCCAACACCGGACCGGCGGCGCGGGCATTCGCACAATACGTTCGCGATGGCGTGTTGCGATGGTCGTGAGCTTCGCGCTGTTGCATCGTAAGAAATCGGGGTCCTGCAACGCGCGCTAAAGCAATTGCCAACGCTTGAGTTCTTCTGCCAATGCATCGACGCTGACAAATTTGTATCCATGCAAACCGGCGTTGATCGCCCCGGCGACGTTGGTGTCTGTGTCGTCGATGAAAAGCGTTTCGTCCGCTTGCACGCCAAGCTGTTCGAGACATCGAAGGTAAGTTTGCGCCGCCGGCTTCGCTGCACCGAACGAAGCGGACGCATACACGTGCGGCCCGAAGAGCCGCGCGACGGGAGGATTCAGATAACCAATATGATCCGTGACCAGGCGGCAATTGTTTGTCAGCACCGCAATCTGGCAACGGCCGGCCACTTGTGCGGCGAGTGCAAGCACTTCGGTGTAAGGCGTGATCGATGCATGCCGGGCCGCCAGCCAGTCGTCGCGATGAATGGGGCAGCCCAGCAGGTTGCTTAATTCGCTTAAGTACTCGTCGTCGCTGATCTCTCCGGCGTCGGCGCGCGCTTCCAGCCCGGACCCCCAGATGGCGTGACGCACGGCGTCGGGCGACTGACCTGACACGGCCGATAAATGCTCGACCCGGGCGGCGCGGTCGTAGTGGGACAGGACGCCTTCCATGTCGAACAGGACGAGCGCGGGAGATGCGGTCATGTGGTCGGCCTCGCGGAAGAAGCTTTCAGCAGGCGAACCATAGATGGGGCAACATGCCCTGGACTCGCTGGAAGATTCTATTGTGCCCCGACGAAAAACACCGTGGTCAAACAGGCCTTGACGTTGCGGACGGCTCCCGGCCCCTTAACAAGTCCGAATCAGATCTGTTCCGCCATGAGCGACTTCAACGCAATGCGCTGCGACGGTTCAAGCTTCTCGAATTCCAGTCCGTAGGCACCGTTTTTGCCTTTTGCATCGACTCCTTGGACATGCCGCACTATCGCGTCGCAATCAATGTTGACGTCGGTGTCGTCCGTGTTGAAACGAAACGACAAATGGAGCCGGTCGTCGAGCTTCGCGTTCGGCTCGGCGACGGCCAACGACATGCCGAAAGGACTGATATCGCGGATCAGGCCAAGTTGAGGCGTGCCCTCGCCGCTGTCCGCGTTGAAAAAATGCGCTGGCATGTGCGTGGTCACGCGTATGAACTTGCGTGCCCGCAAGCGGCGGATAACGCCAGGCTCCGACAACACCAGATAGTGAAACGGTTCATGGCACACGGCCTCAACGGTGCAGGCGAACTGGAACACCGACCGCGTTGTCAGCGCGACCAGTTCGACTTTCTCACCACGTGCGAGGTCCAGCGGCTGATGCCCTGAGATCACGGGTTGGGTGATGAAAACTGCGCGTGCGCGGCGCGCTCCGGGCGTGGAGAAACCAATGACGCGGCTCGAATACATGGCGGACCCGGGGGCCGCTCGCAAGCCCAGGCGCGCACCGATTTTCAAGCCGATAGTGTCGAGTGTGAGATGTTCGGCAGACTCATTCTCGAGCGCATCGGCATCAGCGTGGGCGGTATGCGCCGAATTATTCACGCCGTCTCCGGACGCCTCTTCGAACTTGGAGGGCTCGAAGTTTTCGAACAGGAATGTTCGCGCGGCCTGACTTGGTAATGTGGAGCCGGCTTCGATTAACAGAGCACCATCTGCACTAACGATAGACCATGCTAGCGGCTCTCCAACGGGAACGTCATTGAGCGAAAGACGGCTGGACGCTGAAGGTGATGGTAAAACGGAAACTTCATCGGTCATAGTCTGAGTGCGGAAGGTCGAAGCAGCGATGATGGTCTAACCCGCTTCTCGGCCGCTGCTCATCGACTCCGAAGCTGACTACGCGAACCATAGGGTGACGCCGTTGGGCGTTGGCGGTCCGCCTGGACATGGCTGATCGCCAACCGGTTCCGGTAGCCGATATATTAATATTTTTACGATCTAATAGGCCATCAACTTGCCGGCACGGATCCTACCCGAGGCGCGGAGGGAATGTTGATGTCGATTGGCAAGGTCTTGCATGCAGCTTGAACCCCACGACGTATGGTTAATCGCAAGCACGTCAGCGTTAGAGCGCGCAGGAGCTTTCACACCCAGAACAACCCTGACGCACTGCATTCGGCGCGAATGAAATCCGCTATGAGCTTGACCCGCGCTACATCGTGCGAGTCCGCATGCGTAACGAGCCAGTAGGAACGGCTGAGCGAAATTTCATCGGGGAGAAGACGCACGAGAGTACGGTCCGTGCGCGCAATAAAGCACGGCAACACACCAATCCCCGCGCCGCCGCCCACTGCCGCGGCCTGACTAATCACATTCGAAATACGCACGGACGGCGTCAGCGACGTGGAGATCTGCGACAAGTAATCGAGCTCCGCACTCCACATCAAATCTTCGACGTAGCCAATCCACGGATGATCGAAGATATCCTCAAACGTGGTGATGGGCGCATGCGTGTCGAGGTATCGGGGCGACGCATAAACCCCAAGCGAATAATCATTGAGCTTGTGGGCGTAAACCCGCCCCTGACTAGGGCGCGTCATGCTGACTGCAATATCGGCTTCGCGCTTGGACAAGCTGAACATGCGCGGATTGGCGACCAGTTCTATCTCCAGGTCGGGATGCATGGCGGTCAGCTTCGCAATTCTCGGCGCAAGAAAATAGGTGCCGAATCCCTCAGGCGTACCAACCCTTACCGTCCCCGTCAATCCAACTGATGGATCGCCCAAACGCGCGTTGATGCGCAGAGCGAGGCTCTCCATCGCCTCCGCATCGGTCATCAAGCGTTCCCCTTCGGGCGTCAGCAAAAAGCCGACTGAACGCCGCTCGAATAGCTGCACGCCAATGCTTGCTTCAAGCGCAGCAACGCGCCGGCTAAGCGTCGAATGGTCTACGCCCATTTGCTGCGCTGCGACAGTGAGACGTCCCGCGCGAGCGACGGCGAGGAAGGCTTGCAGGGAATCCCAGTCAAATCTCCGCATGGGAATTTTTGCACAGCGCGGTTGTGGAATTGCCCATTCTATTGCAAAAAATTGGCTGCTATCTTTGGCTTCATGTCCTTCCCCGATGAAGGCGCGGTTCGATCCCGATCAAGCCAACGACAGCGGACCGAGATTCAACCCTATGAATAAAGTAAAGGAGACAGCATGTCGCTTATCGCGAAACTCGAAGCTCGTGCCCAGGCAGGACGTCCCGTCAGAGTAGGACTGATCGGCGCGGGCAAATTCGGATCCATGTATCTGTCGCAGGCGTCGCGCACGCCGGGCATTCATCTCGTCGGCATCGCGGATATCTCGCCGGCGCGGGCACGCAACGCGATGCAGCGTGTCGGCTGGGAAGAAGCGCGTTATTCGGCGAGTTCGTGGGCAGAAGCTTTGCGCAGCGGCTCGACCTTTATCACTGACGACGCCGACGCGATGATCGCCAGCGACCACGTCGATATCGTCATCGATGCAACAGGCAGCCCCGCAGCAGGCATCCACCACGCGTTGCTGTGCTGCAAGTACAAGAAACACATCGTGATGGTCAACGTCGAAGCTGACGTGCTTGCCGGTCCGCTACTTGCACGGCGCGCGGCGGAGGCGGGCATCATCTATTCGATGGCTTCAGGCGATCAGCCCGCGTTGATTGCGGAACTGGTGGACTGGGCGCGCACGATCGGTTTCGACGTCATCTGTGCAGGCAAGGGCACCAAGTATTTGCCGGTCTATCACCAGTCGACGCCGGACACCGTCTGGAGTTATTACGGCTTCACGGAAGAGCAGGTTGGTTCCGGCGACTTCAACGCGCAGATGTTCAACTCCTTCCTCGACGGCACGAAGTCCGCGTTGGAAATGGCGGCGGTATCGAACGCATGCGACCTGCGTCCGCCGCCCGACGGCCTGGCGTTTCCCGCCTGTGGCGTCGACGACTTGCCTGAGTTGCTGCGCCCGGCCTCCGAGGGCGGAATCCTGCCGCATCGCGGCAGCGTGGAAGTGGTGTCGTCGCTTGAACGCGATGGTCGTCCCGTGTTTCGCGACTTGCGCTGGGGCGTCTACGCCGTTTTTGAAGCGCCCTCCGATTACGTCCGCGACTGCTTCGCGCAATACGGCCTGAAGACTGACAAGAGCGGACGTTTCGCGGCCATGTACAAGCCGTATCACCTGATCGGCCTCGAACTCGGGGTATCGATTGCGAGCATTGCGGTGCGTGGCGAGGCCACGGGCGCGACCACGGGGTTCCACGGCGACGTTGCGGCTACAGCCAAGCGCGATCTGCGTGCAGGCGAGCGGCTGGACGGCGAAGGCGGTCACACCGTCTACGGCAAGCTGATGCCAGCAGTGGACTCCCTGCTGCACGGCGCGCTGCCCATTGGCCTCGCGCACAACATGGTGTTGCAACGTCCGGTGGCGGCCGGGCAACCGGTCCGCTGGACCGACGTGGCCTTCGACGCCACCAAGGAAGCCGTGCGTGTGCGTCTCGAGATGGAGGCGATGTTCCGCAAGGAACTTGGTGTAGAGGTGGCTGCCGAAAAACTCGCATCGTGAACGAGCCGCAAGTGCATCATAAGCATCCCTGATCGATGGCCGGGCGTCCGCCCGGCCGCACTCTATAACGTCCGGTAAAGGACGACGGAGGAGACATGAGCCATATCAGCGAAACCCTATTGGTGGCGCCGGCGGCGCGTACCGACGTCTACCGCAAGATCAGCTGGCGCATCATGCCGTTTATCGTGCTGTGTTATTTGTGCGGTTATCTCGACCGGGTGAACGTCGGTTTTGCCAAGTTGCAGATGCTGAACGACCTGCACATGAGCGACGCGGTCTATGGCCTCGGTGCGGGCATCTTCTTTATAGGCTATTTTATTTTCGAGGTGCCCAGCAACCTGATCCTGCATCGGGTCGGCGCGCGCATCTGGATTGCCCGGATCATGATCACGTGGGCGATTATTTCCGCGTTGACGCTGTTTGTGAAAACCCCGGTGCAGTTCTACACCGCCCGTTTTTTTCTGGGCGTGGCGGAAGCTGGCTTCTCGCCGGGGATCATGTTGTACCTGACCTATTGGTTTCCTGCGAGAAAGCGGGGCTTCGCGCTTGGCGTGTACTACATTGCGATTCCGTTGTCAGGCGTAGTCGGTGGTCCATTATCAGGCTGGGTGCTTAGCAGCTTCAGTCATTCGACCGTCATGGCGGGATGGCAGTGGCTGTTCCTGATCGAAGCGCTTCCGGCGCTGCTTTGCGGTATTGCCGTGTTGGCCCTGATGGTCGATCGCCCCACGCAGGCGAAGTGGTTGACGGATGACGAGAAGGCGTTAGTCACAGGAGAAATCGACCGGGAAGATTCAGAGAAGACAACGCACCATAACCTCGGCGCTATCCTTGCCGATCGGCACATATGGAAACTCTGCGCGGTCTACTTCTGCCAGATCATCGGCTTGTACGGCATCAGCTTCTGGCTGCCGTCGATTATCAAGGACTCCGGCCTAAGTGATGTATCGACGATCGGCTGGTTGTCGGCGATTCCTTACCTTGTCGCCATTCCCGCGATCGTGCTTACTGGCATGAGCTCGGACCGCTTCCGCTCACGCCGGATGCATTTTTCAGTGCTGGCTGTGATCGGCGCAATCGGATTCGCTGCGAGCGGTTATGTAGGTCACCATCCAACACTTGCGGTGATCTGGCTGAGCGTGGCGGCTGCGGGCATATTGTCGGCGCTGTCGTTGTTCTGGAGCATTCCGTCGTCGTTCCTTGCCGGGACTTCAGTGGCCGTCGGCATTGCTGGCATCAACTGCGTTGGGAACCTCGCCGGCTTTGTCTCGCCCTATGCAGTAGGGTGGCTTAACGTGACAACGCACGACAATCGCATGGGCCTGTATTTCGTGGCCGCGTGTCTTGTGCTCGGCGCGTTGCTGGTGCGAACCGTTTCGGGGAAACTCGCGGATCGTTGAGGGGGAGCTGGGGTGCCGGCATGGGTGACTGGTCAGTCACCCATGCTGTTACTAGACTCGCCCGGTTAAAGCTGCGCAACATCAATGACTGCATCGGCAAATGCTTTCGGCGCTTCCTGCGGCAGGTTATGGCCAATGCCGCCGTCGATGTTCCGATGCTGATATTTGCCAGTGAACTTCTTCGCGTAAGCGGCCGGATCGGGATGCGGTGCGGCGTTGGCGTCGCCTTCCATGGTGATGGTCGGAACAGAAATGGCCGGCGCCATCGCCAGACGCTTTTCGAGCTCGTCGTATTGCGGCTCGCCCTTGACCAGCGCCAGGCGCCAGCGGTAATTGTGAATCACCACCGCGACGTGGTCCGGGTTGTTGAACGATTCAGCCGAGCGCTCGAACGTTGCATCGTCGAAATTCCATTTAGGCGACGCGGTATGCCAGATCAGCTTGTTGAAATCGTGACGGTTCGCGGCATACCCCGCTTGACCGCGGTCCGTAGCGAAATAAAACTGGTACCACCAGGCAAACTCGGCCTTAGGCGGCAACGGCGTCCGGTTCGCCTCCTGGCTGCCGATCAGATAACCGCTTACTGACACCATCGCTTCGCATCGCTGCGGCCACAGCGCCGCAATAATATTCACCGTGCGCGCGCCCCAATCAAAGCCGCCGAAGATTGCCTTGTCGATCTTCAACGCGTCCATTAACGCAATGATGTCGACAGCAACCACGGCTTGCTGGCCGTTGCGAGGTGTATCTGCGGAAAGAAACCGTGTTGAGCCATAACCGCGCAGATACGGCACGATCACGCGATACCCAGCGGCTACGAGCAACGGCGTGACTTCGGCGAAACTGTAGATATCGTAGGGCCAGCCGTGCAACAGGATCACGACCGGTTTATTCTGCGAGCCCGCTTCGGCATAGCCAATGTTTAGCGCGCCGGCGTTGACCTGGCGAATAGTGTCGAACGAAGCAGCGCGCGTGGCAGCTTGCGTGCCGGCAGCGGGTGCGTTGGACTGCGCCTTGGCGAGTCCGCTTAGTCCCAACTCCATCAAACTGAGTCCTGCAACTGTTGTCCCGAGCAGGCGGCGACGTCGGGTATTAATTGGGTCCGGCATTCTTGATTCTCCTTGAGTAGTTGCTACGCCAAGCGCGATGTATCTGTCGTCTCGCTTAACGAAGCCAGGCTGTCTGGCCTGGAATCATTAGAACCCGTGGATGTATCTGGCTTGTGTCTGCGAAGAGGGCCAGTGAAACCTTATGTATTCAATGACGGTGTAGATACATTGAGATACAAAGACGGACATGCCCCGTAATCACTGAGTTATCCGAATCTATTTGGCGGATTTCAACAACAGCCTTGCTTCCAGGCCGCCGTCGGGCCGGTTATGCAGCGACAGCGCTGCGTTCATCGCCAGAGCAAGTTGCCGCGCGATCGCGAGGCCGAGTCCGGTACCACCGGTTCCGCGGTTGCGTGACTCTTCCACCCGGTAGAAAGGTTCAAATACCGCTTCCAGTGCCTCAGCCGGAATACCCGGCCCGCGATCAAACACTGAGACCGTCACCTCTCCGCCTTGCAGGGCAGCAACCTTGATCTCTGCCGCTCCGCCAAACTTCAGCGCGTTATCGACGAGATTGCCCACGATCCGTCTCAGTGCCTGAGGGCGCGTCACCAGTGGAGTGGCAATGTGTCCCTGCAGCGAGACGTCCTTGCCGGCATCGATATAGTCGAGCACGAGGCTGTCGAGCAGCGCATCGGGATCGATACGCAGCGGCGCTTCGCTGGCGCCGTGCATGGTGCGTGCGTACGTCACGCCTTCCTTGACCATCGTTTCCATTTCATGCAGGTCCTGCTGCAGCTTTATTCCCTCGTTGCTTTCATCCATCACGTCGAGGCGCAGACGCATTCGGGTAATCGGCGTTTGCAGGTCGTGCGAAATCGCCGCGAGGATCTGCAGGCGTTCAGTCATGTACGACTTGATGCGGTCCTGCATGGCATTGAAAGCCCGGGCCGCACGCGCGACTTCGTCCGGTCCGTCTTCCGGCAGCCGCTCCGCCTGCAGGTCCGGGCCTAACGTATCGGCCGCGCTCGCCAACTGGCTCAAGGGGCGCGTAGCCAGCCGTACCGCCAGCCAGCAGCACGCGGCCAGCACTACTAATTGCAGGACCAGCAGCCACGATAACCACGGCGACAGCGGTGCGCCCGGCATAGGGCGGTAATCGATTGTCAGCGGCGTGCCGTCGCTCAGTTGCAGATGAACCTGCAAGCGCTCAGGGTCACCCGGGACCGCATTGGCCGTGAGCGGATAACGTTTTCCGATGCCGTCTGCAATCGATTGAGCCACCCGCGCGGACAGATTCGCGTCCGGCGGCGCGCCGGTGACGCCGGGCCCCAGAACAAAGGTGTAGGTGCGCCGCGCCAGTCTTGGCAGCCACGCGGCGCGTTCGTCAGCGGGCAGATGATCCAGAAGCGCGACGGAGCTGGTGACCTCGCGTTCGATGTAACCCATCATCACGTTATTCATGGTCTGGTCGCGTTCTGTCATGGTGAGCCACACCGACAGCGTTTGTACCAGCGCAAGGCCGACAAAGAGGATCAGGGCAAGCCTCGCGAACAGCGTGCGCGGCCAATGCAGCAATGCATTGAGCTTCATGGCTTGCCTTCGATCATGTTCACCGCCGCCGAAAATACATAACCTTCACTGCGCAGCGTCTTGATGTAACGAGGCTCGCGCGCGGTGTCCTGCAAGCGCTGCCGCAAGCGGCTGACCAGCAGATCGATCGAGCGGTCAAACGCATCGGCCTGGCGGCCCTGGGTCAGGTTGAGCAACTGATCCCGTGTGAGTACGCGCTGTGGATGATCGAGGAACACGCGCAGCAATCGGTACTCCGCGCCGCTGAGCGCGACCATGGTGCCTTCAGCGTCGAGCAGATGGCGCCCTGTGGTGTCGAGCCGCCAGGCGCCAAAGCTGATCATTGGCGCAGATTCCGTCACCTGCATGCCGGGCGGCAACATGCGGGCGCGGCGCAACACGGAGCGGATACGCGCCAACAGTTCGCGCACTGCAAACGGCTTGGACAGGTAATCGTCGGCGCCCATTTCCAGCCCGACGATGCGATCCGCTTCCTCGCTGCGAGCGGTCAGCATCAATACCGGCACCGAGCGAAACTTGCCTGCGCGTAATTCGCGGCACAGCACGAGGCCGTCTTCGCCGGGCATCATGAGGTCAAGCACGATCAGGTCGGGCGCACCCAGCTCCAGGACTGCACGCATCTGGCGGCCGTTTGCAGCGAGCGACACGCGCATGCCGTTCTTCTCGAGATAAGTGGCAAGCAGTTCGCGGATACCGCGATCGTCGTCGACGATCAATACGTGGTCGGTGTTTTCCATCGATGAATCAATCCTTCCGACGATAAACGCGCACCCGGTTCACATTGACCAGCAGACACCGCACGGGGTGCGCCATTTCTGTTGCGAGTCCGCCCGCCAGGAAGGCGAGAATTGCCATTAGCCGTCTCATGCATGCTCCACGACGGAGAGGCTCGCGCCATTGGCTACGCCGGCCTCCAGCGTATACGGGTCAATACCTTGAAGGCAACCGATGTTCGCGCGCCAATGCTGCGGATCTTTGCGCGTTTGATGGAACGGATAAATTCCGCAATGCTTGCAGAAGTAGTGCTTAGCCGCGCGCGTATTGAACTGATACAGCGTCAGCGAATCCTCGCCGCTCAGGATCTTCAGGTCGCCGGCCGCGAACGTCGGCGTCATCAGCGCGCCCTTGCGCCGGCACACGCTGCAGTTGCAACGCGTCGCAGGGGTGAGGGCGGTACGGACTTCGAATTTCACGCTTCCGCAATGACAGGTTCCGTTCAGCACTTCGGTACTCATGGCGTTCTCCGCATTAGGCATGGCTGCTTTATAGCCCACTACGCGCGACGCTTTGTATCTCAATGTATCCGGGCGCTTCCCTGACACAAAACATTGCACCGGGCGGCGTTGGCGACACAAGCCAGATACGAGCGGGCGTTCAAATACAGCCATGCTCACCACTCGAAGGACTGTCATGCTCTCCCGAATCAAAACCGCCGCTACCGTCACCCTCTTCGCCGCAGCCGTTGCAACCGGCGCGCTGGCCATCACAAGTCTCGTTGCGACTCCCGCGGCCAGTGCTGCCGCAAGTGGCGCTGGAAGTCCGCTTGGCAGCGCCAATAGCGCTCCGGAATTCACCGGTATCGATAAATGGCTCAATAGCGATCCGCTGACCATGCAGCAGCTGCGCGGCAAGGTGGTACTGGTCGATTTCTGGACCTATACCTGTATCAACTGTATCAATGTGCTGCCTTATGTGAAGGCATGGAATCAGAAATTTAAGGACCAGGGCTTGGTGGTTGTCGGCGTGCACACGCCCGAGTATCCATTCGAGCGCAACACGGACAACGTCAAGACCGCCATCAAGCGGCTTGGCATTACGTATCCGGTCGCGCAAGACAACCGCTATGCAACGTGGAACGCCTACAACAACCAGTATTGGCCCGCGTTCTATCTGGTCGACAAGAAAGGGCACGTGGTCTACACGCACTTTGGCGAGGGTGACTACGAACAGACCGAGGCGAAGATCAAGTCCTTGCTGGCGGAAAACTCGTGATTCGTCGCACGATGCCCTTAGCGCTTACTGTGCCATTGATTGGAATTCCGCTTCATCGTCACACGGAGGTTTTATGTTAAATAACGTTCTTCCGCCATCGCCGTCTCGCCGTCGTTTTGTTAGTGTGGCTGCGGCGACTATGGCTGCGGGCTCATTAAATCAGTTCGCTTTCGCGAAAACTAATCAAACGATTACTGAAGTTGCACAATCGACGAGCGGCGACAAGACGGCGATTCGTCCGCTTCGTGTGCACGTGTTGGAAGCGCAACTCATCGATCTGCGAAGACGTATAAAAGCAACGCGATGGCCCGAACGGGAAACAGTCACCGATGACTCGCAAGGCGTGCCGCTCGCGATGATCCAGGAGCTCGCGCGTCATTGGTCGACCGACTACGACTGGCGCAAGTGCGAGGCGAAACTGAACGCCTTGCCGCAGTTCGTGACGGAGATTGATGGGCTGGATATTCATTTCATTCATGTTCGCTCGAAACATGAGAATGCGATGCCGCTCATCGTCACGCATGGGTGGCCCGGCTCGGTCATCGAACAGTTCAAGATTATCGATCCGCTGACCAATCCAACGGCGCATGGTGCGAGTGCGTCGGACGCTTTTCACCTGGTCATTCCATCTTTGCCGGGCTATGGTTTTTCCGGCAAACCGGCCACGACCGGTTGGGGTCCGGAGCGCACTGCACGTGCTTGGGTCGTGTTAATGACGCGCCTTGGATACACCAAATTCGCGGCGCAAGGCGGCGATCTGGGCGGTATTGTCGCGAACGTGATGGCTAAGCAGGCGCCACCGGAATTGCTAGGCATTCACGTTAATTTTCCCGCGACCGTTCCGCCCGAAATTGTAAAGGCGCTTCAAGCGGGAGACCCGCCGCCGCCCGGTCTGTCGGATGACGAAAAGCACGCCTACGAGCAGCTGAGCAGCGCCGCCAAGAAACGACGCGCCTATGCGTTGGAGATGGGCACACGCCCTCAAACGCTCTACGGATTGTCGGACTCGCCCATTGCGCTGGCGAGCTGGCTGCTCGATCACGGCGACGGATATGTTCAGCCTGCGGCCGCACTGACCTCGGCCGTATTCGGGCACCCCGTTAATGGAGAGTCCGCGGGCGAGTTGACGAGAGACGACGTGCTCGACGACATCACGCTCTACTGGTTGACGAATACAGGAATCTCCGCAGCGCGCTTTTATTGGGAGTCTCACTTCAACTTTCTGGCCGCAGCCGATGTATCAGTCCCGGCGGCCGTGAGCGTGTTTCCTCGTGAGAACCATCAGGCTCCGCGGAGCTGGACAGAGCGTGCGTATCACACTCTCATCTACTACAACCGGGTCGATAGAGGCGGGCACTTCGCCGCGTGGGAGCAACCGCAACTATTCGCCGAGGAGGTTCGCGCGGGTTTGAGACCGCTGCGTACTTGAAAAGAAACAGCCAAACGCCGGAGGACACATGCTCCGCGCGTCAGGGGTCCAGACACGCGCGCAATATCCGCTCACGTCGACAAGATATCTTGTGACTGGATCCGCTTTACGCCCACGCGATCCATGTTTTTGCGCGCGGCCGCAAGCGAGCCGTTGAGATCGATCGGACGCGTTGCATCTTCGATCACATAAGCCTGGAACCCCGCCTTGCGGGCATCCATTGCTGTCCATGCAACGCAGAAATCAGTCGCCAGTCCGGTCACGAACACGGTGTTAATACGCCGCTGCTTCAGGTATCCCGCGAGGCCGGTTTCTGTCTTGTGATCGGCTTCCTCGAACGCGGAATAGCTATCCATGTCCTTGTGAAAACCCTTGCGTATGATCACTTGCGCAGTCGGCAGCTTGAGGTCCTTGTCGAGCGCGGCGTCGTCTGTGCCCTGGATGCAATGGTCCGGCCACAAGACCTGCGTGCCGTATGACAACTGCGCTGTCTCGAACGGCTTCTTGCCGGGATGGGAACTGGCGAACGACGCGTGTCCCACCGTGTGCCAGTCCTGCGTGATGACAATGTTCTCGAACTTGCCGGCCAACTCGTTGATGAGCGGCACGACCTCGGCGCCGCCTTTCACCGGCAACGTTCCGCCATCGATGAAACAATTTTGCACGTCCACAACGATCAACGCAGACTGACTGCCGGGCTTGATGTGCTTGCCTGATGTTGCGGATGCTGCCAAGACGCTCAGGCTTCCAAGGCCAAGAAGATGGGCCAGACCGAGCGCGGCGGTCGACCTGATCAGTGTCCTGCGATGGTTTTCTCCCACGGTGACTCCCCTTTTTGATTGAAGCCACGATCATAGAGGCGCCAAATTTATTCCACGCTCCATTTTGATGCATGTGTCTTATCGAAGAGCCCGGCATAAGCAGTTGCATAAAAACGCAAACAACCGGCCTTCGCGTCGCCGGGGCCAGACGCAAATCCCGCGATGGGATTGACTGCGTGAGGCACCGGCGGTATCTTTTTCGCCGGAGTACTACTTCCCCTGCGCCGCTTCGCAGTCCATTTTGATTCCGTGCCGGCTGTGGAGGCTCGTTTGCACAGAAACCTGGACCGAAGTCATGCGCATTTACTTCCAGAACGCGTCCATCCCGACGCGGGCCGTTGATCGGCTCAAATACCGCCTATCGCTGAAGGAATCCCAGGCGCGACAGGTGACCTCCGAAGTCTTCGGCTATAAAGACTGGACCGAGCTTCACAGCGAGCTGGGCAGCAAGGCAGCGTCTGCGCTCGACGAGGCGTGCGACAGCACGGCCCTGACCGAGAGACGCGTCTATCAGGCATCGCAATTGGTCGCATCGCACGTTGATCTTCAAGGTGAAGCCGCGGACGAGTTGGTTCATTGGTGGCAACCATCGGCCGCGAATCCGCAAAAAGAGGGCGGCGACTCAACCGACACGCCGTTTGCCGGTTCAAAGGAAGAACTAAGTTTCCAGGAAGCGCTAACCACGTTGGCGCACGCCGCGAACCAGCCCGTTGGCCACTTCGAACATGCGCTCACGACCGGTATACGCAGGACCGAAAACGATAGCTCGCTGAGGTTTGCGGAATCGATTACTGATGAATTGCTAAGCGGCAACCGAAACCGGGAACCCGAAGTGGCGCGTCATCTCCTCGAGGCGTTGGCCTCGCGAGGACTGCCCCGGTCGATACTCAACCTCGCGATGAGCCTGGGTCTTGGCGATGGTGGACCGAAAGACGAAAAGAGAGCCGCAGCCTTGCTTGAGCAGTTGGCTAAATCTGCATCAACGCCCGATGATCTGAAGCGGATTGCCGAATCACGCTTAGGAGCCTAGCGCCGGCGGAAAACAAGGTCGTGAACGGGATGCGGTTCGATCCCGATCCCGATCCACGCTACGAACGGTCACCATGCATCTCGCCGGCACCATCCTTCCGATCTTTGAGATCATCCTGACGGGATGGCTTGCCGGCGCCTCCGGCTATCTGCCGCGCCGCTGGTACGGCAGATAGCCACCAACCCCGTCATCCTTGCGACCATTTTCGGGCTGCTTTGGTCGATCCTCGGTTCGCCGCTGCCCAGGCCGGTTGCGTCGATTCTCACGATGCTTGGCGAAGCCTTGACGCCATGCGCGCTGTTCGCCATTGGACTCGATCTGACACTCACCGAACTGCGCGAACGCCTGGGTCTTTATGCGCTGCTGACGGCGCTCAAGCTGGCTGTCATGCCGCTCGTGGTCTACGCGCTTTGCGTTGCGACGGAACTCGACCGGACCGCGACCATCGCCGCCGTCGTGTGCGCGGCCGTGCCCGCGGTTGAATACGATGTCGAAAAGACCGTCGTCGGCGCAGTGATCTCGATGAGCACGCTGTTTTCGGTCATCACGCTGCCCGGCTGGCTGTACGTCCTGTAGCGCGGCATTCAATCTTTTTTAAGCGCCGGTGCAATTGGCTGTCGAATTTGGGCGCGCTCACTCGTCGTTGTGCTGAAGACCTCGCAAGTCTTCTCGAGATAATCAGTGAATCACTTTTTTCCACAGGAGAAACGAAATGCGCGTGATGGTCATGGTCAAGGCGACCGCCGAATCCGAAGCAGGTCAGATGCCGAGCATGGAACTTATCGAAGCGATGACCCGATACAACGAAGAACTCGTCAAAGCGGGCATCATGCAAAGTGGCGATGGACTGAAACCGAGTTCGGCGGGCGTGCGCGTCAAGTTTTCGGGCAAGGACCGGACCGTCATTGACGGTCCCTTTTCCGAAACCAAAGAACTGATCGCCGGGTATTGGCTCTGGCAAGTCCAGTCGATGGACGAAGCGATCGAATGGGTTCGCCGCTGCCCGAACCCGATGCCGAGCGAATCGGAAATCGAAATTCGGCCTTTCTTCGAACCCGCGGATTTCGGCGAAGCGTTTACGCCTGAACTTCAGGAGACCGAAAGCCGGTTGCGCAAGGAGATCGACGCGCAACGTCGCTAATGGCGCTACGCGACGCAGTGCGCGCGGCCTGACGTAAATTGACTTCCACGGAGGGAAGCATGGCTCGACTGTTATCGGTGAACGTCGGACTGCCGCGCGACATCGACTGGAAAGGCCGCACGGTCCACACTGCAATCTGGAAGGAGCCGGTGCATGAGCGTTGCTGGGCCGGCCGGTTGAACCTCACCGGCGATGGTCAGGGTGACCTGGGCGGACACGGGGGCGAGCAGCGGGCCGTGTTCGTCTATCAGATCGAATCGTATCGCCATTGGCAGGCGCAACTGAAGCGCACCGGTTTTGTCCACGGCCAATTCGGCGAGAACTTCACGATCGAAGGCATGCCGGACTCTGCGGTGTGCATCGGCGATCGCTATCGGATCGGTACCGCGTTATTCGAAGTGACGCAACCGCGGGTCACATGCTACCGCGTCGGCATCCGGACGAACGAGCCCCGCATGGCTGCGTTGTTGACTTCCGGCGGACGGCCTGGGTTCTATCTCCGTGTCTTGCAGGAGGGTGCCGTCGGCGCTGGCGATGACATCATAAAAGTCGGTGAGGCAACAGAGCGCATGAGCGTCGCCGAGATCAACGCGCTTCTGTATTCGCCCCATCATCCGCGCGATCGGTTGGAGCAGGCGTTGCGTATCGATGCCCTTTCGCCCGGGTGGCGCGGGTCGTTCGAGGCGTTGCTGCGGGACCAGACGACGGGTGGTGCTAGCGGGAACGCAGGACTTGCGCCTGCCGTCGCTGCGCATCCGGTCGCGCCAGGATTTCGACCGCTCACGGTGACGGCGATTGAACCGGCGTCCGCCGATGTCCTCTCGCTGACGTTGCGGAGCACGAGCGGTCAGTTGCTGCAATCGGCACTGCCGGGCCAGTACGTGGTGTTGCGTCTGCCTCGACCCGACGACGGGCCGCCACTCTTTCGCAGCTACTCGCTTTCGGGCGCTGCATCGACGGAACGCTATCGGATCAGCGTCAAGATCGAGCCGAATGGGGCAGCGGGAACCTACCTGCGAACGCAGCTTCATGTGGGCGATGCACTCGATGTCAGCGCGCCGCGCGGCAGTTTTGTCCTGCGGCGGGGAGACGGTCCGCTGGTGCTGCTCAGCGCTGGAATAGGCGTGACGCCTGTCCTTGCCATGCTGCACGCGCTGGCCGCAGAGGGCTCGACGCGGCAGGTTTGGTGGCTCCACGGCGCTCACGATGGACAGCACCACGCATTCGCCGATGAAGCCCGCGGTCTTGTGCATGCACTGGCGCATGCGCGCAGCTATATCTGCTACAGCCAGCCGGAATCGAGAGAGCGCGTTGGGACGGCTTTCGATGCGACCGGGCATCTGTCGCGGCAGGCTCTTGACGAGGCAGGTGTGCCGCGAGACGCGAATTTTTACCTCTGCGGCCCGTCGCGTTTCATGGCGGACATGAAAGTGATGCTCGCCGGTCTGGGCGTCGCACCGGAGCGGGTTCACGCTGAAAACTTCGGCGGCGGTCAGGCGATGACACCTGGAATCGTCGGCGCTCCGATGCGTGCGCCACACCTGCCGGAAGACGATGCCGACACCGGGCCACTCGTTTCATTCGCGCGCAGTGGTATTGCAGCGCACTGGAATGCGGCGGTGCATCCGAGCATCCTGGATCTGGCCGAAACGTGTGACGTACCGGTTCGATGGTCGTGTCGAACCGGGGTGTGTCATAACTGCGAAAGCGGACTGGTTTCGGGGACGGTCAGCTATGGTCCAGAGCCACTCGACATGCCTGCGCAAGGGAACGTTCTTATCTGTTGCGCGCAGCCGGGTGGGGATATCGTTATTGATCTGTGAGCGCAAATCCAGATCAGCCGAGCGGAGACACTCCCACCACGCGTGCATGGGCCCACAGCAGCATGAACGCGTACAGCCCCAACCCCACGACGACAACGATTACATCGTTCATGGCCGAAGGCGGCGCGCCCGGCACCGGGCGGACGTTGGCGCGCCGGCTAACCGAGATCAGGTCCGCCACTGCCCAGAGGAGGAACGCGCCGAACAGCAGCAGATCGTTCAGCGTACCGTTGGCGAGCAAATGCGCCACCGCCCACAAGATAACGGCGAGCAGCATCGGATGTCGGGTCAGGCGCTTGATACGACCCGGCAGATAAGCCGCGACCAGCAGCGGAAATACCGGCAACATGAGCAGCAATGTGAGGTGCCGCAGCGGTAGCGGCGGCGCGTAGACCACGACCGGTGTCTGCCGCGCGATGCCGTAACCGTAGATCATCGCGACCAGAGTGACGATCGACACCAGTGAATACAGTGCTCTCCATCCGTTCTTGCCCATGCGCGCGGCTTGCGCATCCCGCCAGAGTGGCGCGACGATGGAGACGGAATGGATACCGAGGAAAACCAGGAGACCTGCAACGAAGATTGTCATAGGTTCAATTGAATGTTGACAATAGCAATATCTAAAATAGATGCTGTGCTTTAGTTCGTCAAGATAAAATTGACGACGTCAACATTGGCGGAAACAGATGACTATCAAGAAGACGGGTAAGCGAGCCGAACAATCCAAGCAACCATTGGCGGCTGAGGCCAGGCGTCCGTATCACCACGGGGCATTGCGTGAGGCCATGCTGGAAGCAGCGGAGCGCATCCTGGCCCGCGAGGGCATCGGCGGGCTTACGTTGCGAGCCGCCGCGCGCGAGGCCGGCGCATCTCACGCCGCCCCCAAGAACCACTTCGACAATGTGACCGGACTGCTCAGCGATTTAGCAGCCGTTGGTTTTCGCCGCTTCGAAAGCAGCCTGCTCGAAGCGTCTGCGGCGGTCGCCGCTCCCGAGGCGCGACTTGCCGCGCAAGGACGCGCCTACGTTGAGTTCGCGACAGAGTTTCCGGGTCTATTCATGCTGATGTTCCGCAGCGAGCGGCTTGACCTCGAACGACCGGGTTTGCGCGAAGCGATGAGCGGCGCGTTGTCGGTGCTGCGCGCGACCGTCGGTGCGCCGCAAGAGCCTGACGCTCCGCTGTCCACAGAGGGCGCCGCGCGCGTGGTGACCGCCTGGGCACTGGTCCATGGATTTGCCATGCTCAAGGTCGACGGGCGTCTCGACGGCATAGTCCGCGGCTTGGCTGAAGGCATGGACGCAATGTCACTGCTTGATGTCATTCTCAAGTCAGGCGGCGGGCAACTGAGAAGTGGCGACCCGCTCGCGTGTTAGGAAAAAACGAGAAGAACAAACTGCACTTCTTCCGGTCCAACGTGTCCTTATCGTTCAAATGAAAACTTGCATTGTGTAATTCAAGGCATTTCAGCATTTCGATCGCGTTACGCTAACCCGAGTCGCGATTCTTTCTAACTCCACCCGCTTTTTGCTTCCGCGACCCTTAAAGAACGCCACGACCCAAGACGCTTCTCCGACACGCTTCTCTTGCCACTAAAGGACAATCGATGCTGAACGAATTGAGTGATTTTGATGCTTTGATGGAGAAGCTGGTTAGCGAATGGAACGTACCGGGTATTGGCGTCAGTATTCTTAAAGACGACAAGGTCCTGCTCGCCAAGGGATATGGGTATCGCGACTATGCACAGAAGCTGCCATTTACGCCGGCGACCGGGTTCCCGATTGCGTCGAACACAAAGCTGTTCACTGCCGTTGCGGCCGGCTTGCTGGTCGATCGCGGTCTGCTGAGCTTTGACCGTCCAATCCGCGATTTCGTCCCAAGTTTGAGTTTCTACGATAAATCACTTGATGAAACGGTGACGCTGCGCGACATGCTGGGTCACCGGACTGGCGTGCCGCGACACGACATGATCTGGTACGAAGCGCGCCTGTCGCCGAAGCAATTGTTCGAGCGGATCAGGTTCATGAAGCCGGAAGCGCCATTACGCACCAAGTTCATCTACAACAACATGATGTACGAGGCAGTGGGTCACATTATCGAATTGTTGACCGGGAAACCTTGGGATATCTTCGTCCACGACGAGATCCTGACACCGTTGGGCATGACCCGGACTGCCTTCTCGATTACCGGCATGCTTGCGCAGCCGGAATTTGCCGTGCCCTTCCTCGAGAAGCGCGATAGCAGTGAACTTTGGCAGCCTCCCTATATGGATGCTGACGAGTCGAGTCCCGCGGGAAGCATGGTTGCCAGTCTGGATGACATGTCTCGCTGGCTTGTCATGCTGATGAATGGCGGCCGACTCGATGGGAAACAGATTATTCCTGAGCGCATTTTGAAAGCGACGCTGGCACCCGGCTTGCCAATTCCCGATGCGATGGGCGAGGCCATGGGATTCTCGCCGGAGCTAAACGTCATCTATGGCATGGGCCGGCAAACCGCTTCGTACCGAGGGCATTTGCTCACGAGTCACGGGGGCGACCTGCGTGCCTTTCACTCCCAGATCTCGTACTTGCCACGCGAGAAAATTGGCGTGAGTGTGTTCGTTATTGGGGATCATTGCGCGATGCTGCGCAATGTCGTTGGCTACGAAATTTGCGACCGCATGCTGGGACTGGCTCCTACGGACTGGACCGAACGCATGCTCGACTTCAGCAAGAAGATAAGAAGCACCATGCGCGAGGCGCGTCAACGCGTGACGCCTAATGCCGTGCCGAACACATGCCCGTCGCACGACCTTGCGGAATACGCAGGGCATTACGGCCATCCTGCTTATGGCACGTTGACTGTCGCGCTACATGACAAGCAGCTTCAGTTTGAATTCCGCCATGCCAGGCTCGCACTGAATCACTTTCACTATGATCGTTTCGACACCCCCGATGACGAGGCCGAAGGTGCCTGGTCCGTATCGTTCCAGACGAGCCCGCTAGGCGACATCGACCGCGCGGTGCTGTGGCTGGATGAGGCCGATGCGGTATTCGTGCGTGTCCCTGATTCACTGCCGGCTAGCGTGATCGAAAAGCTCGTGGGGACCTACGTGACGGCGTTCGGGATCAAGGCGGCGGTCCAGTTCAACCGTGACGAGAAGCTCGTGCTGCGCTTTCCGATGTCGCCCGCCGAAGTCCTCGTGCCGCTCAAGGATCTTCAGTTCCGAAGCCGGATGAGTCCGGAAACCACGTTTGAATTTGTGATGGAATCAGGCTGCGTGACCGCATTGAGGCACTGGAACTCGCGAGTGGAAATGATCCTGACACGTATAGAGGATGACGAATCAATCGATGCCATGGACGAGGACGCGTCAACCTGAGGCCCCTCGTTTTTACAGGACGTTTACGGCGGCAAGCGTTCTTTCGACACGGCTGTTACTGCGGAAGGTCAACAATAGGAAGCGATCCGAAGACGCTAAGGTTTTCGCATGATCGACACTATAGAAAGCGGGAGCACCATGACCGACGACGTTACGGCTTTGATCGAAGAAATTCAGCGATATGCAAGAAACCGCGCGCAGGATGTGACGCGCGGCGCGGAAACGCCGGCACTGGCCGCGTTGATGACCGAGAAATTCGGTGAAGGTTTGGTAAAGGCGGGGCACTTGCTGGGCGTTGAGCGAGTCGATGCACTGAAGGACGAAATCAGCCGTCTGGTTCGCGTGATCGACGCGCAATACCCCAAGCATCTTCAATACCGTTTTGAAGCGCGTCCGGCGGGACTTGCCATTAATGGCGAGTCCCATTGAGCGTTGCCTGCGCCAATTTTTCTGGAGAATGTGATGGCTTTCAAACAAACCAAGGGCAACATGACGGTTGAGGCTTGCGTCCTGCCGTCTCCCGGCCAGATGTTCAAAGGCGCTATTCGGGTGACTACCATTCGAGACACGAAGAAGATTGAGCGAGTGACGGGTCGCGGTTGTGGTCGCCCGGTGCGCGAGGCCGACGCGGCATTGGCGATGGCTGAATCTGCAGCTAGGCAGATGATCGGCGCTTAAGCGTTCACAGCTTTAACCGGTACAACCAAGCGTTCCGTTTGCTCATGAGGGCAATGCTCTGCAGCCACAAACGGTCCGGAGTAGGATAGACGGCGCTTATGTGAATTAGCAGAAGCGCCTCATTTCTGCCTGACCCCTTTCTCCATCCAGCTCAAACGAGCCAAAACGAGTCCAAACATGAGCCAGACAATCTACGATATTCCCGTGAATTCCATCGACGGCGCAGCGCTTACGCTTGAGCCGTTTAAAGGCAAGGTTTTGTTGATCGTGAACGTAGCCTCCAAGTGCGGGCTTACACCGCAATATGAAGCGCTGGAAAAACTCTATGAAGACAAACGAGCCGAGGGCCTTGAAGTGCTGGGTTTCCCGGCGAACAACTTCAAGGGGCAAGAGCCGGGGAGCAATGCCGAGATCGCGGAATTCTGCAGCTCGACCTACGGCGTGAAATTTCCGATGTTTTCGAAAGTATCCGTAGTTGGTGCAGACCAGCATCCGCTGTACCAGACGCTCACCAGCACACAGCCGGACGCAACTGGCGACGGCCCGTTTCGCGAGCGCCTCAAAGGCTACGGCATTGAACCTAACCCCGCGCCTGACGTGTTGTGGAACTTCGAGAAGTTCGTGATTGGCAGGGACGGGCGCGTGGCAGGCCGTTTCTCGCCGGATGTCACGGCAGATGATCCACGCCTGCTTGAGACTATTCAAACCGCACTGGCGAACTAAGCTAGCGACGCCTTCGCGCGGTGAGACCGCCGGCAAGACCGGTGATCGCATCACGCAAGGGCTTAAATTGGGGCCGTCACGTCACCCAAGCGCTCCCGCCATTGCAAGGAACGCTCAACTCTATTTCGCTTAAGCGGTCGCTGTCGCAACCGACCTGCCGACCATCAGGTAATGAATCAGCGCGATGATCGGGAACACGCTCGCGACCATGGCGGTCAACGGCCATCCACCATGGTCATACAAGCTGCTGGCGAGCGCTGACCCAATTGCGCCGCCAATGAAGATGCTGGTCATATAAAGCGCATTCAGACGATTGCGGCTGGCCGCATGCAACGCATAGATCTCACGCTGGCCGAGCACCATGTTCATCTGCACGGCGAAGTCCAGCACAACGCCGGTCACAACGAGTCCACCCACGCCCCACGCCGGATGAATCAGTCCCGGTGTGAATGCGAGCGCCCCGACGACGAGGGCTATCAACGTCGCGCGAACTGAATGCCCGGCATCGGCGAGCCGCCCTGCCACGGGAGCCGACGTGGCGCCTATCGCGCCGACCAGCGCGAACACGGCAATCGCGTTCTGCGACAAGCCGTAATGACGCGTCAGTTCGATCGGCACCGCGGTCCAGAAGAGGCTGAACGTGGCAAACATCAACCCTTGATACAACGCGCGATGACGCAGTGTCGGCAAGGTCGCAACCAGTTCGCCAAGCGAATGAATCAACTGAAAGTAGGTCGCTTGATGCGACGGCTGGCGGCGCGGGATGGTCAGCGCCAGGACCGCCGTCACGATGGCCATCAACACCGCCGCCGAGCCGAATACCGTGCGCCAGCCAAAATGACCGGCGACCACGCTTGAGATCGGACGTGACAACAATATGCCAAGCAGAAGCCCGCTCATGATGTTGCCGACCACGCGGCCACGCGACTCGTCCGGTGCAAGATGGGCGGCCAAAGGGATCAGGATCTGCACGGCGACCGAACTGAAACCGACCAGCAACGACACCGCCAGGAACGCGCTCGGCTGACGCGTTACAGCGGCCAGCGCGAGACTGAAGATCGAGACAATGGCTGTCGTGATCATCAGCTTGCGATTCTCCAGCAGATCGCCAAGCGGAACCAGGAAGAACAGTCCCAATGCATAGCCGATCTGCGTAAGCGAAACAATCAGGCTCGCCATGCCGCCCGACATGTGAATGTCCGGTGCGATGAGCTCGGTGATCGGTTGCGCATAGTAGAGGTTGGCGACGATCGCGCCGCAGCAGAACGCGAACAGCGCGGTCATGCCCTGGGTTAGCTTGACTGTGCCGCCGTTCTGGCCGGCAGCAGGTGCGTTAGGCGTCATGTGATAGATCCTTAGTAATCGAAACTGTTTAATGTTCGATGTTCATCAAGCGGTTCCCGCGCGGCTTCACTGACGGGTTCATGCGGTGCTCCGTTCGAGTGCCGCCCGCAGCGCGTTGGCGAATACCGCCGGCGGTTGCGCGCCGCTGATCGCATCGCCTGCGATGAACACGGTCGGCACCGAGCGAACGCCTTGCTGCTGAGTCAGCCGCTGCGCGGCGAGCACCCCTGCAAGACCTTGGCCTAGCAAGAGGTACTTCTCTGTAGCGGCGGCATTGAAGCCAGCTTTCGCGGCGAGTTCAACCAACGTGCCGATCAAGCCAATATCGCGGCCCTCGGAGAAGTACGCGGCGAATATCGACTCATAGAGGGCTTCGGTCTTGCGCGCGTCGCCCACGCTTAACGCGTACTGCATCAGCTGATGAGCGAGACGTGTGTTCGGCGTCCTGCTCACCCGCTCGAAATTGAATTGCGCGCCGGCAGCCAGACCGGTCGCCGCAACCTGCGCATCCATTCCTTGCGAGCGTACCCAACTGCCGAACTTGGCCGTCCGATATCCGCGCCGGTCCATTCCGACCGCGGGCATCGTGGGATTCAATTCGAACGGTGCGTACGTCATTGAAACGGGGACTGGCAGGTTGGCCGCACGAATTCCCGAGGCAAGATTCAGGTGCCCGATCCAGCACCACGGGCAAATAAAGTCGTAGCTGACAGAGAGTTCGATGACCTGCACGGCGCGCTCCCGAGAATGAGTACGCATAGGATATCGATTGCAATTCGTTAGTAGAATACGTTCGCAAAGCAATCTTGCGTTGCGTGCCACGCAACGTTTCGCACAGCGGAGCCATCAAAGTGGACAAACTGGTCGCATTGACGACGTTGCTGGAAGTGGCCGAAGCCGGCGGCTTTTCCAAGGCCGCGCAACGGCTAGGGGTGGCCACTTCGTCAGTCACACGCCTGATGGATGCGCTCGAAGCGTCGCTGGGTACTGCGTTGCTGACGCGTACTACGCGCCGCGTCAGCCTCACCGACGCGGGCACGGCGTACGTCGAGCAAATCAGCAAGGTGCTGGACGATCTTGCTGAAGCCGACGACAGCATCTTCGACAGCGGCGCGGCGCCCGTTGGCGCGCTGCGTATCTCCGTGCCAACTGCTTATAGCCGGTTGTGCCTGGCGCCTCACCTTGCCACCTTCCTGAGCGAGTATCCCCGCGTGGTCCTTGACGTGGTGGTCGCCGATCACTATGTCGACCTGGCGACAGAACGTATTGATGTCGCGATTCGAATCGGCTTGCCCGCACGCGATGAAAGCCTGGTCGTCAGGAAGCTGGCCGACAACAAGCGTTTTGTCGTGGCGAGCCATGAGTATCTGGAACGGCACGGCACGCCCGATGAACCACAAGCGCTAGCGCACCACGAATGCCTGCGCTTCGCGTATGGCGG
Source organism: Caballeronia eucalypticola (assembly GCF_047608185.1). Lineage (NCBI taxonomy): Bacteria > Pseudomonadati > Pseudomonadota > Betaproteobacteria > Burkholderiales > Burkholderiaceae > Caballeronia > Caballeronia eucalypticola. The sequence continues at coordinate 103,278 of NZ_JBLKRU010000007.1, forward strand.
TCCGCGTCGGGCGACAAGACAGGTGTGGACGTTTCGGCGTGGAGTGACGGAAGAACGCGTCGAAGTGCGCGGCCACCTGATTGCCAATAACCCCGACGTGCTGTTCGAAGCCGTCCTCGCGGGCAGGGGCATTGCGCTGTTGCCCGAGTGGCTGGTGGCGCAGGAAATTGGCGCCGGTCATCTCCTGCGCCTCTTTGAAAATACCGAGGTCAATCCGCATGCGGGCGATTCGGTCATCTATGCGGCTTATCTGCCGAATCGCCGGCATTCGAGCAAGGTACGCACCTTCGTGCAGTTTCTCGCTGCACGCGTGCAAACGCCAACGGTGGAATGACGGCTGCAGGGTGCCGGTGAAGCTAATGATGCTAGTGGCTGGTCGAGTTTTCGATGTCCGACACAATGCAGTTACGCCCGCCCAGCTTGGCGCTGTAAAGCAGCTTGTCGGCGCGTAGTAGAAGCGCGTCGAGCGTCTCATGCTCTGTTTGCGAAGCCAGCGAGATCCCGAAGCTCAACGTGACTGTAAAGCGGACACCATCCAGCTCCAGCGCGGTGACCGCCAGACGCCGCCGCAATTCGTTAGCGGTGGCAATGGCTTCGCTGGCGTCATCGACCTTTGTCAGCACGGCGAATTCCTCGCCGCCGAGGCGTGCCACGATGTCCGGCTGACGCCAGATCTCGCTGCACAATCTTCCAATTGTTTGCAGCGCCAGGTCACCGGCGGCGTGGCCCAGGGTATCGTTGATCTGCTTGAAGCGGTCTGCGTCGAACATGATGAGGACCTGCTTGGCTTCTGTCTCCGTGTGGCGGCTTAGCGAAACAGTCGCCTTGCGTTCAAACGCGCGGCGGTTAAGCAGACGGGTCAGGAAGTCGGTGTCGGCAACGGTTTCAAGTTCGCGCAGCAGGATATTGCGCTCATGTTCGAGCCGCATTTTCTCGATGCTGTTTTCCTTCAACACAAGGATTGCGTGAAACAGGCTGCGGATCTCAAGCGGTTGTTCACCGTGAGGAATGGGCGTCTCGAGTTTTCCGTCGGCGATCGCCATGACGATGTCCGCTGCTTCAATGAACGGTTGAACGAACCGCCGCCTGAAGTACACGGACGCAATCAGCAAAAGGTAAAGAACAGCCGCCGAGCCAATGACGCTTGCAACCAGCAACATCAGCGATTCATTACGATGCCCTTTGACTTCGGCTTCCGCCAGATCCAGCACGTAGTCGCGAAATTGCACGATGGGCCGCATGGTCGGCACATACTCCGCAGCCAGTTCGGCAGCCGTGAGATTGGCGCCTTCGGGACGCGTCGCCATCTCGCGGACACGCGCTATGTAGCTCAGGCCGTTGTCGTAATAGACGCTGGTCAGGCTCTGATAAGTGGTTGCGCTAATCGGCGTATGTTCTACGCGGGCACTAATCAGGCTGCGCAATTCGTCTATACGTCCTTTAGCCCGTTCTTGCGCGAATAATTCGGTTTCACTCAACGGCCGGTGAGCGGTCAGCGCCGCAGTGAAGGTCGACCCCAGAAGCCCGGCCTGTTCACGAAGTTGAGCCGTCAACCGAGCGGTCAAGACGCAATTCAGCGCGCTCGGATCGCCGCGCACAATGCCTGCCGCGCTGGCATTTGCAAGCGGCCCAAAATTGGGAATGACGGCGATCATCTGGTTGACCGCGCTTAGGACCGCATCATGGTCACGTTTTTCTATGGGCTGAGCGATGAGGCTGTCGACTTGCTTGCGGGCAGCAACTAGCTGTGTTTGTACGATATCAACAGACGCACGTTCAGTCGTGCAGTCGGGGCATACGCCACTTGCAATCAGCGAGCGCAACACGGCCAGGCGCCGGTCGCTTTCAGCACGCGCGTTAATTAAGGGAAGCCGCAGCGCCGGCGCATTCTGTGCGTCTGCACCTAGCGCACCGTTAGCGGGACCACGTTCCGCCGATACGCTTTCCATGGCGAGTAATGCGGCGCGAAAACGGTCTAATGATTGAACCCCATTCTCCGCTAAGGAATAGGTGTGTGATTGATGCAGGAGTAAGGGCGTCGCAAGACTCAGGACCAGCACGCACAGAGCGGCCGTTGTCAGCTTGAGTCGCTTGGCAAGCAAGATCCGGGTTGTGGGCATTTTTGTTAATTCGCAGCAGGTCGCTTGCCAGACACATTCTTTAAACAGGGCGACTATGCAGCCGATGATTCAACATACCGCAGCCCATTGGAATCGTCTACTCGGACAAAACACGATCGTTAGACCGTTTCCTTTCGATAAAACCAGCGAGTTGTCTATCCGGAACCGTGGAGCGGGTGTCGAGGAAGATTTAAGCGCAGATGATTTCTCTTAGTTAACGGCACGTTAGCCGCTTTCTTTATTGGCGAGGCATGCATGCAATCGTTTGCTGTCTTGTCAGCTAAGCCACGGACGCGCCAGTCATGCGGGACGCTCCAAGCGCAGCATCCGTCCGACTTAACGACTTGACGACCGAAGAAAGCGATTTAACAATTCCATGCGATAGCGCCGCATGCATGCTGTCACGCATTTCTTTTCCGTGTAGCCTAAGCCGCTGTTACTTGTGCCGTTTTTAGCCAAGTCGCTGTCACGTCATCGAAACTCGATACGCTTTTTTCCACCCATCCCGCTCCTCGACAAAGGATCCGCAGAAATGAGCTACATCCACTTTATCGGTGGCGAAAAAGGAGGCGTCGGCAAATCGCTCGTCGCCCGCGTATTGGCCCAGTATTTTGTTGATCGGAGCATCCCGTTTACAGGTTTCGACACCGACAAATCGCACGGCGCGCTACTGCGGTTCTATGCGGATTTTGCTGCGCCGGCCGTGCTTGATCGTCACGATAGCCTCGACCCCATCATTGAACAGGCGCTCGAAGATCCTCAGCGGCGCATCCTGGTTGATCTCGCCGCGCAGACGCAGCAGTCTCTCGGCAAATGGCTTGAGGACGCGGATGTCATTGGTCTCGCGCATGAGCATGGTTTGACGCTGACCTGGTGGCACGTCATGGACGCCGGGCGTGATTCGGTCGACCTGCTGCGGCAGTGGCTCGACCAGTTCAGTGGACGCATCAAACTGGTGATCGTGCTCAACGAGGTTCGTGGTGACCGGTTCGAGATTCTGGAAGCATCGGGGGAACTCGTCCGGGCCAAGGCGTTGGGTGCCAGTGTGATCAGCCTGCGACGCTTGCCCGACACCACAATGCAGAAAATCGATCAGCATGGCGTCAGTTTTTGGGCGGCTGTCAATCACGCGGATCGAGCCGCTTCCGGGCTTGGTTTGCTGGAGCGGCAGCGCGTCAAGGTGTGGTTGAACCGGACCTATGGGGAACTTGGAAGTCTGGCGTTGTGAGCGGGGCGCCAGACATTAGGTAGTTATACAAACTAAATGAGGAAAAAATAAGCGCGAAGAGTTCTGTTGAACTATCCGCGCTGATGCCTGCGAGAAACATCGCACTCTTCCGGCTGAAACCGGAAGAGTGCGATCATTGGCTACACGCCAATCAAACGCCTTAAGCCTGAGCTGCCGCCAGTGCAGCGTTCAGTGTCTTGCTGGGGCGCATTACCGACTCCAGCTTCGCAAAGTCCGGCTTGTAATACCCGCCGATGTCCGCTGCGCCACCCTGGACCGCTGACAACTCCGCCACGATAGTCTTCTCGTCCGCCGTCAATTGGTTTGCCAACGGTGCGAACTGAGCAGCCAGTCCCGCGTCCTCGGTTTGCGCCGCGAGTTCCTGCGCCCAGTACATCGCGAGATAGAACTGGCTGCCGCGGTTGTCGAGTTGTCCAGTCTTCGGCGACGGGTTCTTGTTGTTCTCCAGCAGTTGTCCCGTGGCGGCATCCAGCGTCTTTGCCAGGACCTTGGCCCGCGTGTTGCCGGTCTTGATGCCAAGATCCTCCAGCGACACCGCCAGCGCCAGGAATTCGCCCAGCGAATCCCAGCGCAGATGGTTCTCTTCCACCAACTGCTTCACATGCTTCGGCGCTGAACCACCCGCACCGGTTTCATACATACCGCCGCCGGCCATCAACGGAACGATGGAGAGCATCTTGGCACTGGTGCCGAGTTCCATGATCGGGAACAGGTCGGTCAGGTAGTCACGCAGAATGTTGCCCGTCACCGAGATTGTGTCCAGGCCGCGGATCACGCGTTCCAGCGTATAACGCATCGCGCGCACTTGCGACATGATCTGGATATCCAGGCCGCTCGTGTCGTGATCCTTCAGGTAGGTCTCGACCTTCTTGATCACTTCGGCTTCGTGCGGACGATACGGGTCCAGCCAGAAAATGGCCGGCATACCGGAATTGCGTGCACGCGTGACAGCCAGTTTGACCCAGTCGCGGATCGGCGCGTCCTTGACCTGGCACATGCGCCAGATGTCGCCTTCTTCCACGGTTTGCGTCAGCAGCACTTCACCGGTCGCAATGTCGACAATGCGCGCTTCGCCGCCTTCCGGCACTTCAAACGTCTTGTCATGCGAGCCGTATTCCTCGGCTTGCTGAGCCATCAAGCCGACGTTGGGCACCGTGCCCATGGTGACCGGATCGAAGTTGCCGTTGGTCTTGCAGAAGTTGATGATTTCCTGATAGATCCGCGCAAACGTGCTTTCCGGGATCACGGCCTTCGTGTCTTTCGGACGACCGTCGGCGCCCCACATCTTGCCGCCAATGCGGATCATCGCGGGCATGGACGCGTCCACGATAATGTCATTCGGTGCATGCAGGTTCGAGATGCCCTTGGCCGAATCGACCATCGCGAGTTCAGGACGATGCTCGTGGCACGCGTGCATGTCGCGGATGATTTCTTCGTGCTTGGAAGTCGGCAGGGTTTCCAGCTTGTCGTACAGGTTGACGAGGCCGTTGTTGACGTTCACGCCCAGCTCGTCGAACAGCTTGCCGTGCTTCTCGAAGGCTTCCTTGTAGAAGATCTTCACGGCATGACCGAAGACAATAGGATGCGAGACCTTCATCATGGTGGCCTTCACGTGCAGCGAGAACATCACGCCGGTCTTGCGTGCGTCTTCCATCTGTTCTTCATAGAAGTCGCACAGCGCCTTCTTGCTCATGAACATGCTGTCGATGATCTCGCCGTCCAGCAGCGATACCTTCGGCTTGAGCACAATGGTCTTGCCGCTTTGCGTGACCAGTTCCATCTTCACGTCGCGAGCCTTCGCAACGGTCATGGACTTTTCACCGTGATAGAAGTCGCCGTGCCGCATGTGAGCGACGTGGGTGCGCGAAGCCATGCTCCACTCGCCCATGCTGTGCGGATTCTTGCGCGCGTAGTTCTTGACGGCGGCAGGCGCGCGGCGGTCTGAGTTACCTTCGCGCAGCACCGGATTCACGGCGCTGCCCAAGCACTTGGAATAACGCTGGCGGATTGCTTTTTCAGCGTCGGTCTTCGGCTCTTCGGGGAAATCCGGAACCTTGTAGCCTTTGCCCTGCAGTTCCTTGATCGCGCCGATCAACTGGTGCTGCGACGCGCTGATGTTTGGCAGCTTGATGATGTTGGTTTCAGGCAGCAGTGTCAGGCGGCCGAGTTCGGCCAGGTTGTCCGGCACCCGTTGCTCTTCCGTCAGGAATTCCGGGAACTCGCCGAGGATACGGCCGGCGACTGAAATGTCGCTGGTGGTGACGCGGATTCCGGCCGGCGCGGTGAACGTGCGGATGATGGGCAGGAAGGCGCTGGTGGCCAGCAGCGGGGCCTCATCGGTGAGGGTGTAGATGATCGTAGGTTGCTCGGTACTCATCGCTTATCTCAAGAAAAATGGGTTGGGGGCGCCTCCGGCTGCGTCAACGACCGGGGTTAACCATCGAATTTTGCCTGATTTTGCTTTCAAGGGGGCTGAACCGGTCCTGCGATTCGCATCGGAACCCGTAAATTGAGGGTTTTTAATGCTGTCTCAGGCGGCTGGCGGAGCGTTCCGGGTCTACCTCGGCCGAACCTGCATGTGCGCTTAAGCGCCTAAATTTAAAGGCTAAATTGCTATGCGGGTTGTGTGGGCCGCTGCTTGCGGCCGCCTTACATCGTTAATAACAGCCCTCGCGGCAATAGCAAAGAAAAATCGCGACCCGATGTCAGTGCTGCGTCCATGTGACCGGAAAATGCCCGGCGCCGGCGTGCCGTCAACTCATCCGCGCCAGCGTAATGGCCCGCTCCGGACACGCGGTCACGCATAAGCCGCACGCGCGGCACGCATCGGCGTTCGGCGTGTAGGCGACTTGCATGCCGTGCACGCGCAGCTTGAATTTTTGCAATGCCCCCAGGCGCTGATAGTCGGCGTGGTCGATCCGGCGGATCTCGAAGACGTTCTCCGGACACACGACCGCGCAATCGGCCTTGCCCTCGCACCGGCCGAAGTTCACGACGGGCGCGATCACGCCCGGCGCCTGTTTGCATGCGGATGCCGGCGCATTGCTCATACAGCATCCTCTAGCGGCTTGCGTTGGCCGCAGCGCATGACCTTCTTGAACTTGTCGCGCTCCTCGGGTGTCATTTGTTCCCACCGGCGCCACTGCTGGCGTCCACGCCAGCCGCCATGGCCGCGGAATCCGCCGAACAAGATCCGGCTCAGGATCAACAGGCCCAGCGCATGAGTGAAATCAATCGCGCGAGCCCCGACAAACAGCGCCGGCAGAACCCAATTCCATAGGGTCATCACCATCCATCCGAGCACCGCAATGCCCACGATAACCAACAGCACTTTGCCCACGACTCTCAGTCCGAAACGCATTTACCTTCTCCTTTAAATATCCAGTTCGTCATACACGGCTTGCAAGCGGGCGCGCAGATGCAGCACCGCATAACGCTTGCGTGCCAGCAGCGTGTTCAGCGTTACGCCGCTCTCTAAAGCCAGCTCCTTGAAACTGCGGCCCTCGATCTCGTGGGCGATGAAAATGTCGCGCTGGTTTTCCGGCAATTCGTCGAGCGCGTTTTGCAGCGCCACCAGAAGAACCGATCGTGCATAGGCGGCTTCCGGCCCGCCATCTTCGGAAGGGAGGGCCAGATCCAGCCGGTATTCATCGTCGATGGCATCGGCGTTGTCATGGGTCCCGGCCATCTCGCTCAGGGGCTGCTCTTTCTTCTTGCGAAAGCGGTCGATGATGCGATTGCGCGCCACGCGAAACAGCCATGCGCTGACTTGTTCAATCGGCTCGGGAAGCCGGTACGCCTGGACGAACTCGTGCAAGACGTCTTGCAGGATGTCTTCGGCGTCGCTTGGGTCACGCACACGACGCCGGATGAAGTTTCCGAGTTTTGTACGCTCACGCAAGACGGTCGCGGTGATGTCGCTATCTCTGTCGATCATCGGGTTCGTGGGCGGCGGCTGTTCCATACAGATGAAGACGTTTCACGATCGGGAATATTGTGGGCGGCAGGAAAAAAGCTGGCGCCGGGCTGGCTGACGCGTTGGCTGACCCGCGTTCCCGTGACGCGAACTAACAGGAGACCACGATTTTGACCGGGGAGGTGAAACTGCGGTTATGCGGGGAAGGGGCGCAGACGGACGTGCGAGGAATTTTTTCCGATGAGGGAAACGGTCACGCTCAGGTGTCGTTTCCCACCATCAGCTGGACCCGGTCCGTGGCGAAATGCGTCACACCGTATTTGATCGGCATGCCCTGGAGATCAACATCGACGTTCTCCACCCACAGCACCGGTTGCTGACGGTTGATGTTCAGTCTTTGCATGACTTCCGAATCGGGCAATACGCTGCCGATACGGTTCCACTTGCGCAAATAGTCGGTCACGCCGAGTTCGGCCAGCGCACTCGTGATACTGCCCTTGGACCCCAGCACTTGCGGCAGATTCGCGAAACGCGTCGCAGGGTACCAGTTGCGCGCAAAAGTCAGTGGCACGCCGTCCGATTCGTGCAGGGTCTCGATCTGGTAGACGGACGCGCCCGCGCGCAAGGCAAGCGCCTCTGAAATGTTGGGCGCGGCGCGCACCTTGAGCGCGCGGAGCATGGTGGCGGCCGCTGTATGACGCTGCTGACGCAGATTTTCCGAGAAGCGCGTGCGCTGCCCGATCGTGTAATCGATAGCGCGCAACTGCGCAAACGTGCCTCGTCCCTGCCTGACGCTGACAAGGCCGCGTGCGGCAAGTCCGGTCATCGCGCGGCGCACGGTATGGCGATTAACGTCAAACCTTTTGGCGAGTTCGGCTTCGGTCGGCATGCGCCCGTCCTTGCCAAACCTGCCTGTTCCAATCTCCGCCGCAAGGATCTGTTCGATCTGACTCCACATTGCAACGCCCGCGCGGCGTGCGAGCGCGGTGTCCGGCGTGGCGTTATCCATCGCTGTCATTGTGTCGTCATTCCGCTCGGTTCAAATGAATTGCCGTCGCGAATTGTAGGGGGCGACCCGTGATGGAAATATGAGGGTTTCCTTGCGTGATAGTAAGGGTAGGGTTAAACACACCAATATACGTATAGATGTCCGCATGAATTCTACGTATCGGCTGGTCTAAGTCGCACCCACGGAAACGCATTCATCTAGACGTCTCGATAAGTACATCGATGTGTCACACGAGGTTTATAGAGTGACGTGGCTCGACAGAAGTCCACACGAAGTCCACGCGCACTGATGACCTGCACGGAGCGGGATCGAAACCTTGAATTGCCGTTAGCCCGGCACTCGCGAAATTTCAGTTGAGGAAAATATGAAGGTATCCAAAGTTCTGGTTGCTGTGTCGTTGGCAGCAGGTCTCGTTTCCGCAACCGCCCACGCGGCCGGCGCCTGCCCGAATGACGGTGTGGTGCGCTTCGGCGTCGAGCCCTACGAATCAGCGCAACGCATGCTGCCGGTCTATACGGACCTCGCCAAGATGATCGGCGACAAGCTGGGCTGCACCGTTCAGCTTTATGTAGCGACCAGCTACAACGCTGAAATTGAGGCAATGCGGAGCAACAAGCTTGAGTTCGGCCAGTTCGGACCGCTCGGGTATGTGCTGGCCCACCAGGTCGCGCATGCGCAAGCCGTCGCCACGTTCGCGGGCGAGCAAGGCAAGCCGGCTACCTATTACGCTTCCATCGTCACGTGGCCGGGTTCGGGTGTCAAGACGCTGGCGGACGTCAAGGGCCGTTCGTTTGCCTACGCCGATCCGGCTTCCACGTCCGGGCACTTGTTTCCCGCGTTTGGCCTGAGCAAGAACGGCATTGATCCGGACAAGGGCGTGAAGGGGCTTTATGCAGGCAGTCACACTGCATCGTTCGAAGCGCTGCGCAACCATAAGGTCGACGTGGGCGAACTGAACAGCGAGGAAATCGAGAGCGCCAAGTTACACAATGAGTACGATCCTTCGGCCTACGTAACGTTGTGGAAGTCGCAACCCATCCCGCTCGATCCGTTGGCCGTGCGTGCCGACTTGCCTGCCGATTTCAAGGCTCGGCTCACCCGCGTGTTGAGCTCGCTTGATTTCCACGAGTTGCCGGAGGTGGATCAAAAGTTCCTGGCATCGAATGAAAACCCCGAACTGAAGACGGTGCCCCAGACGGACGCGGCCTACGATCAGATTCGCGACCTGGTCTCGACGCTCCACATCGACCTGGCGAAGCTGTGAATACCCCCTTCAGTACATCGCGTGATATACCGCTGGGTCCGGCGGGGGCGTTTTCATCGATGGGTTCGACCAAGCCTGCCGTGCGCGCGGCCGGCGTCAGGTTGGCTGTCCGCGATCTGACCATGCGCTACGCGAACGGTCATACCGCGCTGCGCAGCCTGAATTTGTCGGTGAGCGCCGGCGAGATGGTGGTGGTGCTCGGCAGTAACGGCAGTGGCAAGTCGACCTTTATGAAGTGCGTGGTGGGACTAAACCGGCCCACTGCGGGCTCCGTGAAAGTCGCCGGTCGGGATCTGGCCACGCTGTCGGGCGAGTCCCTCAGGGAAGCGCGTTTGCCGCTCGCGCTTATTTCGCAGAACGCGAATCTCGTCAAGCGACGCAGCGTCCTGGCGAACGTCTGCTGCGGAGCGCTCGGCCGTCACCGGACGCTGATGAGCGCGTTCGGGCGTCTGCCACGTGACGAGATTGAACCGGCAATGAGCTATCTGGACGAAGTCGGTTTGCTGCATCTGGCTCGCCAGCGAGCCGGCACGCTCTCGGGCGGACAGGCGCAGCGCGTGGCTGTTGCCCGTGCGCTGGCGCAGCGCCCGGACGTCTTGCTGGCGGACGAACCGGTTGCGAGCCTGGATCCCGAAGCCGCCGATGAGGTCATGCGGTTGCTGCGCCGCCTCGCCACTGAGGACGGTCTTGCGGTCGTATGTGTGCTGCATCAACCGGAACTCGCGGCGCGTTATGCGGACCGCTTGGTCGGACTGCGCGGCGGCCTGCTGGAATTCGACCGTCAGGCATCCGATGTTTCCAGTCAGCAGATCGCGGGTCTTTATCTCGCCGAGGCGTCATGAGCAAGGTCATGGAAATGCGCACCCCACCCGGTGCGCCGGGTGCACGCACGGCTTGGTCCGTGCTTGCCGCTCTCGTCTTGCTCGCGTTGTTTGTCCAGGCATGGATTGTTGTTCAGGCGAGGCCGCAGGACCTGATTACCGGCGCGCATGGCATGGCCGACATCATGTCGCGCGCCATGCCGCCCGCGTTCGATCAGTTCGTCCCGAATCTATGGCCCGTGCTTGAGACGATTGACCTTGCGATTTTCGGCACCGTGTTCGGGATACTGCTTGCGTTCCCGCTGGCGATTCTGGCGGCCGCGAATCTTACTCCGGCGCTGCCGCTTTACTACGCCGCGCGATCGATCATTGGCGTGACCCGGGCGGTACCGGATTTGGTGTGGGCGCTGTTGTTCGTTACCGCCGTTGGACTGGGGCCGTTCCCCGGCGCGCTCGCGCTGGCGGTGCACTCGGTCGGCATGCTGGGGCGGTTGTTTGCAGAAGTGATCGAAGACATGGATATGGGCCCTGTCGAAGCGCTGACGCTGACCGGCGCCGGCCGCGTGCAGGTGTTGGCTCACGCGGTGGTGCCGGGCGTGTTGCCTTCACTGCTTGGCATTGGTCTTTTCCGCTTCGATGAAAACCTGCGCTCGTCCCTCGTTCTAGGCTTCGTTGGCGCGGGCGGGATCGGGTTCCAGTTGTTGACCGCGATGAACCTGTTCCAGTATCAGACCGTGTCGTTCCTGTTGATCGCCACCTTCGTACTGGTCACATGTGCCGAACGCGGTTCCGCTTATTTACGCAAACTTTTCTTGTGAGCGTGGGGCGTCCGTTGACATCGATGCGCTTTGATATGCGTGGATGCGCGTCGATGTTCCGCGTCAGCTTTTCATCATTGAACCTCTGAGAATTTTTTATGCTGATTAATCATGGCGTCGGCGTCGATCCGTGGACGCTTGGCCAAACCTTATCGATAGAGCCCGAGATTCATCCGACAGCCGTGGTTCGTGCAAGCGACTTCGGGCGCTATACCTATTTAGGTCCGCGCAGCCAGGTGGCTGCATCGGTGATTGGCGATTACGGTTATGCGATGGGCGACAACCAGATTGCCCATGCACATATTGGCAAGTTCGCGAATATTGCTACGGGTGTTCGTATCAATCCGCCTAACCATCCAACGTGGCGCGCGACGCATCACCACTTTACTTATCGTTCACGGTCGTACGGTCTCTCGCTCGACGACGATACGGAGATTTTCCAATGGCGTGCGCAGGACAGGGTGGAGATGGGTCACGATGTGTGGATTGGCCACGATGCGATCGTCATGCCTGGGGTAAAGATTGGCACGGGGGCGGCCGTTGGTTCGGGCGCGGTCGTGACCAAGGATGTGCCGCCGTTCGCGATTGTTGTTGGCGTGCCTGCGCATGTGCTGCGGTTTCGGGTTGAGGCTCGCACGGCGGAGCGCTTGCAGCAGATCGCGTGGTGGGATTGGGATGCTGAGCGGATCGACGCGGCATTGGCCGATTTTCGTTCGCTTAGCGCGGATGAGTTTGCTGAGAAATATGGTGGGTGATGGTTTTCGTTCGCACTTGGGGCGGGGGCGGTTGGGGTTGAGGAGGGTGGTTCTGCGTTAGCGGTCTGGTTCATTGCCGGGTTGCTGCTTTTTAGGTCTTCGCGGGTTTTATTCTGGCTAATTTCTTTATCACTATTAGCCACTGCGCGTGGCAGCGCGTCATTTCTTTTTCCAAAGCGAAAAAGAAACGAAGCAAAGAAAACGCTTTCACCGCTCTACCCTAAGTGCCCACAGCGTGCAGTTTTCATTCATAGGTGCCCCAAAAGCACGGTGCTCGCCAGAGCGGAGGATGTGTGAAACCCTCCTTCTCGCGAATCCTGACAGTAAAACGCTTCGCCCCGTACGCTCTCGGGCAAGCACCAGTGCCCCACAGACCTATACGGCCTCACGCGTACTCTCGGCAGACAGCGACACGACACGGCACCGCCCGCGCTCTCGGGCAAACACGATTTTCCATGGGACCTTAACGACCTCCCGCGCATCTAATGCTTCGGTTCTTCGTGCGCTAGCTGCCTGGTCTGCGCAGTCATATCCGTGAATCACCGCCTGTGTACTACCGCTTCAGATTTTGGTGAACCGGTTAGTCGGCTGTCGTTATTTCGTCGGTTACGGTCTTATGCAATTTGGTCGCCTCGTTTTGAGGAGGGATGGCGGCGTGGTTCATCGTGCGTACCAATTGGGGGCTGGTTCTAGGCGGATAGCGCGGGGTGCTCTTCGGGCAGGTTCAATCACTGGTGGCGAAGCGTGGGGTATCTGTGTTCGGAGAAAGAGGGGTTCACACATCCGTGACTCTTGCGAGCACCATTCTTTTGGGGCACCCATGAATGGGACTGCACGCTGTGGACACTTAGGGTAGTGCTGTTAAAAGCGCTTTCTTTGCTTCGTTTCTTTGTCGCTAAGGACCAAGAAATGACGCGCCGCCACGCGCAGTGGCTAATAGTGATAAAGAAAATAGCAATATAAAACGCGCGAAGACCTGGAAAGCAGCAACCCGGCATTGAATCCGACCGCTAACGCGAGAACCTAGCCAACCGACATCGCCTCGTCCCCCCTCGCCCGCACATCAAAGCGCAATCCCGCAAGCCCGTATATGCTGAGTTCCCCCGCGATTGATCCAGGAGAAACCGCATGACCTCACCTACTGCCCGACAAATCGTGTTGGCATCACGTCCCACTGGCGGTCGCGCCGCGCTCTCCGATTTCCGTTTGGAGGACGTGCCCATGCCGGTTCCAACGAAAGGCCAAGTGCTGCTGCGCGTCGACTATCTATCGCTCGATCCGTACATGCGCGGCCGCATGAACGACGCACGGTCTTACGCAAAACCCGCGCAGATCGGCGAAGCGATGCCCGGCGAGAGCGTGGCCACGGTCATCGAATCCAACAATACAACGCTTCCGGCCGGCACCCGGGTGCTCGTGACAGCAGGCTGGGTCAGCCATGCAGTAGCCGATGCCCACGACCTGACTCCCCTGTCCGCAGACGGCATTGCAACACGCGCCTATCTCGGTGTGCTCGGCATGCCGGGCTTCACGGCTTACGCCGGCATGGCGGCAATCGGCAAACCGAAGTCCGGCGAGACGGTAGTGGTCGGCGCGGCGAGCGGGCCGGTGGGATCGCTTGTCGGTCAGCTCGGCAAGATCGCCGGCGCGCGCGTGGTCGGCATTGCCGGCGGCGCGAAGAAGTGCGCCTATGTAGTCGATGAACTCGGTTTCGATGCCGCCATCGACCATCGCGCGCCCGACTTCGCCGATCAGTTGGCGAACGCGTGTCCCAAAGGTATCGACGTGTATTTCGAGAACATAGGCGGCGCGGTGTGGAAGGCTGTGCTGCCTCTGCTCAACCAATACGGCCGCGTTCCGGTCTGCGGATTGATGGCGCAAACATCGGGTAACGCTGCTGGCGCCGACGATGGCCTCGCCGCAACCATGCGCGCAATCTTGACGCGCAGCCTGACGGTGCGCGGTTATATCAACTACGAGTTTTTGCCTGACTATCGGGATGCTTTCCTGCGCGATGTCGGCGGTTATTTGCGGGCAGGTCAGGTAAAGCATCTGGAGGACGTCACCGTAGGGCTAGGGAACGCACCGCAGGCTTTCCTCGATATGATCGATGGCCGCAATTTCGGCAAGGTGCTGGTGCAGGTGTCCGGGGACGCATAATTCACAGGGGTACGAACAAGTCATGAACAATAGATAGGTCACAAAAACCTGTCGGATCGGCAACTCACACGCTATTCGTATCCCCGATGAACTCGCCCGCGATCGCACCGGATCGGACGGTGAGATTGAGCGCGAAGGTGACGAACTGATCATCCTGCCGGTGCGGCGATCGCTGGCTGGCGTGCTCGAAAATTTCGCGAGATTCGCGCCGGATTTCACGGTCGACACTCGCGATGAGCACGAGCAGGCTGACCGCAAAGTGTGCAGGACGTGATACTTGCCTCGCTCAATCCTTCGGATTCACCAGCGAGGTCAGTACGTGATCCGCCCATTGCCCATCGATCTTGAGATACGCCTTGGCGAGTCCTTCATGCTCGAACCCAAGGCTGGTTAACAGGCGCCCGCTGCGATCATTTTCCGGCCTGTAACTCGCCATGACCCGATGCAGCCGGTATGCATCGAAGATAAAACCCAGCGCCGCAACGAGCGCCTCGCGCATCAGCCCGCGTCCCTCGTAATGCTGATCGATCGAATAGCCGAGATGACATGCCTGAAACGATCCCCGCACGATGTTCGTGAAATGGCAGTCGCCAATCAGCACGTCGCGGCGTTCGCTCGTAAAAATCAGCAGATGCAATGCGGTGCCGGCCGTCATCGCACTTTCCATTAATGCCATGCGTTCATTCGCGGCTTGTATCGTGAAGAAAGCGTCTTCGCGCAACGGTTCCCAGCGGTCCAGGTGCGCGCGATTGGCAAGCCGGTAGATCAGCAACGCGCCGGTGTACTGACTGCCGGCGGGGCGCAGCACCACACGCTCCGTTTTCAAGCCCTCCGGCGGGAATTGCGCCATCGCGCGATGCTCGGCTTCGATTGCCATCAGCAGTAATACCCCTTCCTGAAACGTCAATACAACGACGAGCCAACAACGATACATCGACGAATTAACGCCGGCATTTCGTGTGATGAAAAGAGGCAATATTTTCCTGATCAGCGCGTCGGCGGATGTCGTTTTCTATCGTCGGCGCCCAATTTTGGCTGGCAAAAAGTAGGTGAAAACCCTTATAATCGCGAAATTAAAGATTCTAGGAAACTTTGGAAATGTCCCGCCGCTTCTTCATTGCCGAGCGCATCGCTTTTGCGTTGCTGACCCTGTCCGCCGTTGCGGACGCTGGCTTTATCAGCTACGAAAAGAGCCCGAATTTCAGGGATAACATTCATGAAATCGTTCGTGTAAGCAAAGAGGTTTCGCTCATGTATCCGGCAACCGGTAATGACCCGTGGATGCCCCTGGCTTCGAACTGATTTCCAGCTAACGCACGCCTGCCGCCGGGCTTTTCACGCGAAGCGTTTCCTGTACGAAATCCAGAAAGACCCGTACTCGCGGCGACAAATGCCGCCGGCTCGCAAACACCGCATATAACTCAATTTCATCGCAGTGGTAAGGGGCGAGGCACTCAATCAGCCGGCCCGCGAGTAAATCGTCTTCTATATCCCATAGCGCCTTCAGCGCAAGGCCACGGCCCTTGAGCGCCCAGTCGTGGAGCACTTCGCCGCTCGCGGTCGAGAGTGTGCCGCGGACCTGGATCTCACGGCGCCGGCCGTCTTCCACGAATAACCATTTGTCGAAAACACGCTGCCCGCGCACGAGCCGCAGGCAATCGTGCGTGGCGAGGTCGGCAAGCGTTTTCGGCGTGCCATTCCGCGCCAGATACGCCGGCGCCGCGCACACAATGCGCCGGCTCGACAGCAGTTTCTTCGCTATCACACCGGTATCCGCCGGCAAGCCGATACGCAACGCGACGTCGAGATTGTCGTCGATCACATCCAGCCCGATATCGGACAGTACAAGCCGAACCTCGACCTCCGGATAACGATCCGAGAACGCTTCGATCAGCGGCGCGATCTGCTTGCGCCCAATCTCCGATGGCGCGCCGATACACAACAAACCCTGCGGCACGCGCGCCTGAGCGCTGATCTCGGCCTCGGCGTCGTCCACTGCCTGCAAGATGGCGAGCGCGCGCTCGTGAAACAGCGCGCCTTCCACCGTCAGGTCGAAGCGTCGCGACGTCCGCGTGACAAGGCGCACGCCCAGCCGCTTCTCCATCGCGGCCAGCCGCCGGCTCATGGCGGCAGTCGATCCATCGGTCTGGCGCGCGGCCGCCGAAAGGCTGCCGGCGTCCACCATCTGTGCGAACAGGCGCAGGTCGTTGACTTCATCGGGCATGGATTGGGTCCCTCTTGAATTCGTCCATCTTTCCAGTTCATCTTTCCACTTGGCGCAACAATTCTATGTGGATCGATGTCTTTTCGCCAAGGTCGGACGCGGCAATAATGCAGACATGACAACGGAGGAATCCAATCATGAAAGCACTACGCTTCAATCAGCACGGCGATCCATCGGTTCTCTTCTCCGGCGATTTGCCCACGCCCGCGCCGTCCGGCGATGAAGCCGTCGTCCAGGTATTCGCGGCATCGATCAATCCGAGCGACGTAAAGAACGTGGCAGGGCGCATGAGCCAGACCACGCTGCCGCGTACGCCCGGTCGCGACTATGCGGGCGTCGTCATCGCCGGTCCTGCCGAGTGGCTGGGCGCCGAAGTGTGGGGCTCAGGCGGCGACGTGGGTTTCACACGCGACGGGACGCATGCGGAACACGTGGTCGTGCCCGTTGCGAGCCTGGGCCGCAAGCCGGTCAACCTGACGTTCGAGGAAGCATCGGCGATTGGCGTGAATTTCATCACTGCGTGGTGCGCCGTGGTCGAGGCGGCGCAGTTGCAGGCCGGCGAGAGCGTGGTGATCATCGGAGTGGGCGGCGTGGGCGGAGCGGCATCGCAGATCGCGAAACGGATCGGCGCGAAGGTGGTGGGCGTGGCGCGCGGAGCGGCCGCGACGAGTCCCTACGTGGATGCAATGGTGGACTCGCAAGCCCCCGACGCCATCGCGCGCATTCGTGAAGCGACGGACGGCGGCGCGGCGGTCGTATTCGATACCGTCGGCGGATCGATGTTCGAAACTGCCTTGCATATGCTGAAGGTCGGCGGACGGCTGGTGGAGATATCGGCGTCGGATCGTCGCGAAGTCACCTTCAACCTCGCGGATTTCTATCACAACGAAAGCCGTCTGATTGGTGTCGATACCTTGAAGCGCGACCTGGTTGCGTCCGCGAAAATGCTGGAAGCGCTGCGTCCCGGTTTCGAAGATGGCAGCTACAAGGCGCCGGTTATCGCGCAGACCTTCGCGCTGGAAGATGCACAAGCGGCCTACCAGGCGGTGGCGGCAGGAACGAAAGGCCGCGTGGTGCTGACACCGCAAGCTAAGCGGAGCTGACGTGATGCAACGCTGGCGACTCGCGCCGCAATCCATCCTGTTCGCTGTTTTTCTCGGCGCGCTGGCTGCATTGCCGCCTATTTCCATCGATATGGCGTTGCCCGCGCTCGTCGATATTGCGAGCACGTTGCATGCGAGCGCGAGTCAGGCCGGGCTCACGCTGAGTCTGTTCATGGCAGGTTTCGCGGTGGGTCCGATCGTCTACGGCCCTCTTTCCGATGCAACAGGCCGCAAGCCTACGCTCCTGCTCGGCCTCGCGCTGTTCACGGCCGGCGGGATTGTTTCGGCGGCGGCACCCAGCATCGGCGTGTTGCTTGGCGCGCGATTAGTGCAGGGCATTGGGGCGGGCGCGGGGATGACGGTGGCGCTCGCGATCGTGCGCGACCTGTTCGAAGGCAACGCGATGCAGCACCGTCTCGCGGCCATCACCGTAGTGGCGAACGTTGCGCCGATTGTTGCGCCTTCGATTGGCGTCGGCCTGCTGGCGGCAATTCAGTGGCGTGGGATCTACGGCGTCATGGCCGTCTGCGGATTGGTGGCCGCACTCGCTACGTGGGCTGGCCTGACAGAATCCGCGCCGCAGCGCAGCGGCAGGTTCGCCGTGTCCGGGCTCCGCGATGGGTACAGGCGCGTGCTGACACATCGCGCGGTGCTGGGGCACATCCTCATCAACGGTTTTGGGTTTGGCTGGATGTTCGCGTACGTCGCGGGCTCGCCGCTTGTGCTGCTGCATATCCTGCACGTCAGGCCAATCATCTATGCCGCGATGTTCGCCATGACCGGCGCCGGTATTGTCGCGGGTGCAACGGTGAATGGTTTTATCGCTGCGCGCGGTTTTGAATCGCGGCGCATTCTCGCGACCGCTATTTGCACGACACTTGTCGCGACGCTCGGGTTGATTGCGCTGAGCGTATTGCATCGCGCGTCGTTGCTCACCATCATGCCCTTGCTCGTGGCCAGTACTTTTTGCTTCGGGCTCGCGGCTCCCAGTGCTGCACGCGGCGCGCTCGATCCCGTTCCCGAGTTGGCGGGCGTGGCGGGCGGCTTGCTGACATCCATACAGATGCTGTGTGGCGCGGCGTCGAGCTCATTCGTCGCGCTGCTGTTTCCGGTACTCGGCATTTTTTCGATGAGCGGCGTGATGATCGCCTGCGCGTTACTTGCAGGAATGGTCTGGATCTGGCTCGGGCAGCGCGGCGGAGTCGAGACACCTTCTAATGTCGCCGATGCAAACTCGACTTCGGCAATTTAAGCGTGATGAGACGCGGGTCGAGTGAGCGGCCCAATGATTGTCAAATAAGGTTATGTACTGGCGCTGAATTTCACGCAGTGGAATATACGGGGTACAGGGTGCATCTAAATGCGTTAACGCGTGGAATCCTTTGCACGAAAAATTATTTGGCTGCAGTCAGTTTTTCTTTGAGTTCGTGTCAACACACTTCGCGATGAGACGTTAAACGGGTACACGCGACGTCGTCGCCGCGTTGTCGATAACAAACCTCGACATCAACCTCAAGGATCTTACTGCCATGAAAAAGCAACTCGTTGCCGCGACGCTCGTCGCTTTGTTCTCCGCTGGTGCATTCGCGCAAGCTTCGGCACCTGCTCCGGCAGCTGCCATGGCTCCGGCTGCTACGGCTGCCGATGCAACACCGGCTAGCGGCACGCACAAGGCCAAGAAGCATCACCACAAGAAGCATCACAAGAACACGACCGCGACTACGACGATCCCGTCGTCGGCACCGAAGCCCTAAGCTTTAAGCCCTGGGCTTTGAGCTTCAGGCTTTGAGCTTTAAGGTTCTTGCCCGGCTTCAGGTTTTAGCGGTTTGAGAAAGGCCCCGATCCAATCGGGGCCTTTCTTGTTTGTGCGAGCGTGCCCGGCCGTGGCCCCGGCCCGGCCACGAGTGGACCCCCCCTCGTGTATCATCCACACCACGCGGCTTTTTCGGGCCATTTTCGGGCCAGTCCCGCCCGAATGCTCACCCCCACAGCTCTTTTCCAGTACAGATGTCACTCTCCGAACTCAAACGGCGCCGCACCTTCGCGGTCATATCCCACCCTGACGCGGGCAAGACCACGCTGACCGAAAAGCTGTTGCTATTTTCGGGCGCGATCCAGATTGCAGGCACCGTGAAGGGGCGCAAGAGCAGCCGCTATGCAACGTCGGACTGGATGGAAATCGAAAAGCAGCGCGGTATTTCGGTCGCGAGTTCGGTCATGCAGTTTGAATATGGCGATTGTGTCATTAACCTGCTCGATACGCCGGGCCACGAAGACTTCTCTGAAGATACGTATCGTGTGTTAACGGCAGTCGATGCTGCCGTGATGGTGATCGACGGCGCCAACGGTGTTGAAGCGCAGACGCTCAAGCTGCTTGAGGTCTGCCGCAGCCGCCGCACGCCAATTCTCACGTTCATTAACAAGCTTGACCGGGAAGTACGTCAACCGCTTGATCTGCTCGATGAAATTGAACAGCACCTGGGTGTGGCGGCCGTGCCGTTCACCTGGCCTATTGGCATGGGCAAGGAATTCCAGGGCGTCTACGACATTGCGCACGATCAGGTGCGCGTATTTCGCGCGGGACAAGATACTGCCGGCGGTGCGGTTGAAACCGTGCGTGCGCTCGATGATGCTGACGGTGAACGTCGCTTTGGTCCGAGCTGGGCGCGCGCGAAAGAAGAAATCGATTTGATCACGGGCGCTACGCCTGCGTTTGATCGCGCCAAGTTTCTCGCCGGAGAACAATCGCCGGTGTTGTTTGGATCGGCGATTAACAACTTCGGCGTGAAGGAAATTCTGGACGCGCTGGTTGAGCTTGCGCCGCCGCCATCGATGCGGATGTCTGTCCAACGTCCGGTGTTGCCGGAAGAGCCGCGCTTTACCGGTGTGGTGTTCAAGGTGCAGGCGAACATGGATCTGGCGCACCGTGACCGCGTGGCGTTTATTCGTGTGTGCTCGGGACACTTCGAGCGCGGCATGGCGTTGAAGGTGACGCGCACCAATAAGACTTTCCGCGCGAATAACGTGGTGACGTTCCTGTCGCAACGTCGTGAGACCGTGAGTGAAGCGTTCCCGGGCGATATCATCGGCATTCCGAATCATGGGACGCTGAGCCTTGGCGACACATTGACGGAAGGTGAGCTGTTGCAGTTCGTGGGCTTGCCGTTTTTTGCGCCGGAAATTTTCCAGACGGTGGAAGTGGTGGACCCGATCCGCGCGAAGCAGTTGGGTGAAGCGCTGCGGCAACTTGGCGATGAGGGCGCGATTCAAGTGTTCCGTCCGGTGCTTGGCGGCTCGACCATTCTGGGCGCGGTCGGGCAGTTGCAGTTCGAGGTGGTGTCGCACCGGTTATCGGCGGAATACAAGGTGGATGTGCGGATCATGCCGGCGCGGTATCGGATGTCGCGATGGGTGACGTGTGACGACGCTGCTGAACTGCGCCGTTTCACCGATGCATATTCGGCGCGTATTGCGTTGGATGCGTCGAATGCGCCGACGTATCTTGCTTCGCATGTATCGGAAATTGATGTGGCGAAGAAGGCATGGCCGAAGATCGTTTTCAATGAGCTGCGTGAGCACTCGGGCGCGCCGTTCCAGAAGTCGATCTTATAAGGGCAGGCGCCAGGAAGGGTTTGCGACGAAGTGCGGCGGACCTGCCAATTTAGCGGCAGGTTGTTCGCGGATAGCGCGGTGTGCCCTTCGGGCAGGTTCAATCGCTTGTGGCGAAGCGTGTGGGTATCCGTGTTCGGAGAAGGAGGGGTTCACACATCCGTGGCTCTGGCGAGCACCGTGCTTTTCGGGTACCAATGAATGAAAACCGCACGCTGTGGACACTTAATTTTTAGAGAGTTGAAAGCGTTTTCTTTGCTTCGTTTCTTTGTCGCTTTGGACAAAGAAATGACGCGCTGCCACGCGCAGTGGCTAATAGTGATAAAGAAAACAGCTAACGTAAAACCCGCGAAGACCTGGAAAGCAGCAACCCGGCAATGAACCAAACCGCTCCCCCTCCAACATCCAGAACCCCCACCCCAAGCACTAGCGTTTAAGCTGAAAAACGCTATCAATTTCCACGGGAATGCCCATCGGCAGAGTAAAAACACCTATCGCACTTCTCGCCGGCAGCCGATCCGGTCCAAAAAGAGCTAGCAACAAATCACTCGCCCCATCGGCGACCTTAGGGTGCGCTGTGAACCCGCTCTCTGCGCGAACATAAACCGTCAGCCGCGCGCAGCGTTCAACGTTCTCCAGCCCGCAAGCTTCCTCGACACAAGCAAGAATCAGCAGCATGGTCCGCTGCGCTGCTTCCTGCGCGTCAGCGATCGAGAAGTCATCGCCGACAATTCCGACAACCGGTTTACCGTCCTTAAACGGGCCCAGGCCTGAAACAAAAAGCTGGTCACCCAGGGTCACGGTCGTCCGATACGATCCGAGCGGATTAATTGGCGCGGGCAATTGAAGGCCAAGCTGCGCTAAGCGGATCTGAATATCGTTGTCCATGGCAATCAAAAAGACGTTAGTGAGAAGCAGCAAGTATGTACGCTGTTTCATTTCCGCGTGATGATCGGCACTTAACAACCTGCCAGCTATAGCCAAGACAGCAAAAACTCAATCCACACTCTGCACCATCTTCTGCGGCAGTGGCACATGCAGCCACTTCTCCACGATGCCATTCAACTCACCGTCTTTCTTCGCTTCAGTCAGGATTGCATCGACCTTTGCCATCAGCTTCGGCTCGTTCTTGTTCAACCCGACATGACATGCCGATTCGTGGATCACATACTTGAGCGCGGGTTTATTCGGCGCCGACGCCGGCAAAGTCGCCGCAATCTTGTTCGCCACGAAATCACCCGTTCCTACCAACGGAACCTGACCTGCGAGATA
This sequence comes from Caballeronia eucalypticola, assembly GCF_047608185.1. Lineage (NCBI taxonomy): Bacteria > Pseudomonadati > Pseudomonadota > Betaproteobacteria > Burkholderiales > Burkholderiaceae > Caballeronia > Caballeronia eucalypticola. Next base: position 125,598 of record NZ_JBLKRU010000007.1, read on the forward strand.
GGCGGAGATCATGCCGCTGTTGTCCTCGAAGCGCTTGATCGTGGTGGACGGCGGCACGCTCTTCGTGAGCATCAGGTCTTCGAACGTGCCGCGGGCGACACCCACCGTCTTCCCAGCCATGTCAGCCGGGCCGTCGATTTTTATATTCGCGGGACCGTACACGCTATTGTTGTAAGGCGAATACGACTGCGAGAAGTCGATGACCTTGTCGCGCTCCGCATCGCGGCCCAGCGTCGAAATGACCAGATCGACCTTGTTCGTCTGCAGGTACGGAATCCGGTTCGCGCTCGTGACCGGCACGAGTTCCAGCTTGGCGCCGAGTTTCTTCGCAAGCAGCCCGGACACGTCGATATCCAGCCCTTCCAGTTGCATGCTCGGTCCGACCGATCCAAACGGCGCAAAATCCTGCGGCACGGCGACACGCAGTACACCGCGCTTCGCGATGTCATCCAGTGCTTCCGCGTGGGCCGGCGTCAGACTTGCAAGCGCGCTGAGTGCGACTAGACCTAGCGTCATCAACAACTTCGAAGTTTTCATGTTTGCCCTGAAACGTGGTGTGGTCTGGCAACGTTGATCGTTTTTTAAGTTGCCGGCGGCGGGAGGCGAAAGCGGCTGGCGCGCGGCATCGCAAAGTCTATTAGCAAGTCTTTTGTTTTCTAAACGATTCAAAATTCACGCGCTGCGCGACATCCAGGAACACGGGCGTGAGTGACTTTCAAATGGGGCGGCGTACACGTACGCGCTGCGTTCCGTTACTCGTTCAGGTCGGCTTTGACCCCGAATACGTATCGAGGCCATCGGCGAAGTGAATCCACGGCAACTGCTCTGCCGTGTGCGTGTGATCGTCTGGCCCGACGGTTTCAGGCGCATTCAGGCTGCAGGTTGCAATGTCGAGCTGGTCCGACAGTTCCGCGTGCTGGTAGGTCAAATGAGTGCCGCAATTCGGACAGAACGTTCGGACGACCTTTGCGCTGGATGGAAAGCGCCGGGGTGTTCCCGCTACAAAACGAAATCCGGCAGACGGCGTGCTGAACCACGCGACAACCGGCGCCGCCGCAATACTCCGGCAGTCGGCGCAATGGCAAAGTGTGGAATAAAAGGCAAGTTCCTGTACCTCATAGCGCACCCTACCGCAGTAGCAACCGCCTTTAAGCATGGTGGTTCTGCGAACGAATTAACTCGATAGTATAGTAATGAAAATGAAAGAAAACGACTGGATAAATCCAGTGGATCGATTCAATTAATCGCGTTATCACAACCTGAAACCGTTCATTCCCGTTGACAAACCCTCCAACGAATTATTTTCTAATATTTTCTCGGCTCGACGACTCAAACGGATATTTTTCCTCATCCGGATTGCTTTTTTTTCACCCTACACTGAGCGCTCGATAATGACGGTCCGACACTATGAGCGCCATAAAATCCACCCGGTTCGATTTGCTCGACGGCTTGCGAGGTGTGGCTGCAATCGCCGTCATGCTTCACCACTACACGCAACACACCGGCTGGGACTGGTTCGGCGGGGCATGGGTGGCAGTCGACCTGTTCTTCGTGCTGTCCGGTTTCGTGATCGCGCATAGTTACAGCAAGAAGATCCTGAACGGCATGTCGTTTCGCGAGTTCGCCTTCGTCCGGCTTGTCCGGCTAGCGCCTCTCTACCTGCTGGGGCTGGCGCTCGGCGTGTGCGCCGTGTTGCTATCGATGGCAAAAACCGGCACGCCGCAAATATCCGGCACGCAGCTCGCGACAGCCACCGTGCTGGGCGCGGCTTGGCTGCCTTACTTCAATAATATCGGCTGGCCTTTTGGCACGGACTCAATCGTAGGTGCGACGTTTCCGTTGAACGATCCGTCGTGGTCGTTATTCTTCGAGTTATTCGTCAACGTCGTTTTTGCTGCGTACCTGTACAAATTCCGCAAACTGCCGAACGCCAAATATTCGCTGCTTGCATTCATTGCGTTTATTGCCTGCACCGTAATCTTTCGGCAAATCAATCCGGGCTGGCGGGCAGAAAGTTTCCTGCTGGGATTCCCGCGCGTTACTGCCGAATTCTTCGCCGGTGTCTTGATCTTTTCGGCTGGGCTCCAGTTTAAAAAGCCGCACTTCTTATTCACTGCGGTGATCACGATCGCAGCGCTGGCGTGCTTCGCGATTGGCAGTCCCAAGGTGGCATTCGTTAATTCGCTGACGCTGGTTCCTTTGTCCGTGGCGCTGCTATGTTCGGTGTCAATTGAAGGCATTGGCAAGGGGATCTGCAAGGTGCTGGGCGAACTTTCGTATCCGCTCTATGTGATCCATTTCCCGATTTATCGCCTGGTGTTCGAATCGTTCGATATCCGGGTACTGAACCCTGTCGTCCAGACGCTGGTCGTGGCAGGCATCTCGATTGTGTTGGCCTTGTTGCTCGCGCGTGCGGATCAGGAGCTCAGGAGGAAGCTGACGAGTTTCATCAAGACCAAGACGTCGGCCGCCGCGGTCTGATCGAGCCGTCTTTAAGCGTGAGGAAAAATCAGCAGATTATTCAAGATCCGCTGAAAACGTGGCCCGGGCTAAACTTGCGGTTTCCTTCCACGGCATCGCAAAGCCATGATCGCCTCCCGTTTCAGCAATTCCGCGCGCTATTGGCGCTCGCCGCTCGTGCCCGGCGCGGAAATGCTCACGGCCGAGTATTACGACCATACGTTCACCCCCCATTGGCACGACGCGTACACCATTCCGGTCATTGAAGCGGGCGCGGAGCAGTACGACTACCGTGGGTCGAATTTCGTGGCGGAAGCCGGCTCGGTGCCCGTGATCAATCCGGGCGAGCTGCATACCGGCGCGCGGGCGGTGGACCTGGGCTGGCGATATCGCGTGTTTTATCTGCCGGTCGATTTCGTGCAGGCTGTCGCTGACGAAGTGGCTGGCAGCGTCCAGCCAATGCCATGGTTTTCCGCCGATGTCATCCGCGACCCCGATCTCGCCCATCGCGTGCAGATCGCGCATCAAGCCATGGAAGCCAACCTGGATGCGCTCGGCGCGGAGCATGCGTTGCTCGACGCGGTATCCACGCTGCTTGCGCGTCACGCCGGACAACGGCCGCTCGCGCAGCGCATGCATCAGGACTCGGTGCGCGTGAATACGATGAAAGCCTGCCTGACCGATGACCTGACCGAGCCGTTATCGCTTGCCGAGCTGGCGCAGACCGTGGGTCTCTCGACCTTCCACGCGGCGCGCTTGTTCACGCGCGAGACCGGGCTCGCCCCTCACGCGTGGCGCAACCAGATGCGCGTCAATCGCGCACTCGATGCATTGCGTGCGGGCGTTCCAGTCACGGACGTGGCGGCGGCGAGCGGTTTCACCGACCAGAGCCATTTCACGCGGCACTTCAAGAAGACCTTCGGTGTATCGCCCGGACGCTGGCGCTAGCGCCAGCGTGTCTCCCGCACGCCGCAGGTCCCGCATATAACCGGACCGCAAGAACGTACAAGCGTATCTAGGCGGCGCGTTCTATCCTCGCTATCAACGGAGGAGACATTGAACTCAACGCATCAAGGCCATCAGGCTCATCAAGACCATCGGCCGGGTAATCTCGCCGAATTCGGCGCAGGCGCACGCGACACCATTCCCATGATGGTCGGCGCCGCGCCGTTTGGCGTGATCTTCGGCACGCTCGCCGCCACCGGTCCGCTGCATGCGTGGTCGGTACAGTTCATGTCGCTTGCGGTATTTGCCGGCTCGGCGCAATTCATCGCGCTTGGGTTGATCGCCGGTCATGCGAGTTTTGCGGTGATCTGGGCAACCACGTTTATCGTCAATCTGCGTCATGTCTTGTACTCAGCGACGCTTTCGCCCTACGTCGCGCACTTGCCTGCGCGCTGGCGCTGGACGCTCGGCGCGTTCATGACCGATGAAGTATTTGCCGTCTCTTACGCGCATTACCAGCGCCGCGCGCCGGGCGAAACCGGGCCGTATTACTTCCTGGGCTCGGGCGTTTCCATGTATGTGAACTGGCAGATATGGACCGTCGCCGGACTGCTGTTCGGTTCGGCGTTTCCGGGTCTTCAGTCGAAGGGCCTGGACTTTGCGATGGTCGCCACGTTCATTGCGATCATCGTGCCGCAGCTTGTTGCGTTGCGTTTTGTGGCTGCTGCGCTGGCCGCTGGCGTGTTGTCGTTTGCGTGGAATGATTGGCCTTACAAGCTTGGTTTGCTTGCGGCAGTGGTGGTGGGCGTGGTGGTGGGCATGCTGCTGTCGATGCGTGCAAAAGATTCTGCTAAGTCCACCGAATCCAAGCAACGTTCCGGGGAAATGGAGCGCGCTGAATGAAATACGTTCTTTTGATCGTGGGGATGGCGGTGATTACCTATGGCATCCGTTCTGCGGTTTTTGTTTTTGGCGAGCGCCTGAGCTTTCCACCCATTGTGCGGATGGCGCTTAACTTCGTGCCGGTGACGGTGCTGACGGCAATCATCGTGCCGATGACGATTGCGCCGCATGGCGGTGCTGCCGAACTCACCTGGCGAAATTCGCAATTGATCGCGGCGTTGGTCGCTGTGGTTGTGTGTGGGATTACGCGTAAGCCTCTGCTGACTATTGCGGTTTCGTTAGCCGTGTTCTTTGGCTGGCAAATGATTGGTTAGGGTTTTGTTCGCACGGGGTTAGCGGTTGGGGTTGCGCGGGTTTCTGGCGTTAGGGGGCCGGGTCAGTGGTGGGTTGTGCGGGTTCATTGCCGGGTTGTGCGGGTTCTGCGTTAGCGGTCGGAGTCTATACCGGGTTGCTGCTTTCCAGGTCTTCGCGCGTTTAGTGTTGGATGTTTTCTTTATCACTATTAGCCACTGCGCGTGGCAGCGCGTCATTTCTTTGTCCAAAGCGACAAAGAAACGAAGCAAAGAAAACGCTTTCAACTCTCTAAAAATTAAGTGTCCACAGCGTGCAGTTTTGATTCATTGGTACCCGAAAAGCACGGTGCTCGCTAGAACCACGGATGTGTGAAACCCTCCTTCTCGCGAATCCTGACAGTAAAACGCTTCGCCCCGTACGCTCTCGGGCAAGCACCCTTGCCCTACGAACCCGCACGGCCTCACGCGCTTTTATGGGTGTGATTCTTCTCGGGTTAGCTGGTCGGTTCGCACTGTTATTTTAGGGATTGGGCCTCACGCATTCTGCCGAACCATTTCTCGGTGGTTTAAAAAATGGTTCGGCATGCATCCAAATTTGGAGGTTGGTTTTTCGCGGATAGCGCGGGGCGCTCCTTGGGCGGGTTCAGTCGCCAGTGCTTGCCCGAGAGCGTACGGGGCGAAGCGTTTTACTGTCAGGATTCGCGAGAAGGAGGGGTTCAAACATCGGTGGCTCTGGCGAGCACCGTGCTTTTGGGGCACCTATGAAATGGAACTGCACGCTGTGGACACTTAGGGTAGAGCGGTGAAAGCGTTTTCTTTGCTTCGTTTCTTTGTCGCTTTGGACAAAGAAATGACGCGCTGCCACGCGCAGTGGCTAATAGTGATAAAGAAAACATCCAACACTAAACGCGCGAAGACCTGGAAAGCAGCAACCCGGTATAGACTCCGACCGCTAACATAGAACCCGCGCAACCTAGAATCAACCCCGACCCCGACCCTCATCCCAGACCAATCCCACAACAGCGGCTCAATCTTCAACCGTCGACAACACCTCAAACGGCATCTTTTTCTCGTGGCTCAACGTGATCGCAGGGACGAAGAGAAGAAACCCGACCGCAAAAATCGCGATCACGAAAATCGATAAAAATGTCAGATGAAGCGACTGATGCAGTACCTGACGGATTGCATCGCTGCTGCCGAGGCTCATTACCTGATTTTGCAGCAGCGCCTTTAACTGGTCCGATGTAACCGCGGCCGCGCCATTCGAATGACCCAGCCCAAAATTGAGCACAGCGCCGAACAAAGTCGCGCCAATCGTGCTGCCGAGATTCCGCGAAAACAGATTCGAGGCCGTCGCGCTCCCGCGCTGCGCAATATCGACTATCTCCTGGATCAGCACAAGCGAACTGACGCTCGACGTCCCCATGCCAAAGCCCATGATGAGCGAACCAAACGCGGCGATCAGCGGAGAGCTTTCCGGCGACAACACGATCAGGAACACCGCGCCTAACGGGATAAACGCACTGCCGCCAATCAAGATGCGCCTAAGCCCGATTCGATGAAACGACTTCGCCGCCAGCGTCGCGCCAACGGGCCACCCGACCATCATCATGGTCAACGCAAGACCGGCAATCACCGGCGAACGATGCAGCACGCCTTGCACGTACATCGGCAGGAATGTGGTTGCACCCATCAGGATCATGCCGGACAGGACGGTCGATCCGTTACACGCGGCTATCGGCCGGCGGCCCCAGAGCGCGAACGAGATCATGGGTTCGGTGGCGCGTTTCTCCTGCATCAGGAAGAACAGCAGGCACAGGATAAAGAATCCGCCCGCGATCAATGCCTTCGTGATGTCGTCATTGCCTGCATACGTCAGCGACATCATCAGTGCAGCAATGGACACCATGAAAAGCGCCGCGCCCGCAAAGTCGATGGACGGTCGCGAGTGCCGCTCCGATTCTTTAAGGAACGCGATGAACCCCGCCGCCGACGCAAGGCCAATGGGCACGTTCATCCAGAAGATCCAGGCCCACGAAAAATCGCGGATGATCAAGCCGCCGACCATCGGTCCGACGACCGCCGAGATGGCCCAGACGCTCGCCAGATAACCCTGCACCTTGCCACGTTCGCGCGCGGGATAGAGGTCGGCGACAATCGTCAGCGTGACCGGCTGGATCGCGCCTGCGCCCACGCCCTGGATCAGCCGGAACACGATCATGGCGGGCATTGACCAGGCGAAACCGGCAAGTATTGAGCCGGCCAGAAAGATGCCGATGCCGATTAGAACGATGGGCTTGCGGCCATACAGGTCCGCGAGCTTGCCGAAGATGACCGTCATGGCGGTCTGCGTCAGCAGGAAGGACGAGAAGACCCAGCTATAGAGATGCAAATCGCCAAGCTGCGAGACGATCTGCGGCATGGCGGTGGAAACGATGGTGGCTTCTATGGCGACCATTGCCATTGAAGCCATGACCGCTGCAATGACAAGCGGACGCGACGTTTGCGGGCTGCGGGACATGGAAATTGTGTATTGGGGGCGCGGACAAAGTCGCAGGATCTTTGCCCCGCGACGCGTGATGGGGTCGCGGCAGCGCGACCATCGAGGAGTATGCGCCTTGATGGAAATGTTCGCTGAGCGTGGATCGTCCTTTAGGCTCCTCTTGAGGTGCCACCCTTAGCAGCGCGACGGTGTTCAATGGCTAAGTAAAGCCTCATCAATCAAGCGCTTTTGTTCGTTCAGCATGTTGTGACACACTTGGATATCCGACGCTAAGGCTTATTTCAATTCGAGGACCCGTCAATGAATTCCACGCCTGTTCCACGTGACCCGGATTCGGCTGCCGCGCGCCTTGAGGCGCTTGGTCTCGTCCTGCCGAAAGTGCCTGCGCCTCGCGGCGCGTTCAAGCCTTTCTCCCGCTCGGGCTCGCTGATCTTCCTCGCGGGGCAGATTTGCGAATGGGAAGGAGAGGTTCGATACGCCGGTCCTGTCGGCACGGAGCAGGACCTTGAAGCAGGGCAGCGGGCGGCGCAAATTTGCGGACTTAACCTGCTCGCTGCACTTCATCTTGCGCTCGATGGCGACCTTGACCGCGTGGTCAGTTGTCATCGGATGGGCGGCTTTGTGTATTGCATGCCGGGTTATCCTGACGTGCCGAAAGTGATCAACGGTGCCTCCGACCTCATGTTCGCGGTGTTCGGCGAACGAGGCCGGCACGCCCGGACCGCGGTCGGCGTGGCGACGCTTCCGGCGGGGGCGTCGGTGGAAGTGGACGCGATCTTTGAAGTCCGCTGATTGTCTTTTATGTTTCAAGGAGTTCCAGTGCACGCTAGCTTGTTGATCACGAATATCCGTCTGCCGGACGGCACCCCCGTAGATATTGCTGTCAGCGGCGGACGGATAGAGGAAATCGGCCCGAACCTGCCGCGCGGCGCCGGCGTCGCGCGTGAAAACGGCCAGGGCGCGCTGGTCCTGCCGGGGTTTGTCGAAGGCCATACGCATCTCGACAAAACCAACTGGGGCTTGCCGTGGTATCGCAACGAAGTGGGTCCAAGGCTTATCGACAGGATCGAGAACGAACGATCATGGCGCGCGAGTTCGGGACACGATGCGGGCGCGCAATCTCTAGCGCTTGCGCGGGCTTTTCTTGCGGCGGGAACAACGCGCATTAGAACGCATGTGGATATAGACACGGACGCAGGGCTCAGGCATTTGCACGGCGTGCTGGCGACGCGTGAAACGCTGGCCGACGTCATGGAGATACAAATCGTCGCGTTCCCGCAGTCAGGCATGCTACGCCGTCCGGGGACCGACGCGTTGCTAAACGATGCGCTAAAGGCGGGTGCCGACGTGCTCGGTGCGCTGGACCCTGCGCTTATCGACCAGGATCCGGTTACTTCGCTCAATACCACGTTCGAGATTGCGAACCGTCATCAGAAGCCTGTCGATATCCATCTTCACGAGCCCGGCGAGGTAGGCGCGTTCACTTTCAATCTGCTGCTCGACCGAGTGAAGGCGTTGGGCATGCAGGGGCGTGTTGTCGTGAGTCACGCGTTTTGCTTAGGTCAGCTTCCTGATCGCGAGCGCAATACGTTGTTGGCAAGGATTGCGGATCTCGATGTTGCGCTGTTGACTACGGCGCCCCCATCTGTGCCCGTTCCTCCGATGCGCGCTTGCATCGAAGCAGGCGTGACGCTATTTGCCGGCAACGACGGAATACGCGATACGTGGACGCCATTCGGTAAACCCGACATGCTCGAGCGCGCCATGTTCGTCGGCATGCGCTATGACCTTCGCCGCGATGAAGACCTTGCACTTGCGTTCGACTGCGTCAGCACATTGGGTGCGTGGGCGTGCGGGTTCAAGGACTATGGACTGCACGAAGGCGCGCGCGCCGATCTTGTTTTGGTGGACGCTGAAACAGTGGCTGAAGCGGTTGTTTCGCGACCAGTGCGCAAGCTCGTGGTTTCGCGCGGCAGGATTGTTGCACGCGACGGGATTGCATCGATATGAAACTGATTGCCGATCGCCTTTATCTAAGAGATATCGAGCCGTCCGATCTTGACGCAGTGCATGACTATGCCAGCTTGCTCGAGGTCGTGTTGCATCAGGAATGGGGGCCTAACACGATCGAACAGACCAGGGAATTTATAGAAGGCTGTGTGCTGGGGAGTTCGCTGCCCGACAGGAGAACGGTGGAGCTGGCCGCAGTTCTTAACGATGGCAGTCTCATCGGCAGTTACCGGGCGACTTTGTCGGAAGATGAGTCGGAGGCTGAGATTGGCTACTCGCTTCATCCTCGTTATTGGAATCAAGGCTTCGCCTCTGAAGCAGCGAAACGGTTGGTCGACTACCTGGTGCGCGAGCGCCACGTGCGGGAGATCTTTGCGACCAGCAGGCCGGAAAATATCGCGTCCATTCATGTGCTGCAGAAACTCGGGATGAGACAGGTGGACCTCTATCGCAAGAACGTGCTGATCAGGGGCGAGTGGCGCGACACGCTGGTATTTTCAGTGAAGGTTTAATAAACGGCACGCCGCGCCCGGCTATATTCCGCCTTCATCTTTACCCCGCTCGGTGTATCCCGTACTTCAGAATCCTTCCAAATTGCCGATATGCACACAGCGGCGCGCGATCCCATGCGCCAGTCGTGAACTGTGCCTCGCATCGGAGAGTAGATTGGACCGTCTCAGTTTGAACACCAAATTATCGCTGGCATTGCTCATCACATGGCTTGGCCTCCTGTTCCTCGGTGGATGGGCCGCGTGGCAGTCTCGTGTAACCATGACCGAAGGTCGCCAGACCGGTGTGCAGAACGTGGTCGAGTCGGCTTACGGCGTGGTTGCGGACTACGCGAAGCAAGTGGACAGCCATCAACTGACACTCGAGCAGGCCCAGGAGCAGGCCAAGGCGAAGCTCGCAGCCATGCGCTTTCCGGGTAGCGGTTACATGATCATCACGACCGCGCGTCCCGTGGTCATCATGCATCCCACGCTGGCCGATCTGCGCATGAAGGATGTAAGCGACTACAAGGATACTGACGGCAAGCTTTTGTTCGTCGAGATGGTCAAGGTCGCCCAGGCCAGCGGACAGGGCTTCGTGCCCTACATGGCGCGCTTGCCGGGTAAAACGGAACATGTGCCGAAGATCAGCTTCGTCAAACGGTTCGCGCCGTGGGACTGGTACCTGATCTCTGGTGTGTACGTGAACGATATCAACGACGCGTTCAAGGTGAACCTTCTCCAATACCTGATCGTGATCCTGTTGATTGGAGGCGTCAGCTCGGCGGCGTTGATATTGATCATCCGTAATGTGAAGCGCAGTCTGGGCGGCGAACCGGCGTATGCCACCAGCGTCGCCGAGGGCATTGCGAACGGCGACCTGTCGCACGATGTCACGCTGGGTGCATCGGATGAAAGCAGCATGTTGTCCGCCATGCAACGCATGCAGCAACGGCTCGCCGATACCGTCCGTCGGATTCGCGGCGGCACTGAAACCATTACCGTTGCCGCTCAGCAGATTGCAGCGGGTAACCACGATCTCTCTGCACGCACTGAGCAGCAGGCGTCGTCGATCAGTGAAACCGCGGCGAGCATGGAGCAGCTTACTGCCACTGTTAAGCAGAACGCAGAGAATGCGCATCAGGCGAACAAGATGGCGGCGAATGCATCGTTGATCGCAAGCGAAGGCGGGACGGCGGTGCAGCAGGTCGTCTTGACGATGCAAAGTATTGCGGCCAGCTCCACGCGCGTGGTCGACATCATCTCGGTGATCGAAGGCATCGCGTTCCAGACAAATATTCTCGCGCTTAACGCGGCCGTCGAGGCGGCGCGTGCGGGCGAGGAAGGGCGCGGTTTTGCTGTCGTGGCAGGCGAGGTGCGTAATCTGGCGCGCCGCAGCGCGGATGCCGCCAAGGAGATCAAGAGCTTGATCGAAGAGTCCACCGGCAAGGTCGATGACGGCAAGGCGCTGGTGGAACGGGCCGGTACGACGATGCACTCGCTGGTGCAGGCGGTGCAGCGCGTGACGGATATCATCGGTGAGATTTCGGTGGCGTCCGAGGAGCAGAGCCGCGGCATCGAGCAGGTGAATATAGCCATTGCTCAAATGGACGAAACGACTCAGCAAAACGCAGCCATGGTCGAGGAAGCGACGGCAGCGGCTCAGTCGATGCAAGAGCAAGCGCAGATGCTGCGCGACACCGTTAATGTGTTCCGCTTGGCGAGTGTGTGAAATCGAGCAGGCGCTTTAGAGGCCGGCTTTAGAGGCCGCTTCTAGAGCGCACTTGCAACAGAAGCGCCCGCCTTCGAAGCACATCAAATGACTAAAGGCGGCATCGATATAAAATTATAAAAACGGACGTTCGAGCTTTTTCAGTTGCGTCTGCGCTTACGTCCGAAAATCCATTATCGAGCTTATCGTCTGCTCCATATGAATGGAGCGCTCCAATTGTTTGCCAGCGCGTTATCGGATGTCACGCATATTGCAGTGAAGCCCCGACGGTCGTCCGTAACCCCGTCGTTTCGAACACGTCGTTAGCACGTTTTGCCAATCATGCACCGGCCCTGTTTATTTTCAAAACATTAACATTGGGCGGATTCGATGGTGTATTTTGGCGGTGACCGTTGCATCATTGAGAGGCGATTTCGCAAAAAACTCCCGGCCTTTAAACCGCATTTTCGATACCCCGACCCCGGGGTCGAATCTATTCAGGCGTTTCCGAGCGTAAAAGGCAGCCCTTTTTACGATGGGTACCACGTTGCTTTGGTACTAAGGGAAAAGCACGCGCAGGTTAAAATCCGATCAGTATTAATATTATCAGTATTACGTACTAGAAGATTAAATGTCTGGAATTGCGAGCGCGGTATGGAGTTCGGATTCGTGTCGTGGATAATTTGTCTTGTCCTACCGATGGAGGGTTAGAAGGCGGCTCGCAGGTACAACGCCAATTGCAAGCGTTGGCCGAGAACCTTTGGGGGCGGAATGTGCCGGCCGAATTCGAGGCCGCAGTCGGTGCTATGAGGTCGCTCATTCTTGCGACTAATTCGTTATACGAAACACTTAATAAAATGCCCGGCGGGCCGCGGAATTTTCGTAAAGCAACTTTCATGCAGCAACGATTTCTGCTTCAAAGACGACCCGGCAAGCCGTCTAGAAAGCGTTGCTGGTGGCACAAAAATAGTTACGCGAAGGCCGAAGGGAGTTCTCCATGAGTGAAGCGTGGATGGTGTGCGTCGTTGGTCTGTTAGTGCTCGCGGGCGCGGCCATGATGGTCGTTGCCCACTATCGCCGGGAGCTCCTGCGCAAGCGGTTGCTTCGCCAGATGGATCATCGGCAATGCTGGGAGGTTATGCGTCGCAGGAATTGAGTGTGAGAAGCGCGTGGTCTTTTGCGCCAGGGAGCTCCAATTACCCTTTGTTGAGTCGGTATTGATGTTAATGACAAGTCCCTATGAGTCCCCGTCTTGCGATGCATCGGCGAGTATTACCGTGCGGGCTGCGACGGGCCAACTGAGAGTCGTGTCCGTGTGGCAGGCGTTCGGACCAAGCGCGGCGCAAGCACAGCGGACGAGCGTGCACTGCAAAAAGAACAAGGGCCTGGAAGAAATGACGGTTACGTTTGCTTCCATTTCGCTAGCTAAACTGACGGAGATCATTAGTCGTTTGAACGCCCTGACATGGGTGAGTGCTGCGTCGCTCCGTGTCACGACGGGCAGTAGCTTCCCGGAGCGTGGCCCATCGTGAATAGGGCAGCAGTGCATAGTGTCGCAGTTGAAAACAAGAACTGAGAGGTGACATTCATGAGCGTCGATGACCGTCGTCAACAGGATCTTTCTCACATTGAAAGAATAATTGGCCAACTTGAACGCCAGGCACCGGGCGAACGAGGGATTGCAGAACGAAACCCGGTCACCCGGCCTGATTACTGGCGGGAACGTATCCATGGTCTGGTGGCTTCTTCGGAGACGACCGTTCCAACGATCAAGCACGCTGCTGTCTTATTGGAAAGATTGGCGCGCCTGTCCGAGAGGCTGGAGCAACGCGAAAAACCGCTCACTGCAGGTAAATGATCCTGCCCAAGGGACATCAGTAGGACCCTTCATCAAAAAGTGAGGTTTCACTTGGAAGCGCTTAAGCTGGCGCAGCGTATTCGCACGCGTGCCAATGAACTTTGGAAGCAGGATGGCAGCCTGGAAGGTTGCGCTGACGAATACTGGAGGCAAGCACGACAACTCGTTGAACGCGAAGCGGAGACGGAGGCTGCGAAATTGGGGAGTGAACGTGTCGCCGGTTGGAGCGAACTTGATACTGTGTCGAGGCATGGGAATTGCGAAAAGGACGGCGTGCTTAAGCCTGAATTCGAAGCTACTTAGCTTTGAATCAATGAAATCACTGATCGATGTGGCGCGGCGGCGGATCTAGGCACACACTAATTTTTGCAAGCGCAAAGGTAAGCCCGGGCAGTCGACTCAGGAGTTGCTATGTCTAGCCACAGCTTCACATCAAATCAAACGGTGTCCGGTCGGCCGGTCAGCAACGCCCTCGCACTCGGGGCAGACGCGCAGCCGTTGCTCAGCCGGACACCGGTGACACTTCGGCACGCTGACTTCGACCAATTTATCGCTGGGAATGGGTTGCCGGTCGTCGTTATTTTTTGGGCGCGATGGTGCAGCGTGTCCAAGGTGATGACATCCTACTTTGGCGCAGGCGCGCGCAGGTTCGGAGGGCAGGCGTTGTTCGCGAAGGTGGAAGCGGCAGATGAATCTCGCCTTGCAGAGCGCTACCAAATCCGCAGCGTCCCAACTATCGTCCTCTTTTGCAACGGCCAGGAAGCAGATCGTCACGATGGTGCCATGAGTGCTGATCAACTGGAGCTGTGGCTGCGCCCTCATCTAGAGATGATGAAGGCGCAGAGACCGCTGCCTTGAGAAGCCGCGTCTTGAATTGCTGAATCTCAAACACCACCTTTAATGCTTAAGGCAGGTGTCGGCGTTTTTCCACGTGCAGGTGTCAAGACCGGTGTGAATGACCGGCTTCACCGTTTTTCCTTCTGCAAGGTCGCGCATGATCATCGCTGCCTGATAGCCCATTTCCTCAGGCCGCTGTCCGACGAGGACATTGACCTTGTGTTCCTTGAGGGCCTGCAGTTCAGGCCCGAGCGTATCGGCTGAGACGATGACGAACTTGCCGCTCTGGATCTTATCCATGATCGGCGTGACAACTTGCGAATAGGCCTGCGGTGCAAAGAGCGGCCAGCCGCCTTCGAGCACGAAGGCATCGAGACCGGTCGCGTTGGCGGTCAGCGTGTCCTGCATCATCTGATTCGCCTTGGCTGCGTCGTCGTTCACGTAAAGCGGACAGGCGCTGATCTCTTTCCAGCCATTTTCTCCAGCAAGCTTTTGTATTCCCTTCTTACCGGAGAGCGCGTCGCGCGTGCCCTGGGCGCGCTGGTTGATATTCTCGGCTGCCGGATTGCCCATCACGAGGCAGAGATTGCCGCCCTTTGGCATGAGCAACTTCAACTGCTCGCCGAGCCTGACGCCCAACTCGTAATTGTCAGTGCCCACATAGCTCTTGCGCAGCGAAGCATCTTTCGGCAGTAAATCGGCATCGGCGGTGATCACTGGAATCGTCACATTGCGGCGGCGCAACTCTTCAGCTACGGCCGGCGCGTTCGCTGGAGAGATTGCCATTCCCGCCACGCCCTTGGTCAGCAAGTCGTCGATGATCTGCACTTCCGCGGTTTCGTCAGCAGCCGTCGCGGGGCCGGTGTAATAGCAGGTGTAGCCTTGGGCTTTGAGCTCCTTGTTCGCCCGCTCGCAACCTTGATGCATCAGGTCGAAGTAGGGGTTGTCCAGACCCTTTACCACTAGCGCCAGAGTTTTATCGGCTGCATAGGCGGAGGTAGCCAGCATGGCGAGCCCTCCGATCGCAGCGAGACACATCCAAGCTTTTTTCATTATTGCCTCCATGTCGACTGGCGTTAGCGCTTACCGGTTCCATGGCGCTTATTCCGGTCTTATACAAAGTTATTGGCGCCGGCTTTGCGGTGCCGCGTTTGCTCGCACAATTGTCGTAATAGCCGCAACGGAGCGCCGTAATCGAGTTTTGACCGCTCCCGCGGAACCTTGCGTTTCTTAACGAACTCTCGCGTCCGGCAGTTCCGCGTCTCGTCCGGTCGCGCCCCAGGCAGCGGCCAACTCGCATGATTCGGCCGCTGCGTCCGAAGACATTTCAATCGCCTTGCCGCTCACCGCCGAGCCGGTTAAACAGCACCGCGATGATGATGAAAGCACCCACGACCGTTCCCTGCCAGAACGAGTCCACGCCCAGCAGGATCAGGCTGTTGCGGATGACTTCGATAAGTGCCGCGCCCACGACAGTCCCGAAGGCACTGCCGATACCGCCCATGAGATTGGTGCCGCCGATCACCGTTGCCGCAATCACGCGCAATTCGTCGCCTGTGCCAAGGCCTGTGGTCACCGCGCCGAGCCAGCCGACTTCGAGGATTGCCGCAACGCCCGCCATGAGGCCGGCGAGCACATAGACGGAGCAAATGATGCGGCGCACCGGAACACCGGTGAGATTCGCCGCATGGCGGTTGCCGCCGACGGCGAAGACGTAGCGGCCCCAGCGCGTGCACGCAAACGCAAACCAGAAAAGCACGGCGAGCACGATCAGGAACCACACCGGGTTAGCAATGCCGAGGGTCTTGCCGCCGCCGAGCGCAAGGAGTTTGGCGCCGTCGGGACCGAAATCGAAAATGGTTCGGCTGCCAGAGAACACCAGCGCGAGGCTGCGGCCAACGCTCAGCATGCCGAGCGTCACGACGAAGGGCTGCATGTCCAGGTAGGCGATAAGCAGGCCGTTCACGAGGCCGACGATCCCCGCGGTCAGGAGCCCCATGCCGATGCCCGCCCAGATCGGATAGCCGGCGTTCATGGTCACCGAGAGGACGATGCCGCTCAAGCCAATCGTCGAGCCTACCGAAATATCGATACCGCCCGTGACGATCACCGCCATCATTCCAAGCGCCACGATGGCGACGAAGGCGAAGTTGCGCGTGACGTTGAAGAGATTCTGCTGCGTTGCAAAGGTCGAAGTCACGAACGAGAGCAGGATGCAGGCGATGATCGTTGCAAGCACCACCCAGAACACCTGACTCGCGAGCAGCCCCGTCCAGCGAGTATGAGTCCTCGCGGATTGCGGATCATCAAGCAGTATCGGCGTTGAAGCGGGCCTTTCCGGCGCATCGTTCAATTCGGGTCTCCTTTCCCCACGCATAGCCGCGCAAGGCAGATTCAGGCGGCGGAGATGGCTCCGGTAATGAGGCCAGTCACTTCTTCCGCAGAGGACGCTTCGATCTTCTTGTCCGCGACCTTGCGCCCACGCCGCATGACGACCACGCGGTGGGCGACGTCGAAAACATCGGGCATCCGGTGACTAACAAGAATGACCGCGATGCCATGCTCGGACAGACGCCTGATAAGGCTAAGCACCTCCGCCACCTGCCGGACGCTGATCGCTGCCGTGGGCTCGTCCATGATCACGAGCCGCGCGTCGGAGAGGCGCGTGCGAGCGATCGCCACGGCCTGTCGCTGACCGCCTGACATCTGCCTAACGAGGTCTCGCGGGCGCGTCTCGGATTTCAGTTCTTTGAAGAGTTCGCCGGCGCGCCTGTACATGGTCGCGTGATCGAGAATACGGATAGGTCCGAAACCGATCCGTGGCTCGCGACCAAGGAAGACATTGGCAGCTGCCGTTAGGTTATTGCAGAGGGCGAGTTCCTGATAGACGACTTCGATCCCCTGAGCGCGGGCATCGACCGGCTTGCCGAAATGCACTGGTTTACCACTGATGAGAATTTCGCCGTGGGAGGGCGGAAAGTTGCCGGCGATGACTTTCACCAGCGTCGATTTTCCGGCCCCGTTGTCTCCCATCAGGCCGACGACCTGGCCCGGCTCAAGACTGAACGTCACGTCGGTCAGGGCGTGAATGGCGCCGAAGTGTTTGGAAACACCTCTGAGTTCTAAAAGACTCATGGACTGTCGCACTCGCTCCAGTGGTGTCACCCATTTCTTCGGCCGGGCGACCGATAGACATGCTAGTTAAATTTTTATAGCACAACGGTTCCTTTTAGCAAGGCTCGTTCGATTATCCGATTCATCATCGGATGAGTGATTGCTTTGCGGGTCGAATGTGTTGATGGATCTGTAAGGTGTCTTAGGGAAAACGCGCGCTGCTTGGTTAATAGCGCCTCATACCGTGCGTGCTGCAGTGCAGTAAAGAAAGCGTCCGGAGCGTTTCTTCGAGGTGCAGAAATAGTCGCCTGATTCGCCTGCGAACGGATTGTGCCGTCGGGTTCCTGCGAGGCCGCTGAAGGAAAATTGAATGCGGGCATTTGGCGATACCGAAACGTCAGCATTCGACTTCGTTGTATTTGATTGATTTTATTAAGGAAACCTACTCAAATAATGGCGTCGAAGTGATTGTCGGGTTGGGCGTTAAGTTGAGGGACTGGCGCGCAACCGATACCGTGGAAAGTGCATGAATGTGTCCGACCTCGCTTCATCCGGGCAAAGCGCCGATACCCCTCGGGGACCAGGCTGGCTTACCCACGATTGCGTTCCGTTTGAGTTTCTGATATCGGTCGAGCTTGTTTTCACTCTTTAAGAATCCGTATTCGAACCACGGCACCCAAACGCTTCGAGTTGCTAAATTATTGACGGCGGATGAGCTAAATCTTGCATGACAGGATTCTTGTTGATGAAATTATGCAAGCGAGACTTAGGTGCTGCACTTGAATTGCGACGAAGGGTAGGCCCGCCACTGTTACTAAGCTGCGTTGTGCTCACTGCGTCTCTTACCGGTGTTGCAAGTGCCGAAGGCAAATTCACGGACGCTGAAGACGGCAAGTTCGACTTGAGCGACATGCTGCTGTCGCATCGCGGAGTCTTGCCGGTGCCCACTATTGTCACGGAACCCGCAGTTGGCTACGGCCTCGGCCTGGGCCTGCTTTACTTCACCATGCCCAAGCATGATCCCGATCTGCTTCAGGGCGAGGTCAAGAGCGCAGCGCCTCACAACATCACGGGCGTGGGCGGCTTCGCCACAGGCACGCGTAGCTGGGGTGTCGGGCTGATGCATTTTCACACTTGGGACGAGGACCGGATTCGCTATCTCGGCATTGTCGGCAAAATCAACCTGCATCTGAATTACTACGGTTCAGAAGGCGGATCGCATGCGTATCAGCTAAGTGGTGTGGCCATTGTTCAGCAGCTCTTGTTTCGCTTGGGCAATAGTCCGTGGTACGTCGGCCCTCGCTACACGTTCCTAGATTCCAACACGCGGTTCGACGCCACTCTGCCGAGCGGGCTGACCAGTTTCAAGAACGAGCAGCGAGTCGCCAAGGGCGGTGTCGTCATTGACTACGACACTCGCGACAATTTCTTTTTCCCGGGCAAAGGAACCTACGCGGAGCTTGAGGCGGAAATCGCCCGAGGTGGGCTAGGCAGCACGTCAAATTTCCAGATGGAAACCGCGAGGGGCTACCACTGGATACCGCTCGGTTCATCGTGGGTGCTTGGGCTGCGCGCTGACACGGGATTCTCACAGGGCGATATCCCGTTCTTTGCGCAGCCCTATGTCTCGCTACGAGGCGTGTCCGACGCGAAGTATCAAGACCGGAATCAACTGACAGGCGAGGTCGAGCTCAGGTGGCATTTGGCGCCGCGCTGGTACGTGCTTGGTTTTGGGGGCGCCGGCAAAGCTTACGGCAACCTTCACTCATTGTCGGATGCGCCGGCAGCCTACGGTTTCGGCACAGGTTTTCGCTACCTGATCGCGCGCAAGCTCGGTTTGACGATGGGTATCGATATTGCACGTGGCCCCGGCCAAAACGCGTTCTATGTTCAAGTCGGCAGTGCCTGGCGCTGACGCTCAAACCTGGAATTGAACCCGCATTCACGGCACCCTCGTCCCAATGGCTGGCTAATGAAAAACCACTCGATCCACGCATGCCTGCGCGTCGTTTTGCTCGCAACGTGCTGTTTGATCACCCAGGAAAGCCGGGCAGCGGCCTTCGACGTTCCGGGCGAACTGCCAAGTATGGTTGGCGGTGGCCTTGGGTCCACGACAGACTATGCGGGCGCTAAGGACCGCTTTGTCGGCGCTGTGCCGGGAGTGCGTTATGTCACCGATGGCGGGCGTTTGTTCGAGCTATACGGACCTTATGCCCAGTTCGATCTTGGTGGAGTGACAGGACTGCAATACGGTCCGGCCATAGAACTTCGTCTGGGACGAAGTCATGTTGACGATCCGGTCGTCTCCCAGGTCCACGACGTGCATACCACTGCGGAAGCGGGTGGCTTTGTTGGCTACGAATACGATCACCAAGGCGCTTTCCCGTATCGCCTTCGAGGTTCTGTGACGGTCATGACCAACGCGGGAATTGTGTACACGGGAGCCCGGGTATCGATGAACGGCAGTTTCTGGTTTCCCGTGCAGCGGCGCATTTTTCTAGGCACCGGCGTGGGCGCGAGCTGGGTGAGCCAGGGATTTAATCAGGTGTACTTCGGCGTCACGGACGAGGATTCCGCGCGCAGCGGCCTGCCTGCGTTCAGCCCTTCCGGCGGACTTGAACAGATGACCGGATGGCTCGCTGCGATCTACCAGATCGACAAACACTGGTTCGGCGGAGCGATGATTTATTACCAGCGGATATCAGGCTCGGCGGCTGACAGCCCGAACGTCACGCAGCGCGGCAACCGGAATCAAATTACCTATGGTGTTGGCGTGGCCTACGCATTCAAGTGACTTGCCGGAGACTAAAACCATCCTTCAACAATTTCGCAATTGGACGGCATGTCCACACATCGGGCGCCGTCATCGGGACTGATTTCATCCAGGATGACGCGCACGGCCTGAAGCGTCCAACCGTGTGCGACGACCAGCACTGTCTGCGGGCTGCTCAGTTTCAGGTCGGCGATGAGTGCCTGGACACGCGCAAGCATTCCCGTGAAGGGTTCGCCGTCCGGCGTGGCGGCGGTAGCCGGTGCATGGGCAATGAATCGCTGGAAATCGTCGCCGTGTTTTCCTTCAAATTGGGCACCCACCCGGTTTTCGTTGGCTAGCCGGTTAACGACTTGCTGCACGTTCAATACCTTGTTGGCCAACCACGCCGTTTGCCTCGCGCGCAGGAATTCCGAGGTCACAATCAGCTCGATTTTTTCGTCCTTCAGACGTTCGCCCAAGTCCTTGGCCTGTGCTTCGCCCTTCTCGGTCAAATAAAAGCTGGTGCGGGGATTACTGTTGCAAACGCCGCGGACGTTGCACGGATATTCACCATGGCGCGCGAAGATAATACGTTTGGATGCGGTGCTGGGTTCGGACAACCAGTTTGTTTCGGACATGGAGTGAAGAAGGAAAGGGGGACGAGGAGCTTGACGCGATTGTACCAATCCAGGCTTTCTTCCACTCTCTCAGCCGCGTGCGTGCCGCGCAGACACCTCTTGCAAGTCCAGGTCATGTTCGAGTATGTGAAGCATCTCATCGTGGATGGCGCCGGAACGATGCATGCGCAGCAGCTCCTTGCGCCCTGCAGCGATAGCGGCCAGGACAACATCGTAATGCGTGACGCGCTGCTCATGCGGAAAGTCTGTCTGGTCTCCATACGTTTTGGTGAGCGTCGCACGGTAGGTGTATTGCTCGAGCAGGCGTGGATGGATCACGTTCCCCTCGCTGTCGCGCACAAGCGGTTCAATCGCTGCAAGTTGCGCCGCCTCCAGTCTTGCCCATGCTTGCGGCTCGCTCAGATGTTGATTACCGGCATCCGCGCTGCGATCAGGATTGATCCATTCGATAAGAAGGCCAATGGTCGCGCCTTGCAGCAACACGGTCACCAGGATGACGGCAAACGACGCGACCAGGATCAAGTCCCGTCCGGGCAAGGTTTCCGGAAGCGACAGCGCAACCGCGAGGGTGACCACGCCGCGCATGCCTGCCCAACTCGTTATGGTCGCGGTTCGCCAATCCAGGATCACGTTCTTGCGGCCGCTCGTGCGCTGCCACAAGCTATTCAGAAACTCGGTAGCGAAGACCCACACGAAGCGCGATAAAACCACCGCGCCAAGCACCGCCGCCACGGCTGGCGCGAGCGTCATGAGCGCATCGTCGGCGCCCCCTGACCGCGTGACGACTCCGCGAAGCGAGAGCCCGATCAGGATGAATACGAGCGCTTCGAGAAGGAAAATAATGACTTGCCAGAACGCGGTGCCGCGCATGCGGACGTTGGCGCTCAAGATTTCGTGTTGATACCAGCCCAGCGTCAAGCCTGCCGTCACCGTCGCAATGACGCCCGAGACGCCAAGCATTTCGCCGGCAATGTAGCTGGTCCATCCCATCAATACGCTGACGGTGATGATGAGATAGTCGTCAGCGAGGCAGCGGATGATCTGCACGATCACGTAGCCAACTACGGCGCCGACCACCACGCCGCCCAGGCCGAGCAGGGCAAAGCTTGCAGCGGCATGTCCAATGCTGAATGTTCCCGTGAGTGCTGCCGCCACGGCGAAGCGAACCAGCACGAGGCCGGCCGCATCGTTGAGCAAGCTTTCTCCTTCGAGGATTGCCATCAGCCTGGCGGGCAGCGCGACGCGTTCGAGCACAGCCTTCGCGGCGATGGCATCGGGCGGCGACACAATAGCGCCGAGCGCGAAGCAGACCGCCCAAGGCAGGCCGGGAACGACCCAATGTGCCACCACGCCGACCACCAGCGTGGTGAACGCAACCGCGCCAATAGCGAGTAGCAGGATGGCGCCGAGATTGCGTTTGAGTTGTTCCCAAACGGTGAAGTAGGCGCCGTCCATGAGGAGCGGCGGCAGGAATACGACAATCATCAGGTCCGGGTCCAGGTGAACGGGAGGGAGACCTGGCACGAAAGCCATGGCAATGCCGCCAACCAATAGCGCGGCAGCGGGCGGCAACTTAAGGCGCTTGGCTAGCAGCTGCAAGCCAATCATCACGATTAGCGAGAGCAGGATAAGCTTGAAAGCGGAGACGGAGGACATGGATTTGCGTGGCGGAGCGTCAAGTAATCGAAGCTTACCTGACGGCGGCATTACGTCGAAATTTATGAGGTGCTTGAGGCTTATGACGGGCGTGTTTGGCTTTGACCTGACCATGACCGTACTATGACGACAACCCGACACTCAAGGTGATTCAATGAACATAGAACGATATAGATGCTTTGGAGCAACGGCGCTGAATGGCAACGACGCGGTGGTCGTCTCGGGTCCTGAGCTCCCGGGCTGGTCTTCAGAGGACCGGCAACAATTCACCATCGAGCAACATGCTCACGCGTGTGTTTTTATCGACGCAGATGGTCCGCTCACGCTGGATTTTTACTACCCGCATGCACGGAGCCCCTTGTGTCTTCACGCGTCGCTGGCTGCTGCTGACCATATCTGGAAGAGCGGGCAGCATGAAGATGTTTTGTTGCTGACGTCGAGCATGAAAAAGCAAGCGCTGGCGTTCGATAGAGCCGGCGATACCATCTTCGTATCGGTCGATATACAGCAGGCGGATTTCCCTAACGTTTCCATTGCCGATGCAGCAAGGTTATTGCGCTGCAATCCGGTTGTGATCATGTCGTCGCCTGCGGTGGCTTCTGTAGGCAGCCCTAAGCTTCTCGTCGAAGTGGCTAACGAAGACGTGCTGTATTCCCTTCGCCCGGATCTGGACGGCATCACCGAGTGGGGGCGAGCGAATGACGTCAATGGTTGCTTCGTTTATACGCGAATGGGCGCAAGTCAGAATAAGTACGTGGGCCGCAACTTCAATCATCTCGATGTGACGCTCGAAGACGCAGCTACCGGCGTCGCCGCTGGCGCACTGAGCGTCGGGCTGAATGCGGATATAACGCTGTATCAAGGGCGCAACCTGGATAACCCTTGCGTGATTCGCACCGCTCGCACCGATGGAAAGATAAGAGTAGGCGGCCGCGTTGCAGTCGGTTCCTGATTAACCTCCTGTACTGGAACGAGCGTTCAACCCCGAGAGACAGCCATGATGCCTACACCCAAGCTCGCTTTTGCAACCGTGATCGGGATTCTGCTCTATCTCGGACTCGCGGTCCTTGGATGGGGTGGCTTCGCTGCTTTCTTCTCGCATCCGGCGCTGACTGTTGTGACTATCGCGACGCTCGTGATGTCGGGCGTGACGATCTTCAGCCGCGTCAACTTGAGCTCGGGCGAGCGTGAGGATCGCGATAACCGCTGGGTTATCGCAGCACTGATCATCCTTGGGCTCCTTCAAGCGTATCTGCCGGCCTATACGGACCGCAATGAATTCTGGACACTCGATGGTGACAACCTCCGCTGGCTTGGCGTGATCTTGTTCATCGTTGGCGGCGTGTTGCGGATATGGCCGGTTTTCGTACTTGGCCACCGGTTCAGCGGGCTCGTTGCCATTCAGCCCGGTCATGCGTTAGTTACGACCGGCATGTATAGCGTCATTCGACATCCGAGCTATCTGGGCCTCCTCGTCAATTCTCTCGGATGGGCGCTGGCGTTTCGTTCCGGCGTCGGCATAGTGCTGACGGTGCTTACCATCGTGCCGCTCGTCGCGCGCATTCGTTCTGAAGAAACGCTGCTGCGCACGCAGTTTGGAGATGAATACGATGCTTACCGTTCCCGTACGTCGCGACTGATTCCCGGACTCTACTAAGCAGGAAAAATCCTTTAGCAAAGCTTGTCTTACCCGATGAAAGATTCGAGCCCGATTCGGTTGACCTTGCAATTGCAACGGGAAGTTTCTGCCGACAACGATTGCGCCCTGTGCGGGCGCTTGCTCATTGCGAGAATGTAACCGTGTAACGCCGTGAAAAATGGCTGTAGCGTGATTGTCGACTTGGCTCTCTAGGATGCATGAACGCAACCCGCTGCGATTCATTCATGCAAGGAGATTCACATGCTCAGCCCTCACGAGTTGTCGACACTGCTCTTGATCCAGCACTCGCCGTTACAGGTGGAACCTCAGTGTTCCGACGTGGCGAGTCTCGAGCATGAGCACCTCGTCAGCATCGACGCGAGCACGAACGGTCGGCCTATGCCGCGGCTGACTTTGCAAGGCTCCGAGTTATTGCAACAGCTGCATCGATTCTGCGCACGTGAGTTTTCTGAGAACCACTGATGCTGCATTTATATACGCCTGCATTTACGCCGGTTCATCGCTGGGTAGCGCCTCCTGTGTCATTACGAGCGCATGCGCAGAGGTGAGAATTGACAGAGCCAGTTCGGGGTCGTCCACTGCGCGCGCCAACGTGATCGCACCCACAATCGTGGCCGCCACGCCGAGTCCCAGCGCTTCATTTCCGTTTTTGCTTTGGTTCGCTCCCCGCGCTGCTTGCGTCAACTGATCCGCAAGCCGCCGCAAGTACGTGGTGTAGAGCGCTTTCACGTCCGCGTTTGCATGCACGGCGTCGCCGGCAAGTGCACATAGCGCGCATCCCGTGCCGGGATTCTCCGCGTGAGCCGGGTGCAGGTAGGCATCGGCGATCGCTTTGAACGGGGTCTTGTCATGTTCCGCCGCCTCGGTCGCGCGTGACATCACGCGTGTCTCTCCCCGCGTCATTGCCTGTTCCAGCGCGGCGACGATCAATG
The DNA here is from genome assembly GCF_047608185.1 of Caballeronia eucalypticola. Classification (NCBI taxonomy): domain Bacteria; kingdom Pseudomonadati; phylum Pseudomonadota; class Betaproteobacteria; order Burkholderiales; family Burkholderiaceae; genus Caballeronia; species Caballeronia eucalypticola. The sequence goes on from NZ_JBLKRU010000007.1 coordinate 150,358, forward strand.
CATCACGCGATGAAAAATGCCCATAGAACGCGCCGTGTGTCAGCCCCGCACTGCGCATGCAGTCGGCGACGCCCAGCGCTTCCAGGCCGCGCTCGCGGATCTGGCGAGCCGCTACGTCGAGCACCCGTTGCCTGCTCTCCGCCTTCTGTGCCTGTGAAAAACCCATCGCAATCCTCCCTTGACAATCTGCATGATGAAGATAATACTGAATTTGTGGATTATGTTCAACATTCAGTTTGGCGCGGCATCGAACTAAGCGATGCATTCGTTCAGCCGCTACCGGGCGGCGATCAACATAGGAGAAGGACCCATGCGATTCACTAACAAGACTGCTCTGATTACGGGCGGAAATAGCGGTATCGGATTTGCGACAGCGAGGCTGCTGATTAGCGAAGGGGCGCGCGTGGCAATCACGGGGCGCGACCGCGCCAAGCTCGACGAGGCAGTGTCGGCACTGGGTGCAAACGCGCTCGGCATTCAGGCGGATCTGGACGATCCCGCTGCAATCGATTCGGTGATCAAGCAAGTCGGCGACGCTTACGGTTCGCTTGATATCGTGTTTGCCAACGCGGGGATTTCAGGGCCAACGCCATTGGGCGGCACGACTGCCGCAGCGTTCGAGGCCATTCTGCGTACGAATCTGACGGGCGTGTTTCTGACGGTTCAGGCGGCGCTGCCGTTGATGTCGGCGGGAGGATCGATCGTCCTGAATGGCTCGGTGATGCGTGAGCTTGGCCGGGCGGGGACAGCCGCTTATTCGGCATCCAAGGCAGGTATCACCGGCATGGCGAAGGTGTTCGCGGGCGAGCTTGTGCAGCGCGGCATTCGCGTGAACACCGTGATCCCGGGCGGCACCCGCACGCCGATCTGGACCCGCGGTGCGCGGACGGGCGCGACGATCGACGGCACGGAAGAAGCGTTGTCGCACGCTATTCCAATGGGGCGCTTCGCTGCCGCTGAAGAAGTTGCGGCGGCCGTGGCGTTCCTTGCATCGGATGGTGCATCTGGAATCACGGCGGCCGAGATCGTGGTCGACGGCGGCACGATCGGCGCGCCATGGGGCGCTCCTGCGCTTCGCTAAAAGCCGAGGTTTAACACTGAAGCTGAAGCCAGGCCCCCAAGGCAATGCGTCGAAATGAACGCTTATTTGGAAAGCCTGTTAAGTGCGCGCGTATGATCTACGTCTGGAAGTTTCTGGGGTGATGAACGGTGAGTGGGGAATACCCGTTCACCATTTACCACCGCGAACAAACTGGACGTAGAGGAGAGATTCGACGCATGAAGTTCGACACAGTCGTGCTGGGCGCTGGCATTGTGGGTGTATCGATCGCCATTCATTTGCAAAAGCGCGGCCGCTCGGTCGCGCTGGTGGACCGCAGGCATCCCGGACTCGAAACGTCGTTCGGTAACGCGGGATTGTTGCAGCGCGAGGGCGTCTATCCCTATGCGCTTCCGCGCGACATCGGCACGCTGATGCACTACGCGCGCAACGCGTCCATCGACGTTCATTACCATCGCGACGCATTGCCCGCGCTCGCGCCCTTTCTCTGGGCGTACTGGCGCAATTCCGAACCCGCGCGCCATGCCGCCATCGCGCGTCAGTACGCCACCCTGATCGAACATTGCGTCACCGAGCACGAGATCCTCGCGCACGACGCCGGCGTTGAGTCGTTGTTGCGACCGACGGGCTGGATCAAGGTCTTCCACAGCCCTAAGTCTCAAGATGACGAATTGCGCGACGCCGAGCGGTGGCATCGCGAGTATGGTGTGCAATACAAGCTCCTCGATCCGGCGAAGTTGCAACTCGCCGAGCCGCATCTTGACCGCTCGCTAGTGGGTGGTTTGCATTACACGGATGCGGTGTCGGTGACAGACCCCGGCGCGTTGGTGGCAGGTTACGCGGCCTACTTCGAGCGCCTGGGCGGACGCTTCCTGACTGGCGATGCAACCTCGCTGGAAGCTGAAGGCGACGGCTGGCGCGTAACGACGCAAGACGGTCCGGTCAGTGCGTCGACGGCCGTGATTGCGTTAGGGCCCTGGGCTAAAGACGTGACGTCGGCGCTGGGCTACAAGCTGCCGTTGGCGGTCAAGCGTGGTTATCACATGCATTACGCGCCGCAACCCGGGACGGTGCTCAACCATCCCGTACTGGATGTGGATAACGGTTTCCTGATCGCGCCGATGGCACGCGGTATTCGACTGACAACAGGCGTTGAACTGGCGGATCGTGATGCGCCGAAGACGCCTGTGCAATTGATGCGCGCCGAGCCCATGGCGCGTACGTTGTTCCCGCTGGGCGAGCGGGTTGACGACGAACCGTGGATGGGCAGGCGTCCGTGTACTCCCGACATGATGCCGATCATTGGCCCCGCGCCGCGTCACAAGACCATGTGGTTTGCTTTCGGACACGCGCATCACGGCTTGACGCTGGGTGCGGTCACGGGCCGGCTGATCGCGTCCATGATGACGGGAGAAGAACCGTTCGTCGATGTCACGCCGTTCAGGGCAGACCGTTTCGAATCGATTTGAAAGCGGCCGCCTCAAGCGGGACCTGCTCTGAAAATTTGTCGATAGCCCCGTAGAATTGGGGCTTCGCCCCTAGCGTGTCGCGCTCGTTTCGGCTTAAGCAACACAAGCCACGTAAGCCGAACGTTGAATCCCGACCCTCATCCTGCCCACGCCAATGAACGCTACCGCTACCGAAAACCCCGTGAATCAACCTGAAATCTGGCTGATCCGTCATGGTGAAACCGAATGGAGCCTGTCTGGTCAGCACACGGGCCGCACCGATATTCCACTGACGGAACACGGGCGCGAACAGGCGCGTTCTCTGCGGCCGGTACTCGCGGCGCAACCCTTTGACCTCGTGCTATGCAGCCCGATGTCCCGTGCTCGCGACACCTGCGCCGAGGCAGGTCTTGGTGCTCAAGCCGAAATAGAGCCGCGCCTGAGCGAATGGAACTACGGTATCTATGAAGGCCGCAAGACGCACGATATCCGCGCTGAGGATCCGGACTGGGCCGTGTGGACATCGCCAATACCTGAAGGCGAAAACGTAAATGATATCCAGGCGCGCGCCGAGTCTTTGATCGAGCGGCTGCTTGCCACGAAAGGGCGCATTGCGCTGTTCTCGCACGCCCATTTTCTGCGCGTTCTGGGCGCTTGCTGGATGAACGATTCAGCGGCGCTAGGCGCACATTTGCTACTCGATACCGCGTCAGTCAGCGTGCTTGGTTTCGATCGCGAAAGCAGGGCGCTCAAGCAATGGAACGTGCGTTATCCGCTGTCGTAAAGCAGGGCTGTCCAGCGGCTAGAACAAGTCCTCGTGCCGGCAATTCACGAGGATCTCCGCGACGCTCGCCGTATTTGGCATCGCAATGGTGTTCGCAATCAGTAAGGCCAGATCCTCAGGCTGGGTCATCGCCTGGGGTTCCAGGTCGGCTATGCCCGCTGCCATGTCGGTATTCACGAAGCCGGGGCAGATCGCGGTCGCGCGGATACCGTCATCCCAACCGGCTCGCCGCACGGCATGATTCAACGCGATCACCGCATGTTTCGACATCTGGTAACCCGCGTTCAGGTTTTTCACGCGCTTGCCCGATAGCGATGCAATCTGCACGACGCGTGCGTCGCCGGGTTTGCGCAGATGCGGCAACGCGGCCTGGATGAGGCGGAAGGGCGCCTTCACGTTGATGTCGAGTGTCTCTTCAAGTTGTTCACTCGTGCCGTCCTCAAGCGTGATGTGCGTGCAGATTCCTGCGTTGTTGATCAGCACATCGATGCGGCCAAACTGCTCGACAGTCGCGTCCACCCAACGTTGCCCGCTTAGCGGATCGCGTGCTTCATAAGCAAACGTGAATGCATCGAAGGGAATGTGCGACGAGGAAGGGTCACGCATGCCCAATGACAGCCGATAACCGCGCCGATGCAATTCCGTCGCCACCGCCAGGCCGATGCCGCGATTCGCGCCGGAAATCATCGCTACTTTATCCATGGTCCAGGTCCTTGCTTAAAAGCCTGCATCGATAACAATCTTCGTGCCGTCACTGAAACGGCTTAGCCGGAACATGTGTGGATCGACTAGCGGTGTGTCGTTGGTGACCAGATCCGCCATGAGTTTTCCCGCAGCCGGACCTATGCCGAATCCATGCCCTGAAAACCCTGTGCCGATGAACAACCCCGGTACGCTTTCAACGCTCGATATCACGGGAATGGCATCCGGCGTCACGTCCATGAGACCCGCCCAACGCTGCGCAATGCGCGCACCGCTCATGTGCGGAAAGACCTTCACGAACTCACGCAGGCCGGCATCGGTATAAGCGGTAATGGGCTCGGGATCGAGCGTGCGAACGTCCTCAAAGGCTGTCCGCTGATCAAGTGCCCAATGACGCGGTCGACGCAGTTCATCGAAGAAACGCGCGCCTAGTCCGACCCGCAACGCGCCCATCTGACTCTTGAGCGCGGGGATATATTGGGGAAGCAAACGGAAGCTGTCAGGCGTGATATCCGTGTAAGTGCGAAAGCCGAATGCAATCGTATAACCGCCGTCCGCGCGCTTGCGGAATGCGAATTCCTTGTTGCTGGCACTGACCGCTGGACCGCCTTCAATAGGCGATGTCCGCAACACGGAAGCCTTCACCATCAACTGCGGCACGTTGACGTCCAGATTCCCGCAGAAGAGCCGCGACCACGCGCCGCCCGCAACCACCACGCTGTTGCAGCGGATCGTTCCTAGCTCGGTGACCACCGCGCTGACGCGTCCAGCGCTTGTTTCCACGCCGCGCACCGCGCAGGGAGTGAGGATTTTCACGCCGCGTTTGCGCAGTGCATTGGCTATTGCCGGCGCGGCTTTCTGCGGTTCCGCGCGGCCATCGCCGGGCGTGTACAGGCCGCCCTTGAAAGATTTCGCTGCACCCGGCAGCAAATCGGCCACGGTCTTCGGATCGACTTCACGCGTGTCGAACGCATCGTTGCCGGCCAAGGCCCGCGCTTTTTCAAGCCATACGCGATGCCCTTCCATCTTCGCGTCGTCGTTAGCCATGTACAAGATGCCGCATTGCTTGAAGCCGGTATCGATGCCAAGCGTTTGATCAAGCGTGCGCCACAGCTTCAGACTTTCTATGCTTAGTTCGAACTCGCGCATGTCGCGATGCGTGACCCGCACCCAACCCCAGTTGCGGCTGGATTGTTCGCCTGCTATGTATCCCTTCTCGCATACGGCGACGCGCAGGCCTTTATCGCTTAGATACAAAGCCGTACTCACGCCAATAATCCCGCCGCCGACCACCACGACATCCACTTCGTCCGGCAGGGTGGTGTCGTTGGTGACGGTCTCGACTGGTGGTCCCATAAAGTGGTTTTTCCCCGGCTTTAGTTGTGTTGTTCGGCCATGCCTGTTCGTGCGGTTGCGGCTGCGGCCGCTTGACGCTTGAGTTGCTTGCGCGTGGTGGCCGTACTTGTGCCGTATCGCGGATTCGAATGCCGGTTGGTCCAGCGGTCAATGTGATTGATCGCGTGCGTGAGCGGCACGGTAATCAACAAGTAGACGAACCCGGCGGCAACCAGTGGAGACAGATTGGCCGTGTTCACCGAGGTGTTCTGCCCGATCGTGAACAAGTCCCGTTGCGAAGTCAGAAGACCGAGAAAATAAACGAGGCTTGAGTCCTTTACGATCGATATGAACTGGTTAGCCAGCGCGGGCAAAATGCGCCGGATACCTTGCGGCACCACCACGTGACGCATGGCAGTCCAGTACGTCATGCCGAGCGCCTGACACGCGGAGAGTTGCCCTTTGCCCACGCTCTGAATGCCCGAACGAAATATCTCGGCTATATACGCCGATGAAATCAATCCGAGCGCCACGATGGCAAGCGGGTATGGGTTCGGTCCGAACACCGCGAGCCCGACCGGCGCCAGTCCTTGCCCGACGAGCAGGATCACGAGCGCCGCCGGCAGACCGCGAAAGACCTCCACGAACACTCGCGCAGGCACTTCGAGCCAGCGCATATGCGACACCGCCATCAGCGCCAGAACCATGCCCGCGATGATCCCGAGCAAGGTCGAGAACAGTGACAGCACGAGTGTATTCACGAGCCCGGTTTCGAGCAGCGAAGGCAGCGACCCCGTGAGCAACTGCCAGTCGAGGAAGTTCTGCAGGAATGCATTCATGGCGCTCTCCGAATCATGTCGGCAAAAATTCAGCTACCGGTTTTCATTACGTAGGGCGGCAGGCTGGCAGGCTGCGGATAACCGGGATGGAACTGCGTATAGAGCTTCATCCAGGTGCCGTCCGCCACCAACTCGTTAAGCGTCTTGTTGACCGCCGCTTCGAGCTTCGCGTTGCCTTTGCGTATCGGAAATCCTGCGGGCAGGTTGATCGCGGAAATATCCAGCTTGTCAGCAAGATTCAACTGCGGGTACTTGCTTTGCAGACCGTCGACGAGCGATTTATCGATGAAGAATCCATCGATATATTTCGAGCGCAGGGAAAGGAAACCCGCGTTCACGTTAGGGAACCGCACGATCTGCGCGCCCGGCAAGTAGCTATCCGAATACGTGTCTTCAATCGTACCTTGCACTACGCCAATGCGCTTGTCTTTGACCGACGCCTTGTCACTTGTGATCGCGCTATCGGGCAAGGTCGTTACGCTGAGCAGCCCAGTGAGATAACCCTCGGAGAAATCGACCATCTTGAGACGGTCCGTCGTGATCGAGATCGATCCGGCGGCGAGATCGATCTGCTGGTTCGACACACTCGGCAGCAAGCCGCTGAAATCCTGCGCACGGAAGTCCACGCTCAATCCGAGCTTCGCGCCAATCGCGCGCAGCAACTCGACGTCGAAGCCGGTCATCTTGCCGTTATCGATGTAGGAGTACGGCTTGTTGTTAGCATCCACGCCGGCCATCAGCTTGCCTGGCGCTAACGTGCCGACGTCGTCGGCATAGGCGTTGGTAGCGGCCATCAACGAGAAGGAAGCGACGAGAGAAACAAGACCGAGAAAATGTCGAAACCGCATGATGTTGCTCCAGGGAAAACCAGCGATGAAATGAAAATGCGATGGGTCGATGCAGCCTCACTACCAAGCCTGAAACACGAACGTCAGGACAACGCGCCGCGCACGCGTCCGTTCCAGCAATCGTCGAGTTGATACAGCACGGCGCCCACCGGCACGCTCAAGTTGCGCGCCATGCCGCCCGGACTCAGCGGGAACGAACCTTCGCCGAATGCGCCGGGCGCGGCATCGAGACGTAGCAGTGTTCTTGCAATGCGCTGCCCGAGGTAACTCATCAACGCGACGCCGTTGCCGTTGCAGCCGAGTGCGTAAAACATGCCATCGCGCTCGCCGATATGCGCGAGCTTGTCGCCGGTCATCGCAACGTAACCCTTCCATGCGTGCGTGATTCGCACGTCGCGCAACGCGGGCCAGAGTTGCACCATTTTCTTGTGCAGGATTCGCGCGGCTTCGCGTTCACCTACTTCACGAAACGATGGCCGCGAGCCGAACAACATGCGCGTGCCGTCGGGAGAAGGACGCGTATAGAACAAGTTGCGCTTCGAGTCGCTAATCATGCGGTGGCCTGGATTCAAGACATCCATGAGGCCTGGCGGCAACGGTTCGGTAGCGATCTGATAACTCGCCACCGGCAGCACGCGACGCGAAAAAAAGGGCAACAGGTTCCCGGTATAACCGTTGGTCGCGACCAGCACTTGCTTCGCATCAATCTTGCCGCGCGCTGTGTGGACAGCAAAGCGTTCGCCGGTCCGTTCAATCCGTTCCACGGCAGCGTGTGAATGCAGGCTTGCGCCGCATCGCCGCGCAAGCTCGCGTAGCGCACGATGATATTTCGCCGTATGCAGGCCGCCGTATTCATCCACGAGAATGCCGCCGTAGTAGTAGTCCGATCCCACCACGGCGCGTTGCTCCGCACGCGTGATCACGTGAACCGTCACGCCGGTTTTCTCGCGCAGCAGTTCACCTTGCAGACGCAGGCGCTCGAAGTGCCCGGGCGTGAACGCACCAAAAAAACGGCCGGTTATCTGCAGGTCGGCGTCGAGCGACTCGCTGGTTATCAGGTGCTTGAGATAGTCGAAACTCGCCGAGGATTCCGCCATCAAGCGCCCAAGCCTTTCCGCCGATACCCCGCGAATGGCGTCGGTCAGCGCCAGTTTTTGCCCGCTCGACACCATGCCGCCGCTGCGCGTGCTGCCGCCCGCGCCGATCTCGGCGGCATCCAGCACCGCGACGGATTGCCCGTGCCGCGCCGCTTCCGCAGCAGCCGATAACCCGCAATAGCCGCTTCCCACGATCACCAGATCCACGCTTGACGGCAGCGCGACGCGCGACGTTTCGGGCGGCGCGGCGTCCCACCAATACGGGGCGATGCGAAAGTCATCGTGGAAAAGCAGGGCGTCGGCTCGCATGGTTTGCTGTGAGTGACTAATTGCAACCAGTCTAGAAGCGCTTCCGCCATCCGGTCAAATACGGCCAAAAAGGTCTTCTATTCATTTTTGATATGACAAGCTTCCAGGTGGCGTGGGCAAAACCGGGAATAGACACACATGAATCAGAGGCAAATTGAAGCGTTCAGGCTGGTGATGCTGCGGGGATCGATGACCGCAGCGGCCGAAGAACTTGGTACGTCGCAACCTAGCGTCAGCCGCTTGATTGCGGAGCTGGAGGCGTCGACGGGACTCGCGCTTTTCACCCGCAACGGCGGCCGAATCCAGGCCACCGATGCAGGCACGGCTTTCTATCGCGAGGTCGATCGGAGTTTCGTGGGACTCGAAAAGCTCGGTCATTCAGCGCGGGAAATCCGCCAGTTCGGCAGCGGCCGGTTGCGGCTGGTTGCGCCGCCGGTGCTGGCACTATCGTTCGTACCCCTTGTGATCGAGCGCTTTCTTGCGGCGTATCCGCGTATAGCGGTGTCGCTGGAAATGCGCAGCGAGGGAACGATCCAGCGCTGGGCATCGTCGGCGTATTGCGATGTTGGTTTTGCTACGACAACGCCCGATGCGTTCGGCGTGACCAGCGCGGCGTTGTATCGGCTAGCGGGTGTTTGCGCGCTGCCCGCGCAGCATCCGCTCACCGCGCGCAAGCGCATTCATGCGCGTGACTTGAGGGATCAGGCGCTCATCCTGCCGTCCTATGCCGACGACACCCGCTCGTCGCTCGACCGCGCGTTGCGGCAAGCCGGCGTGAACCAGGCGCCGGTCATCGAAACGCCTTACGGCGCCACTATTTGCGCGATGGTCGCGCGTGGCCTGGGTGTGGGCGTGGTGAATCCGCTGGCCACATCCGATACCAATCCCGCGCGCATTGTGTTCCGGCCGTTCGCGCCAGAAGTGATGTTTCGCGGCTTCACGGTTTGCCCTCAGTTACAGCATCCGAACCCGCTGGTGAAGGCTTTTCTGGATCTGACCAACGAAACGATGGACATTGAGGCGGCGCGCTTGCGTGCGACCCCGGATCTTTTCTGCTAGATTGATTTTCCCGTTTAGTGCCATGCATCCGGCGCTTCAATCGACCATGCCTTCGCCCATTGCTTTTTCATCCGCGCTTAATACGCTTAGCCCGCTCGCGAACCGGGCGAGGATCTGGCGCGAACCGGCGCTGGCGAATGCCGAATTGTTGCGGGCGGCTTATCGGGCGCATCAATTCCCGCCTCATGCACACGACGAATATGCGATCGGTTTCATTGAACGCGGTGGGCAGGCCTACACGCGCGGCGGCAAGGAGCGGCTGATCCTACCGGTAGGAACCATCTGCGTGATCAATCCGGGCCAGCTCCACGAGGGCAGGGGCGCGACCGAAGCCGGCTGGGACTATCGGATGATTTACTTTCCGTCCGAGGTGGCCGCCATGGTATTGGCGGACGTTGAGCCGGTTAGCGCGAGCGGCTTGCCGTTCTTCGCGGAAACGGTCATTGACGACCCCGACACATTGCAGGCGCTGTATGCCGCGCACGTGTGCTCCGAGTCTTCCGACGCATCGCAACTCGAAAAGGCATCGCGCCTGATTCGTGCTCTGCGCCAACTCATGACGCGGCACGGCCAGGGCGTGACGCGTACGCAACTGCCGCGCGCCGAGGATCTGCTAGGCAAGGAAGACGCGGTCTACATGGTGACGGGCACCATGACGAACCAGGTGGCTATCCGCGCGCATACCGAGCCTGGCGATGCCGTGCTCTTCGATCAAAACGCCCATGTCTACATACTCGAAGGCGGGGCGCCTGCGGCGTATGCCGGCGTGTTGCCACGCTTGTTACCCGGCGTGCGCGGCATCTTCAATGCAAGCGACGTGGAAGCGGCTATTGGCGTGCCCCACCGGTTCTTTCCGGCAACCATTCCCGCTCCCGTCCGGCTGCTGTGTCTCGAGAACACGCACAACATTGGCGGCGGCAAAGTGTGGCCGCTGGAACAACTCAAGGCCGTGTGCGATGCAGGCCGCGAGCGCGGCGTGAAGCGGCATCTGGACGGCGCTCGGCTTTGGCATGCCACGGCCGCGACAGGAATTGCGGAGAGCGAGTACGCCCGGCACTTCGACAGCGTCAGCGTGTGTTTTTCCAAGGGACTGGGTGCGCCTGTTGGATCGGCGCTCGCGGGATCGCGCGAATTCATCACGCGCGCGAGGCGCTTCAAGCAGCAGATTGGCGGTGGTTTCAGACAGGCAGCGATCATCGCGGCCGGTGCGCTTTATGCGTTGCAAAACAACCGGGCGCGACTGATCGAAGATCATGAAAACGCTCGTCTGCTCGCAGAAGGTATTGCTTCGCTGCCTGGTATCCAGATCGATGTGAAGACGGTCGAGACGAACATCGTCAGGTTCGCCGTGACGTCCTTGCCTGCGGGTGAGTTTGTCGAGCGCTTATACGAGAAGGGCCTGTATGTGCTGCCCTCCGGTACCGATGGCGTGCGCGCAATTCCGTATCTGAACATTTCGAAATCGCAGGTTCAGGAAGCTATCGGGATCATTGCGTCCGTGGCCGAAGCGTATGCGGACAAGGCTGGTGCATTGGCCGGACAAACGGCAACGCGCGGCGCGGGGTATTAAAGGAGCAGCGATAGCCCTTGGTCACCGCTGCTTGCTATTTACCAGTTACGTTGGCGCTCCGGCTTGCCGCCTGGGATCGGCCTTCATGAATGCCGGATGCTCGTCACATGCAGCCATGATGCGGTCGATAGTCGGCACATCGGGGATGACGATCTTGAACACGCGCGTCACCGCAACAATGCTTGCGAGGCAAATATCCGCCATGGTGGGTTCATCGCCGTGACAGTACTTGCCCGTTTCCGGCGCGCCCGCCAGACGCTCCTCAACGGCGGCCAGGCCCGTGCCGAGCCACTTGATTTGCCATGCGCGCCACGCGGCATCGTCGAATCCGCCCGTTGTCTGAAGATACTTTTTCACGCGCGGCACGACCATCGGATGGGTATCGGCGGCACACATGGACGCAATGGAGCGCACGCGTGCACGACCGTACAGATCGGTTGGCAACAAAGGCGGCGACGGCTGCAATTCGTCGAGGAATTCAAGGATGGCGAGGGATTGCGTCAGCGGTTCGTGCCCCTCGGAAACCAGCGCGGGAATGGATCCTAGCGGACTGATCTTCAGGAATTCGGCGCTGCGTTGTTCGCCTGCGTCGAGGTCGATGTTTTGTTCGTGCGCGCTCAGGCCCTTCAAACTTAGGGCGACACGTACGCGAAACGCGGCGGACGAGCGCCAGAATGCAAAGAGTTCGAATTGCGCTTGCTCTGACATGAGGATCTTCCTTCTTGGTGGACGGAAACGGCGACACGTTGGTTAAGTCGTCATCTATTAACTATGCATCAAAGTGCTATAGCCTGCGTCCACATCTTGCATGTCAGCAAGATCCGTCATCTCCACAAACACCGATGCCCGGCGAATCTGAGTTCGCCGGGCATCGGCTTCCTGCCACGTTTTAAACTTCAACCTCGATCAGTTATGCGAGAAGAGCGAACGTGTGTTGTTGGCTTGATCCCGTTCACCGGATTGTGTCGTGGTGCTACGCACGCCGCCATAAGCCCTTGCGTCAGGGTTATTCGCCGCACTTTCTGCTGCGATGGTCTGCGCGCTTTGGCCACGTTGCGAAGACGGTGCGCCGACTTGCGGGTTGTACGAAGGCGCCGGGCCATAACCGCTGCTGGCAAACGCGGGTGCTGCAAAGGCGGCAGATACGGCGACTAACAACGATGCAATAAGGGTCTTGTTCATGATGTGCTCCGATGCATATTAGTACTTCATTCATGGGCTACGCAGCGGTCTTGCTGTTTGGTGCGCTGCGTCGATGGAATGGAGTATATGCGCGGACTATCGAAATATTGTACCGATAGAGGGGAATTGTTAATCCACACAAATCGAACAATCAGGCGCACTGAACTTAGCGGAATTCGCTAAAGAAAATAGGGCGTGATAACGCCAATAAGAGAAGGCTTAGCGGCAGAGCGTTTAACAAGGGTCTAAGCGCCTCTAGCTACCTTGCACGGGCAGTTCCTTTAACTCCACGTCCGGCGCCATGGTATTTCCCACGGCCGCGGCAGGGACATTAACCGACGACTGCTCAAGCTGGTTGCTGCCTTTACTCGCCAGCGCGGCGCAATCGCCCATTGGCAAACGCTTGACCACGATATACGCAACCAGCATGGCCATCGTGCCGAAAATTGCATTACCGGCGGCCTGTCCGATCATTACGCCGACCGGTCCATGGCGCATCCCGGCCGCAACAAACGGCACCGTGCCGATGGTCGCACGCCCCCAGTTGAACAGCGTCGATAACAACGGCCGATCAAGATTGTTGAAGGTCGCATTCGCCACGAACTGGCAACCGACGAACGCATAGCTCGCGACCAGCCACGAACAGAATGCCGTGATGATGACGGCGGTGTCGCCGCGAGCCGAGAACGCGCGGATCAGGCCACCCTGAGCGAGCGCCAGCACGATCCACGCAACCACGACCGTCAGCAGTACGAACACCAGGCTGTTGCGAACCGTTTCGCGAATCCGGTCCGCTCGGCCTGCTCCAAGGTTCTGCGCGATGATCGGACCGACCGCGCCGGTCAGCGCATAGATCACCGCGAAGGCCACAGGCGTGATGCGGTCGATGGTCGCTTGCCCCGCCACGGCGGCAGCACCAAAACTGGCCATTGCATGCGTTACGTATGCACTGGCGACAGGCGTGGCGAGGTTGGTCAGCACGGCGGGGAGCGCCACCTTCATGACCGGCTGGCTGTTGGACCACAAGCGTGCAAAGCGGACGCGGGCAATGAGGTCGTTGACCCGGGTCGCGCCATAGAGGCCAACGAGCGCGAGCGCGACACGCGCAATATCGTTCGATATGGCCGCGCCCGTCAGCCCGAGATGGAAACCGAAGATCAGGATAGGGTCAAGGATCGCGGTCACGACGGCTGCGGTCAGCGTGACGCTCATTGCCCGGTGGGCATCGCCGACAGAACGCATCAGGGCGGCCGTGCACATGCCGATAGCGAGGAACACGTACGTGGGCGCGGTGATCAACAGGAAGCTGCGCGTCAGCACGCGCGTTTCGCCGGCCGCGCCGAGCGCGTTGAGGATCGGGTCGAGAAAGAGCAGCGTGAGGGCGCTCAGTACGAGCGTGATGACAATCATCAGCACGAGACTCGCCGATGCCACTTGCCGCGCTTTAGTCCGCTGTCCCGCACCGAGCAGCCGCGCGACTGTCGCGCTGACACCGATGGTCATGCCGATGGAAATGGCGGTGTGAAAGAAGTTGATGGTCCCGGCGAACCCGACGGCCGCAGCCACCGATGTATCGCCCAGCAGCGATACATAAAAAAGATTGGCCAGGTCGACCGCGAACACGGCCATCAATCCGATCGCCCCGGTTCCTGCCATGACCACGACATGCCGCAAGGTTGAGCCGTGTACGAAGCGAGCGGAGTCAACCTGGCGTTTTGTTGTCATGGGTTGGCGAATGGAGGAGGCGATTGCAGTGAGCGAATGATCGCATGAATGAACTTCGTTTCCCGGACTGCAAGGATGATCGTCCAACGTTATGCATTTAGTGGAAACGAATGCAGCGTTCTACGTGCGTTGCGGGAACAGTATCCTGTTCGTGTTACGGCTTCTCCACGTCAGGGCATTTTCGAGACAATCGATCGCCTACAATGTCCCTGGACGCCGTGCGCCGGACTTGCGACATAGCATGAATGTTTCGGGAACGTGTCTTGCACGGCGACTTCACGAAGCAGCGAACGCGCTGCTTTATTACGTCATTTCACAACGTCGCTTTACAACGTCTTCAACTACGTCGACCAAGGGATAAATATCATGAGCATTTTTGGCACGATCCTGAGCAAGATTTTCCCTTCAAGCCACCCCGCTGTGACAGCACCTGTGGCGCCTGAAGCAGACCCAACCACGGCGCCCGCCGCTGCTCCGGCACCGGCCGTGGCTGCAGCAGAGCCGGTGGATGTCGAAGCAGTCCTGACTGCCATGCAGGCGAATACGTCGGAGCAATTGAACTGGAAGACATCGATTGTTGACCTGATGAAGTTGCTCGGCCTCGACAGCAGCCTCTCTGCCCGCAAAGAGCTGGCTGGCGAGTTGCATTATTCGGGCGACACTAACGACTCCGCATCGATGAACATCTGGTTGCAGAAAGCCGTGATGGCACAGCTTGCAGCCAATGGCGGGAAGGTGCCGGACAGCTTGAAGGGCTAAGCTCCGGTGCGTTTGCGTCGCCTTCGTGGCGACCGCTGGCACGCCTGTGCGAAGAGTTGATGTTTCGCGAGGTAATCAGACGTGCCAGCGGTATTACGCAGACTGTTAAAGTCTGCGTAACGTCATGACCTTGTCATATGTTTTTTAAAAAACTGCGCTATGCGATGAGCGTGGTTATCGTTCCAGCTTCAGCGCCTTCCCATATCCCGTCAATTCCAGATAACCGTGACCTAAGGCTTTACCGTCACGACTCACTCGTACCGCTCCCTCCCAATACACCGCGCCAGTCGACTGGCTGGAGTCGAGCTCCTGATCTTCCATCAATGGATCGAGCTGCCACGTAAGCGCGCCAGTCCTGACCGTCTCCGATACCGGGTAAGACGTACCCGTGCGAGGCGAGCGCCACGTCTTGCGCGGCGTGAAGTCGACTTGGTCCCCTTCGAATGCAGTCACGTGCCCGCTTGCATCGCGAAGCGTTGCGTGTGACCAGACTGCTCCGCCGTTTTGTCCGCGCACCTTGAAAGCCATCAGTGCCGATCCGTCCGATAAATTGGCGCCTAGCCAATCCCATCCCGTGGCATCGCTGCTAAGTACCGTGCTCGACCATTCGTGATCCAGCCACGCCGATCCGGTCACTGCCGTGCTCAGCCCGGCCTTGCCGTTCGTGTTGGAAGCGCGCGTGACCTTGCCGCTCACGCGCAGTTGCGGCTCGCTGTAGTAGTAACTCGCTTGCGCCGCCAGCGGACCTTTGCGCGAGTAACCTTTATCGCCCTGCAGCAGCGGTGCCTGAGTTGGCATGAGCGACAGGTCCAGCGTGAAATCGGCGGCATTCACCGTGACGGTGTAGTGACCATCGGCTGCGCGCACGAGTTGCCAGGCGTCGAGCTTGACATCGCTGTTATCGGTCTTCGCATAAGCGAGGCCAAAGCCCTGACGCGCAATCTTCTGATCGTGAACGAGCCGACCCAATGAAGGATCACTAAGCGCCGCATGAGCGATGATCAACTGCGACGGCGCGAACGCACTCGGGTCAGCGGGATCGTGTCCCGTGGCCGAGCGAAAGAACGTGATCTGGAAACCAAGCGGTTTGCCATCCGGTTGATTGAGCCAACCCGTTGCGTACCACCACTCAGTGCGAAAGGCCGGATGCGCGCCCGTGTCTTGCGAGAAGACAAGCGGATGATTTTCGGTGACTGTGGCGAATTCCATCGCCATGGAAGGCGTGCTGAACACGCAGCAAGCACCTGCGATCAAGGCGTATCGCCGAGCATGATTCAAGGCGCTTGGGAGGCCGCGCATTACCAGTCCTCCTTCACTGCGCGCACGGCATCGAGAGATACCGCGTTGCGTCCTGCGACCACCGCTGTTGCACATGACGAGATCAGCATGACGAGCGCCACGGTGCTCACCACATGCCATGGAATATGCATCGACATGCTCCAGTGGAATGACTGTGGATTAACCACAAAGACCAGGATCAGGCTGATTGCCCAGCCCAGGATAAAGCCCACGGCAATGCCGAGCGCCGTTAGCATGCCGGCTTCCGCCGCGAGGATCTCGAGCACCTGACGACGCGTTACGCCGACGTGCCGCAACATGCCGAACTCGCGTGCACGAGCGAGTGTCTGCGCTGAGAACGTTGCCGCGACGCCGAACAGTCCGATCACAATGGCCACCGCTTCCAGCAGATAGGTCACCGCGAAACTCCGGTCGAAAATGGTCAGCGTTCGCGCACGGATATCGCCGGGTTCAGCGAACTGCATCGCGGCGCTGAAGGGCAATTTGCGCAAATTCGCAATGACGCTTTCCACGTTTGCACCGGGGTCGACCGTGATTGCGGCATCGGTGGCGCCTGTGTCGCCGGTGAGGCGCCGGTAGTCTGGCAGCCGCAACTGGATCGCGCCCGTTTGGCGCACGTAGTCACGCCATATGCCAGATACGACGAAGGTTTCGCCGTGAGTGCCGATCGACAACTTGAGTCTTTGCCCCAGCTTGTATTGATACAAGTCGACCATCGCTTCCGATACCCATATGGGCGTCTCGCCATCGTGCAGGGCGGATGGCGGGAGCACGGGGCCGGTCATCTGCATGACGCCGCCGGGATCGGCTGCATCGATGTCACGCGCGAGCACGGCCACCGCGGGGCGCGCGGGGTCGAGCGTGAGGTGCGATGCGCGAGTGAACGCGGCACCCTTGACGCCAGGCGTCGTGGCGATCGCTGTTTGTTCGCCGGGACTCAGGCTCGCAGTGTCGCCATTGGCGGCGACTCGAACGTACAGGTCGGCCGACAAAAGATGCGTCAGCCATTCATCGACGGACACGCGGAAGCTCGCGACCATGATGGCCATCGCGACGATCAGCGCAAAGCTCGACAGAACGCCGCCCATGGCGATGGATGCCTGGCCGGGTGCATTGGCGAGGCGGGCAAGCGCCAGCGTCGTGACGGCGCGTGTCCGGCGTTTTGTATGCCATCGGCTCAGTGCAGTGAACACAATCGCCGTGCAACGCGGCATCAACGCAATACCACCAACCAAAAGCAACGCAACGGCTAGATAACCGAGGATAGGGACATCGAATAACGGCGGCAGGAGCGCCAGGATGCCTGCCATCACGAGGCAAATCACGGCCGGCCACGGCGTTGCCAGCCGCGCTAGCGCGCCTTCTTCGCTGCCTGCTTTGAGCGTCGCCGCCGGCCGTGCGCGCGCCGCTTCCAGCGCCGGCACGAGACTGCCCAGCACGGATACGCCGATACCCAGCGCAAGAAAGATGGCGCTTGCAACGGGCTCGAAACTGACATGAGGCTGCACGCCCGGAAAGTAGCCGCCGCCCAGGTCGCTGCCGAAGAAACGCAGCGCGATGCTCGACAGCACGTAGCCCAGCACGAGGCCGAGCACGGAGCCAAACACACCAAGAAGCGCGCCTTCCATCAATATCTGGCGTAGAAGCTGGCGGCGTGTATAGCCCAGTACGCGAAGCATCGCGAACTGCGCGCGGCGGCGGACGACCGCTAACGCTTGCGTCGAGAACACGAGAAATGCGCCGGTGAAAAGCGCCACCAGCGCGAGCACATTCATGTTGATGCGGTAAGCGCGAGAGAGGCGGTCGGTGCGGTTTTCATCGTCGCGTGTTTCGGCTACGACCAGTTGGTTGCCAAGCCGCTCCTGCAACTCGCGTTTGAAGCGATCCCGGTCGACGCCGCGTTGCAGTTGCAAGTCGATGCGAGAGAGTTTCCCTTCGAGTCCGAAACGCCACTGGGCGGCGGCGATATCCATTACCGCGACCCGTTGTCCAGGGCGCGTCCTGACCAGGCCGCCGGCTACCCGGAAACGTACTGTCGATGTACCGCTAAGGAGCCCGATATATTCGCCGGGCGTCGCGTGAAGCCACTGCTGCGCAGCGGATGAGAGGAAGATGGCATCGTCGGAAAGGGTATCGAGAGGACGCTGCGCAGCTGGCACGCCGATCAGTTCGGGCGCGATGCGGCTCGCCCTGAGGACATCGATGCCAAGCACTTTCAACGCAGCGGTCTGCCCGGGCACGGTTACGTCCAGATCCAGAACGGGGCTGGCGAGCGCCACGCCCGGTGTTGTCGCGAGACGCGGGTACCAGTTTTCATCGAAGGTGGGCTGAGCGCCACGGACTTGCAAGTCGGCCTCGCCGGAAAGGCTCTTGGCGGCTGCGGAAAACTCGTTGAACGCGGCACTGTTGATGAGTTGCACGGCATAGCCGAGCGCCACGCCTAGCGCAATGGTTGCGATCGCGACTATTGCGCGAGCCGGATGACTGCGCCACTCCGCACCGAGCAGCCAGCGCGCGAGGAGCTGGCCACCGGCGATCCGCCGGGAGGGTTCCGTCACAAGCTGACTCACGAGCGTTCACCGACGGACTGCGCCGGTTGCGCGGCGTGCAACCCATGCTCGCTCAGAATAAGTATCCTGTCCGCGCTCGCTGCTGCCGCGATGGAGTGCGTGACCATGATGGCTGCGGCGCCGTTCGCCTTGATCTCCGCACGGAACAGCGAGAGCACCTCTTGCGCGGTTTCCGGATCGAGGTTACCGGTGGGTTCGTCGGCCAGGATCAACGTGGGCCGATGCACGAGCGCACGGGCGATGGCAACGCGCTGCAATTCTCCACCCGATAGCTGTCGCGGGAAATCATCGCCGCGTCCGCCCAGGCCGACCGCTTCAAGCAAGTCGAGCGCACGAGCGGGTGACGTGTCGTTGAGCAATAGCGGAAGCGCGACATTTTGAACCAGCGTGAGATGCGGCAGGACGTGAAACGCCTGGAACACGAAGCCGAGTTTTTGACGCCGGAGGCGAGTGGCGGCGTTATCGTCGAGATTGGAGATTGCCGCGCCGTCGATCAGCACTTCGCCGCTGTCGGCTTGATCGAGGCCCGCGATCAGGTTCAGAAGCGTCGACTTGCCGACACCCGAGTCACCCATGATCGCAACGAATTCCCCGGGATCAAGCGAGAAATCGAGGTTTGCCAGTAACACCCGGCCAGCGCCGTATGCCTTGCTCAAGCCGCGACATTCGAGTGCGGGAGAAACGCCGTTATTGCCGAGAGTCATGGAGATCGAGTCGTCAGTGAGTGGAGCTGGCATGCAGGCCTCCACTGTGACAGAGAAGTGCCGCGCGTGTGCAAGGCACGGCTACGACGGAGCACTCCTCATTCCTGATCGCCGTTTAGCGTGCGAGCTTCTCGACATAAAACGCCGCAGTCTCGTAAGGAACCGTGACCACGTCTTTATCCGCGAGCAGTGGTTCAGCGGCGATCAGCGCCCTGACTTCGCTGTCGATCTTCTCGCGCGCGTCCGCGGCGAGCGCCGCAATAAAGCTGGTGGAGCGCACGCGGTTCACGATTACGTCCTCCGGCGACCCCGTATGACCGATGCTGAAATGGTGTTCATTGAGCGCGCCAAAGCCTTCGTGTGGAAACGCGGCTCGCCAGGCGCCGGTGTAATAACGCGGGGTATCGCCTTCCACTCGATTCACGATCGCGTCGAGCCGGGCGACCCACGGCACGCCGGCGTCCCTTAGGTTCCAGATCAGACCGAGCTTGCCGCCCGGTTTCAAGACCCGAAGTATTTCCGCCAGCGCAGCGTGCGTCGAGAACCAATGGAATGATTGCGCGCACACCACTGCATCAACCGATGCATCGGGAAGCGGGATTGAGTCAGCTGTGCCCGCGTGCGTCTCCACTTGCGGAAGCGCTGCGGACAGCTTCCCGAGCATCACGGCGACGGG
Organism: Caballeronia eucalypticola; assembly: GCF_047608185.1. NCBI lineage: Bacteria > Pseudomonadati > Pseudomonadota > Betaproteobacteria > Burkholderiales > Burkholderiaceae > Caballeronia > Caballeronia eucalypticola. The sequence goes on from NZ_JBLKRU010000007.1 coordinate 170,324, forward strand.
TTCGACCGCGATCACCCTGGCGCCCGTGCCGATCAACCGCGGCGTAAATTTTCCGGTGCCCGCGCCGAGATCCACGACGGTTGTTCCAGCGCGAAGCCCGAGCTGATCACGCAACCAGTCCGCGATCTCAGGCGGGTAATCAGGCCGGCCGCGGACATAGGTTTCCGCAGTGGTCGTGGTGGCGTAGCCGTCTGCTGCGGCGTGATGTATGCCTTTTAATGCCTTGTTCATCGTTTGCTCCTGCTTGCTGGATTCGACTTTGCCAACGACGATTTTAAACCCTTCCATCCACGCCGATGTGCACGCACGAGCGATCTAACAGCGTTGTCATTCATAATTCGAGAATCGCGACTCTGGTTCGGGCGGTGAAGGCAATGGCGTATAGCCGGGAATGCTCGCTTTAAATTGCTCGGACAGCCCGTTATCGATCTTCGTCAGACCCTTGAGTTGAAGCTGCAACAGGACGCGGGTAGCGCTGCTGGCCGTGGTCGTCGAGGTCGCTATATTCGTGTATTTCTGCACCGCGAAGCTGAGCGACCAGCAATCGGCGTCGTACTGAATGCCGAGCAACCCCGCCACCAGACGATGCGCAACCATGTCGTAATTGGCCTGCCCGACCGCGTAGAGCTTTCTGGTCAGCGGCCATTGACCGGATGTCACGATCTGGTTTTCCGCTTCGTTTTCCAGGTCCTCATCGGCGCGGGTATATCGATAAGCAAGACTGACTACTTCCCGATCTCCCGGTTTCCAGGTGAAGCCGGAGGTGCCCTGATCCAGCTGGTTGCGTTGCTCGTCGTATTGCACCGCTTGCTCGGTCGTGAGGCCCGGGCCTATCTTCAGTGAGGCCCCGACAATGACGTCGCTTCCGCGCACGTCGGTCACGGATTCGCCCGGCTCCAGGACCACTTGCGGGTTGGTGAAATAGTATTCTTGCGCGACCACGAAGCGGGCCCGTTCATCGCCCGTCGCCTGATTGATGAAGCGGGTTGTAATGGCGGCCGTCAAACGGTTCAGGTCGGCAACCCGATCGCCGCCAACGAAGGTGTTGTCGGTGAAGATCTGGGCCAGTCCAAAGTCCTCCTCGCCGGTGTCGAAGACCGGTGCGAACGTCTGGTTCCGATACGGCGTATAGACGTAGTAGAGCCGAGGTTCCAGCGTCTGGATATAGTCCGTTCCAAACAGACGAATGCTGCGTTCGAACACGAGGCCTGAGTCCAGGCTGAGTGTGGGCACATTGAACGAGAAGCTGTTCGGCTGGCCCGTTGGGGCGGTGCTTCCGATTGACGACAGGTCGTAAGCCACGTAGTGCCACTGAACCTTTGGCGTGACGAACCATCCCGGACCGGATAGCGGATAACTGACGTAGGGATTGAATGTAAATCGGCTGCCTTCCGTGGAGTCGGCCGTGGAAATGGTGAAGCGCGTGACGTCAGCCTCGGCGCCGAAATCAAATCCGCCCATGTTGTACTGATTGTATTTGACGTCCAGTTCAGGCGCACGATTGTAGGGCGGCGCGGTGCTGAACGATTGCCAACGCTGTTCCCGCGCCAGCACCGACCATGGACCGTTGTTGTAGGTCACGCCCGCCTCTTGCTGGAAGATGTCCTGCCCATTGACCAGCGACGCGGTATTCGAGTTAAGGTCCGTGGTCACGTTGACGTCCGACACCTTCGAATAGTTAACATACGCTGCCAAGCCACCGCCAAAATTTTGGTTGTGCGTGACGTTGATCGAATAACGGTTCGTCTTGGTCAGCGCGTCGTCGGGTAAATAAGCAATCGTCACTGAACCAGAATAGGCCGGCGATAGATAGCGGTAATTTGTTGTCAGCATCGCGCCGCGTTTGGACATGTAGCGCGGCGTTACAGTCAGGTCGTAGTTCGGCGCAATGTTGAAATAATACGGTACTGTGAGGTCGAATCCATTCGTCGAACTCAGCGAGAAAGTTGGCGGAAGAAAGCCGCTTTGACGAGCGCTGGACAGTGGAAACGACAACCACGGACTTGCAAAAATGGGCACGCCCTGGAAGAACAACACGCCGTTGTGAGCAATGCCTTCGTTCGACCCCTGGTCCATGTCGAAACTTGCTGCCTTGAGGTACCAGGCCGGGTCGGTTTCGCATTGACATGCGGTGTAGGTGCCGTGATGCACGACTGAACGTTCGTTATCGATCAGATCGATGCTATCGGCACTCCCCGAACCGCCTGTCAGGTTGAAGTGATAGGTCGGGGTGGTCATGGTGCCTTCGTCGGCCTCGACCTGCAGATGGGCTTCGGGGCCGGCAAAGACATCGTAGTTATCGACTATGCGCACGTGACCGTATGCATCGGTCACGTTGCGGTCGATGTCGTAATGAACGGCGTCGCCTTTGACAATAGCCGCGCTGCGCCGAAGCTCTCCGTGACCCTTGAGCGACAGGTCGCGGTCCTCGTCGCCGTCTGCCGCATCGCCTATTCCAAATACGGCGGTAGACGTGTTTGGCGGTATCGGATGCTCGGCCATTTCAGGAGCGAGTCGAAGGCCCCACGGCGGATCGATGGGTTCAGACCGTGCTGCGGCGCCACTGAGTTGCGCGAGCGCGGGCGCGGGTGCGAGAGACATGGCGATCGCCACTGCGACGGCGATATGGCGCACGCGCGGCGTGAGCCCGATGAGCGTGTCTGCTGACTGCACGGGCTAGAACGACGTGCCAATCTGGAACTGGAATTTCTGGTATTGGTCTCCCGCGTGCCGCACGATCGGCAAACCGAAGTCCAGCTTGAGCGGTCCGATAGGGGAGATCCACTCAAGTCCCGCGCCATAGCTGTATCGCAGGCCATTGGCACCCACGCTGTCGCCCTCGTTGCCCCAGACGTTGCCGCCGTCGACAAAAGTAAAGGCGCGCAGGGTACGGTCGTAACCCGTACCGGGTAGCGGGAAAGTCATTTCTATATTGCCGACGATCATTTTCGACCCGCCGATAGGATCGCCGGTCGTAGCGTCGCGAGGTCCGAGCGAACCGGACTCGTAGCCCCGCACCGATCCAATCCCGCCGTCATAGTAGTTCTTGAAGATGGGGTAGGCGTCGCCGCTTATGCCGTGGCCATAGCCCGCCTGGAAGTTCATGCCGAAAATGAAACCCCGGGCCGGCGTGTAATAGTACTGAGCCTGAACATCTGATTTGTAGTACTGGGTATTTCCTGCTGGTGTTCCAAGCTCTCCGTTGGCCTGGAGGAAATAGCCTTTGCTCGGGATCAGCGCACTGTCGCGTGCGTCGTGCGACCAGCCCACCGTGACCGGGACGTTGTTCACCACGCGACCGAACTCGGCAACATAATCCAGGTAGCTTTGCGGCGTGGTCGAGTCCGTGTTGAACCGGTCCTGCTCGAAGCCGGCGCCAAAATAAACCACGTCCGACTCGGAGAACGGTATGCCGAACTTCATATCCGCGCCGACCGACGTAATGCGAAAACTCGTGTCGCTAAAGTTGTAAAGCGGGTAGGTGGTCCGGTAGTACATGTCGGTGATGCGCTTGATGCCATCGATCGTAAAGTACGGATCGGTTTGCGTGACAGACAGGGTCCGGTACGTCGCTGCCGTATTCACGTTTAGTGCGAGCGTTGTTCCAGAGCCAAACACGTTGTCTTGCGATACGCCCGCGGACAACACGACCTTGTCGCTCGAGTCATAGCCTGCGCCCAGCGTGATCGCGCCCGTTGGTTTCTCTTCCACCTTCACGTCTACATCGACCTCGTCGGTGGTGCCCGGAACCGGCACCGTGGTGACCTCGGTGTTCGTAAAGTAGCCTAGCCGATCAATCCGTTCCTTCGAGAGCTTTAGCCGGCTGCTGTCGAACCATGAGCTTTCAATCTGGCGCATTTCGCGGCGTATCACTTCGTCGCGCGTCCGGGTGTTGCCTTCAATGTTCACGCGGCGCACATATACGCGGCGCCCCGGATCGACCTGCAATGTCAACGCGACCGTGTGATGAAACTGATCGATCTCCGGCTGGGCGTTGACCTGTGCGAACGCATAGCCATACTCTCCTAGCTTGTCTACCAGTCCCTGGGTCGTGGCCTGTAATTTTTCGGCCGAGAAACGTTCGCCCGCGTGAATCAACACCAGCTTTTGCAGCTCGGCGTTGCGATCGAGCAAGTTGCCACCTAGCCGGATGCTTGAAATAGTGTACGGCTCGCCCTCATGAATAGTGACGGTCAGGTACATGTCTTTCTTGTCGGGCGAGATCGACACTTGCGTGGAGTCAATGTTGAACTCCAGATAGCCGCGGTCCAGGTAATACGAGCGCACCTTTTCCAGATCGCCCGTTAGCTTGTCTTTCGCGTAGAGGTCGTTCTTCGTGTACCAGGAAAACCAGTTTGGCGTCGATAACTGCATTTCGTCGAGCAGTGTCGCCGAGCTGACAACCTGATTGCCCATGAAGTTGATCTGGCGAATTTTCGCGCTTGGACCTTCGGTGACCGAGAACAGGATGGATACCCGGTTGCGGTCGATCGGCGTGACCGTGGTGCTCACCTTGGCGGCGTAATAACCGCGTGTCAGGTATTGGCGTTTCAGTTCCTGTTCGGCTTTGCTGACAAGCGCCTTGTCGTATGTGCTGCCTTGCGACAAGCCGACTGAGTGCAATGCTTTGGTGAGGTTGTCCTTGTCGAACTCGTGGATGCCTGCAAAGTCGATTGACGAGACAGCAGCGCGCTCCTGTACTTTCACAATGACCACATTCCCTAGCGTCTCGACCTGAACGTCGTCGAAGAAACCGGTTGCGTAGAGAGCGCGGATGGTTTCGGACGCTTTGTCGTCTGAGAAGACATCGCCTCGCTTGAGCGGGACGTAGGCGAAGACCGAGCTGGGCTCAATGCGCTTCAGGCCCTCGATCTGTATGTCCCGGATGACAAAACTGCTGGTCGCTGCATAGACGGAAGGAGCCAGGAAAACGTTCAATGCAATGGCGACGGCCGAGTGAGCGGTGCGCGATTTCCGGAAGAGTCGGAAGGGTCGAAAGTTGAATTTCATTTGATGTACTTGACGAGCATATCGGCCCGAATGTGTTGCCCTGCTTTTGCGCGTCTTATCAGACGTGATCGGACGTGTTCGGACGTGTTCGGTGCCGTGCTGGCCGGGACTTGCGTCTTCTGGCCGCTCAGGAAATTCGTTGCACGAGCCGGAGATCCGGTTATCGGGTTATTGCAAGGGGCCGCTCGCGTGCGCTGGAATCTGAACCAGTCGTGCCGCCGATATCAGCGCGTCGACCATCGGAGGAATTTGTTCCCGGGGAAGGCAGAAGGAAATGTTGGCGCCGCCTTGCAGCCGGAACGTAAGGACCAGGCTCTTGCCGTTGTCGATCGCGCCGAGCTCCCATCCTTCGCAGCCCATCGCGAAGTTGATGTGGGGCGTTCGCTCGAGCATTCGCTCCGATTGCATGATCGCGGCGGGAAGCACGGCGAGCAGTTCGCGCAATACCGAGTAATGGAACGTCAAGGTTGCACGGTCGCTATGCACCACCATATGTTGACCGTCAGGTTCCAGTTCGATATGTTCGATGGAAGCAACTCGCACGGACTCAGGCAGATCTATCTTTTCTATACTTTCTGCTCGAACCGGTGTATCGATTTTTTCTTTCACCAGTGGCATAGTTTGTTATCCTTATTTAGTGAGTAAGGTTTCAAAGGGTGAACAGCAGCTTTGGGGCAGGCGAGCTGTCTTTAGGTTCAGTTACAGGCGGATTCGAAAAAGAGCAGGAATCTCTTTTCCTTGTTGCCGCTGGGATCCCCTGGTATTAGCGGGCGCGGTTTCGCCGCGAGGCGGCCGTGTCTTCCGCTGTATGACGGAAGAGCGCTGCGCGTTCCCGGCCCGCCGACATTGCTACGAGCATTTCCGAAAACAACGGCGTTGAACTGGCTCGCAGAACCGCTGCAAGAACCTGTGCTGAAAGAATCTGTTTCATGGTGACTGCCCTCGCATGCAAGTCGCTAGACGAGTCACTAAAGTAGCCCGCTATATGACGCGGTGCGTTACCGCTTCGTTACCGTATTTCTCACTGGAAATAGGGTGTGCATCGGTTGATCGTCGAGACGGCGAAAAGAGATGCGATACGTGGGCAGGTCGGTCAGGCTTGTGGCTAAAGCCTCCGATCAGGTTTGCCGCAAGCTCTGGACTATCTTTCTCACGCGGGAAGGGCGCTTAAGGCGGCACTCGTGACGGATACAGAGTGCGTGCCTGGAGACACGGTGAAATGCTTGGTGAGGAATTGGCGCAACCTGCTTGACTATTCGGGGATGCGGTCACGTCTTCAGGACGATCGCTTGTTCACGTTTTGATGGTGGCTTAGTTAGAGCAGCTGTCGTTTCTCCCCTTTCACTAGGCGCCACTTATCCGCGTTTAATGTGTCGCCAAATTATTCCAGAATGTTCCCCTTCATGACCGCAAGGTACGCGTCGGACAATTGATAACGTCCCGCGTCTTGCCGGCGTTAGCACGAGAACACCCGCGCATGCCTTTCCACGAAACGTTTTGCCAGCCTGCCGCATTCCTTCAAGGGCCCTGTTCAACGCAAACCATTGCATTACGGTTTTGACCCGGCGCAACGCTTGGTAAGCATGCCTGTTGTCCGCTGCCAACGGTGCTCGCAAAACGCCGCTGTTTAATGGTGTCCGTCTGATCGACGTACGGCGACGTCGATCAGTACGCGCAGCGATGCGCGTTTATCTGACGGGATCGCGGTGTTTGCAGCCTGTGAAAAAGGCCATGCGGACCGCGTTGCTCAATCGTATTTTCGGAGAAATTGAAATGAAGAAATCCCTTCTTGCTCTCGGTGTCTTGGGCACTTTCGCCGGAGCGGCACACGCGCAGAACAGCGTGACCCTCTATGGCCTGATCGACGCGGGCATTACCTACACCAATAACCAGGGCGGCAGCAAAAACGTCCAGGCGACCAGCGGTCAAGTCAACGGCAGCCGTTGGGGCCTGCGAGGCTCCGAAGACCTGGGTGGTGGTCTCAAGGCCATCTTTACGTTGGAAAACGGTTTTAATATCGACAACGGCAAGTTAGGCCAAAACGGCCTGGAGTTCGGCCGTCAGGCGTTCGTTGGTTTGTCGAGTGACCAGGCTGGCGCCATCACCCTCGGCCGGCAGTACGACTCGATGGTCGACTATGTTGGCCCGCTCGCTCTGACCGGCACGCAGTTCGGCGGCACGCAGGCCGCTCATCCATTCGATAACGACAACCTTGATAACTCGTTCCGCATCAACAACTCGGTCAAGTATCAGAGCGTCAACTATGGCGGCTTCAAGTTCGGCGGTTTGTATGGCTTCTCGAACGACGCGGGGGGGTTCTCCGACAACCGGGCATACAGTCTGGGCGTGTCATATAACTATGGTCCTTTGTCTGCCGCGGCCAGCTACATGCAACTCAACAGCGCGGGCTCCACGCTGAACTCATCGGGTGCCGTGACTGCCGACGCCACGTTCGCAGCGGACCGTCAACGCACCTACGGCGGGGGCGTCAACTACGCGTTCGGCGCAGCAAATGTCGGCTTCGTGTTCACGCAGACTCAGTTGAACAACTTGACGGGTATCGGCTCGTCGGCCTCCGGGACGACCAACGGCATTGCTCTGGCGGGCGGCAGTGCGCGCTTCACCAACTATGAGGTGAACGGCCGCTACAACTTCACGCCGGCGTGGACAGTGTCGGGCGCCTACACCTTTACCGATGCGAGCCTGGATGGGGTGAGCCCGAGATATAACCAGGTGACCTTGCAGACGGCGTACGCGCTGTCCAAGCGTACCGATGTGTATCTGCAAGGCGTGTATCAGCACGTGAACGGTACGGGTGATTCGGGCCTGACCGCTGACATCAACGGGTTGACCGCGTCGTCGACAAATAGCCAGGTTGCTGCGACTATTGGTTTGCGTACCCGGTTCTAAGTGAGTTGCTAAGCAGATGAATGTGGCCTTTGGCTCGATGAGCGGGAAGGCCGAGACTTAGCGCGGTGCACTTGGCGCTAGACTTTGATATGCCGGGGATGTTCTCCCGGCATTTTAATTTTGCGCTCGCGATTAACTGAAGACGGGACGAAAGAAGCTGCGTTCGTAGCTGACGATGCACTGTGTTTCTTCGGCATATTTGAATGCTGCCTGGCATTCCGGATCAAGCTGCGATTGTTCACGGTAGCTTTCGTACATCGCCAGGCTCGGAAACGAGAACATCGCTAGCGCGACGTTGTTGGCTCCCTCCGACGGCAGGAAATAGCCGTGATGCTGGCCACCGAATTTCTCGACTAACGGAATCCACATCTTGCCGTAGGCTTCGAACTCTTTGAGTTTCGACGGATTGATAATGTAACGAAGGTAGCAAGTGATCATGGGGTATCCGTTTGAGAAGAGAGATTCGATTGAATAATACCTGTCCGATGATGAGTGACCCTGCTCGTTCGACTTGCACTCAGCGCGAGCCCGGGCCGACTCCTTCGGCGATTACGCGGCAAGCGTCTTTCAACGGCGCGATGTAGGTTTCCATCGGCGTTGTGCTTTTCCTGTATAGGGGAATGCTGATGCTGACGCATGCGATCGGCTCGCCGTTTGCTCCCAGGACTGCGCTGCCGTAGCAAAAGATCTGCTGCTCGTTTTCTTCACGATCTTCGGCGTAGCCGCGAGCGTGGGTTTCATTGAGTTCGGTATCGAGTGCGGTGCGTTCGATGATCGTATTCGGCGTGAAGCGCTCGAAATTCAGGGTGGCGAGTAGCGCGTCGCGGTCCGGGCGCTTGAGTGAAGACAGATAGGCTTTGCCGACGGAGCTTGAATACAGTGTGACGCGTGTGCCTATCCGCGATGCCATGCGCACGGCGTGCGGGCTTTCCAGCTTTTCGATGTAGACCATTTCAGAGCCGCTGCGCACGGCCAGGTGAACGGTTTCCTGGGTAAGGTCGCGCAAGGTCTGGAGTGCCTCGCTGGCGGCTATGCGGAGGTTCGAGCGCTCCCAGCTTCGGCTTGCCAGGGATAGCAAACGAGGACCTAGCGAATAGGTTCCGCCGCGCGGCGTTTCGACGACCAGGCCTTCGGCGATCAGGGCCCCGAGAATGCGGTAGACCGTAGGCCGGGGGTAGTTCGACGAAGCGGTAAGCTGGGCAATGGACGGGGGCGCCGGTGAGTCGGCTATGCGCTGAAGTATCGCTAGGAACTTTGAGAATGCGGCAGTGCCGGATGGAAGGGGGGGCAGGGGGGGCAGGGGGGCCGCGTTGCCTTGGCCAATGGGGGGTTTAGGTGGTTTTGGCATGGCGTTAGTGATTGGCGGGGACTGTGCCGGGTTGCACGGGTTCTGCGTTAGCGGTCGGGGTCATTGCCAGGTTGCTGCTTTTTAGGTCTTCGCGCGTTTTATGTTGGCTTATTTCTTTATCACTATTAGCCACTGCGCGTGGCGGCGCGTCATTTCTTTGTCCAAAGCGACAAAGAAACGAAGCAAAGAAAACGCTTTCAACTCTCTAAAAATTAAGTGTCCACAGCGTGCAGTTTTGATTCATTGGTACCCGAAAAGCACGGTGCTCGCCAGAGCCACGGATGTGTGAACCCCTCTTTCTCGCGAATCCTGACAGTAAAACGCTTCGCCCCATACGCTCTCGGGCTAGCACCCGTGCCAAGGAAACCCGCACGGCCTCACGCGTATTTGCCGCCGTGGTACTTCGCGAGTTAGCTATCAATTTGCATTGTTATTTGCCGGGTTAGGCCTCACGCATTCTGCAGATCCATTTCTCGGAGGTTTAAAAAATGGTTCGGCATGCATCCAAATTTGGAGGTTGGTTTTCCGCGGATAGCGCGGGGTACTCCTTGGGCAGGTTCAGTCGCTAGTGCTTGCCCGAGAGCGTACGGGGCGAAGCGTTTTACTGTCAGGATTCGCGAGAAAGAGGGGTTCAAACATCCTCGGCTCTGGCGAGCACCGTGCTTTTGGGGCACCCATGAAATGGAACTGCACGCTGTGGACACTTAGGGTAGAGAGGTGAAAGCGTTTTCTTTGCTTCGTTTCTTTGTCGCTTTGGACAAAGAAATGACGCGCCGCCACGCGCAGTGGCTAATAGTGATGAAGAAAACAGCTAGCACTAAACCCGCGAAGGCCTAAAAAGCAGCAACCCGGCAACAACCCAGACCGCTAACGCAAGACCCTAACAACCCCGCCCGCCCAAACCCCAACTACGAACCAAACCGCTAAACCACCAAATACCCCCCATCAACCGGAACAACAGCGCCCGTCATAAAAGCCGCTGCTGGCGAGCAAAGGAACGCCACCACTTGGGCTACATCACCAGGCTGACCCCATCGTTTCATTGGCGTGCGATCAAGAATCGCTTGCGAACGATCATCGCTATCCTGCAGAGCCTGCGTCAACGGCGTAGCAATCCATCCCGGCGCGACTGCATTCACGCGAATGTTATCGGCTGCATAAGCAATGGCCAGCGACTTGGTCAACTGCACTACGCCACCCTTGCTTGCGCTGTAAGCGGGAACAAGACCGCCGCCGAAAAAACTCAGCATCGACGCCGTGTTAACAATAGATCCAGCACTAGCCTTCAAGCGTTCGCGCGCCGCGGCACAGACACGCATGGTCCCGCCAAGATTGACGGCGACCACGCGCTCGAATACGTCAATAGCCAGTTCATCGCCGCGCCGGATCATGCCCGCGCAATTCACTAGCATATCGATGGAGTCGGCTCGTGCCATGAGCGATGCTACGCTCCCGTCGTCGCTAACATCAAGTTCGACAACTTCTATTGCAGAGCCTAACGCCTCACGTTGAGCATCGGTCGCCCCAATGCCCGCAGCAAGAACACGCGCGCCAAGCGCGGCGAAACATTGAGCAATGCCCGCGCCAATGCCCTGCGTGCCGCCAGTCACAACGGCGGTTTTGCCTTTGAAGAGATCAGTCTGAAAAGTCATGGAAGGTCGGATAAGGGAACGGTTGTAACGATGGTCTCGCTGTCCTCAATCTTATTTCGTACTACAAATACATAAACCAGCGCGGCGGCGAATGCGACACCCGCGCTGATCAGGAACGCGTTGATGAAGGAGTGCGTCTTATCCACGACGATACCGGTAATGAACGGCGCAAATGAACCGCCGAAATAGCCGCCGAAGTTTTGAATGCTGCCCAGCGAGGCCACCATGTGACGAGGCGCGGCGACGGTCGCTAGCGCCCAGCACGCGCCGCTCGCCATGTTGACAAAATACATGGCAGCAGAAAGATAGATCATGGCAAGCGTCAGGTTCGGGGTAAACGCCGCCGGTACAGTGAAGAGCGCAGCGCCCAGCAAGCCGACGCAGATCGGCCATTTACGGCTTCGCATGGGCGCCATGCCGCGCGCCATCAGGCCATCGGCTACGAATCCGCTGGACAGCATCCCAAGCGTGCCGAAGAGATAGGGGACCGACACGAGCCAGCCCGTATGCGCAATGGTCACGTGGCGTTCGTGCTCCAGGTACGCAGGCAGCCAGGTGAGATAGAGCCACACCATGTAGATCACGCCCATGTTGCCGAAGATCATGCCCCACGTAGTCGATTTGCTGAACAACCCACGCCATTCACGCATGGTCATGCGGCGTTCGGCGCGCTGCTCCGGTTCTCCTTCTGTCAGGAATGCGACCTCCTGAGAATCGAGGGAGATGTTACGGCGATCCCGGTAGACGAGATACCAGCCAATCGACACCGCAATGCCAAGCACGCCCATGACGACGAACATCGTGCGCCAGCCAAAGGTCAGCAGGAGCACTGTGAGGACGGGCGGTGCTATAGCGGGTCCAATGGTCGATGACGTAATGAAGATGCCTGTTGGGCGACCGCGCTCATGCACGCCGAACCATTCGCTCACCACCTTTGCACCAGCGGGAAAATTCGGCGCCTCGCCAAGACCCAGCGCGACGCGTGCGACCAAAAACTGCGACAGGCTCGTCACAAGACCACCGCACAACTGCGCGGCCGACCACAGGAACATGCCCAGGCCGAGCATCACGCGTGCACCGAAGCGGTCAAGCAAGATGCCGATGGGCAACTGGGAAAATGCATAGGCGAATGAGAAGGCGGACAGCAGCAAGCCCATCTGCGATGCCGACAACCCAAGTTCCTGGCTGACCGAATGATTCGCTATGGAAAGCGTGCTCCGGTCGAGATAATTAACAATCCCGGCCAGTGTCAGGAACGTGATTGCGACCACCTGGATGCGCTTGAGGCGCGGTGATTTCTGCAACATGGTGTCTCCTCCGGTGCTCGTTGAGAGTCTGCGTGGAAGGTACTTGCGAGGGAAGGCCCAACTCCGTTTTAACGGATGAACTGGTCGACGAAATCTTCTCCCAGCCCTACCGAAGAAAAGTGCTTGCGGCACATGTCGACCTTGGTGAAGACGTCTTCGTATCCGGTGTAGTTGCCATAAGGATCGCAATAGAACATCACGCCATTGACCTGGAAGTAGGTGATCATTTCTTCCACGTCTTCAGGCACGTAGAGCGTGTGGGTTTCTCCCGGCGGCTCGAAAACATAGCTGCCTTCAGTGGCTTCCCAGTCGTGTTCCAGATAACGCCAGCGGCCCTTGAGCACCATGCCGTGTACCGCTTGCGGATGCCGGTGCCGGCTTAGCACGCCGGATTTGCGCACACGCAGCAGATTCATCCAGTACCCGGTCGAAACATTCAGGCATAGGGGGCGGAACCAGACGTTCTCGGCTTGAGGAACCCAAAGACGTTCGTCCTTGGGGATCGCCGATTCAACCACGATTTCCTTAGCCGCTTCCTTAGGGAATGGGAGCTGATACGGCGTCATTGCGTCTGCCGCAGATTTAGCCTCTGCCATGACCTGGCTCCTTTGTCCATATTGTGGATAAACTATTCAATTTATGGACACATAATTCTTCAAGCTGACCCTCTCTGTCAAGGCGCGCCAATCGTGCAGTGCGGCATGAATTTGCAAAGGAGCGCTGCGGGCTTTCGATTATGTGAGCGTCAAATTGGCTCTAGCCGGCTAGTCGACTAAGGCGCATGTCCATGACAAGGTGCTAAGGGTTACGCGATAATGCCAAGCGGGTTAACACGTAATTGGCCGCTGGTCTTGCTTGGGGCCATACATGATCGCTGGATCTATCGGCGCTGCACTAGCGTCAATCTCAACTTTTCGCGCGTCGCTCAAGGCGGCGTCGCCGCTCAACCCGGGATTCTCGATGAGCAACAGTTCGTTGCCAACTTCCTCTGCCGCTCGCTGGCTGCCTTATATAGTCGCGGGAACGTTTTTCATGGAGTATCTGGATACCACTGTCATCGCGACCGCGTTACCGCAGATGGCCCGCTCATTCGGTGTCGGCCCTAATGCGCTAAGTATTGGAATGACCGCCTACATGCTCGCGCTGGCCATTTTTATTCCGGTAAGCGGCTGGGTGGCTGATCGCGTAGGTTCACGCACGGTGTTCTTTAGCGCGATCGTCGTGTTTGTGATCGCGTCGGTGTTATGCGGCTTATCGAACTCGGTCACGGAGTTCACGGCAGCGCGTTTACTACAGGGCGCGGGCGGCGCGATGATGGTCCCGGTAGGTCGGCTGATCGTGGTCCGCAGTACAGAGAAAAGCCGGCTTATGCAGGCTATTTCCACCATCACCTGGCCTGCTATTGCGGCACCGGTCGTCGGCCCCCCCATTGGCGGTTTCATCACCACATATGCGTCATGGCGCTGGATTTTCCTCTTGAACGTGCCGTTCGGAATCTGCGCGCTGATAGCTGTCGCCATGCTTGTCCCGAACCTGCGCGGCGCCGAGCGCAAGCCTCTGGATGTTGTGGGACTGGCGCTTAGCGGCGCAGCCCTGACCGCCATTCTTTACGGCGCCGAACTCGCTAGCCAGCCTGACAGTAATCCATGGATGGCCGGCGGCATAGTGCTGGCCGGTCTGCTGTTTGGCTTTGCCGCGGTGCGTTATGCGGCGCGTCATCCGCATCCGTTGATCGATTTTTCGACGCTGAAGATTCCTACTTATTCGGTAACTGTCCTGACCGGTTCGTTCACGCGTATCGGCATTGGCGCCGTGCCGTATCTGATGCCGTTGCTATTCCAGATCGGCTTTGGTCTGTCCGCTTTCAAGTCGGGCCTGTTGCTGCTTGCCAGCGCGCTTGGCAACCTCGGAATGAAAGCGCTGACCACGCGGATTCTGCGGCGTTTCGGCTTCAGGTATGTGTCCATTGTCGCCGTGGCGACAGCAGGCATCTTTACGATCATATGCGGCCTGCTCACGCCTTTGTCGCCGCTTGCGTTCGTCCTGATCGTGGTATTCGTTTATGGCGTGGCGCGTTCCATGCAGTTTTCGTTGTTGGCGACCCTTGCTTACGCCGATGTGGGTGCCCCGCAAATGAGTGCCGCGAGCACGCTATGGAGCGCGGCTGCACAAATGACCATTGGACTGGGCATTGCCTATGGCGCCGTCGCCTTGCGGGCCGCGGCGATGCTTAACGGCGAGACGACCGGTGCGGGAGACATGCATTTCACGCTCGACGACTTCCGGCTAGCGTTTCTGTTCGCCGGCGTGCTGACGCTACTCTCGGTATGGGGCTACTTCAAGGTCGCCCGTGACGCGGGGCAAAGCGTGGGCGGCGGATCGATGCGACAGAATGTGTCGCAGAGGAGCGGTTAGAACGCGAATGGGCCGTTAATGAAGAACGCATTGGAGTCGTTCCTGGAGTTCGGCATACAGCGGAGAATGATTGTAGGTATGACTAGTGAAATAGATGAGCCCGCATGGTTGTCCCTTGCGTTCGCTGAGCGTGGAGTCCGGCGCTTCGGGCCAGGAGAGAGCAATCCGCGGATTGTTGAATACAACGCGCACACTAATCTGGCGGGCTACGACGACAAGATCTCGTGGTGCTCGTCGTTCCTGAACTGGTGCCTTGCTAAGACGGGAGAGCGCGGTACGGGATCCGCGCTAGCGCGTTCCTGGCTTGAGTGGGGCGAAGTACTCGACACCCTCACGTACGGCTGCGTCGTTATCTTGTCCCGTGACGGTCCCGCTAGCTGGAAAGGGCACGTCGGTTTTTATCTGCGCCACGACGCCGAAACCATTTATCTCTTCGGCGGTAATCAGCTTGAAGAAGTACGCGAGCTTGATTATCCGTTAGCGTCGGTGCTGGGTTATCGGTGGCCTGAGCCTCTTTGATCGTGCTTGCAAGCAGCGACGAATCATGATCCCGCTTAAGCCGGATCATGACAGCACACGCAGATCTTGTTTCCGTCCGGGTCACGAAAATAGGCACCGTAGTAATGCGGGTGATAGTGCGCTCGCAAGCCCGGCGGCCCTTCGCACACGCCTCCGTTTGCCAGTGCGATGGCGTGGCAGCGATCGACAGTCTCACGGCCGTGTGCAAGCAGGGCGATCATCTGTCCGTTGCCGGGATTGGCCGTGTTTCCATCGATTGGCGGTCCAATCAGGAACAACGGACGTGGCGCATTGGCCGCGACCCAGCCGGCCCAAGGCTTGTCATCGTCGCGGAATTTTAATGGCAGCCCTAGCGCTTCCATGATCGGCGAGTAGAAATGGAAAGCACGAGGAAAGTCGGTGACGCCTACGTGAACATGTGAAAACATCTGGCCGTTCCTTCTAACGGTGGATGAGGGCGAATTGGCAATCATGATCCCGCTTGCTCTGTCTTATGGCAAGCCTTGGCGCGAGTTCTTGCCGCGTGGCTTTACCTTGGTGACTGCCGCACTTGCTCAAGCATTAACCGGTCTGGTCGTACGCACAAGAACGGTTTCCACGCAACCAAAGACGATTACCGGCGCAATAGCGCCTGCAAAGCCGGCAATCTCGTAGCCAACTCTCGCGCAACCATACAGGAGGACCAGCATGCTCTGCATCATGCCAGGAGCTCCCGTTGCGCGATGCTGAGACCCATAGTGGTATCCAATCGAGAAAGCGAAACGTGTAGCGATCCAGACCACGGTGGTGGCGACAACCGCGCACATTGAGCGTCCACTGCTGCAGTAGATCGCCAGCGCGAAGAGTCCGGGGACAAACAGGACCAGTTGTTCAAGCGTGTTCTGGAGATAGCGCAAGTTGATCGTCAAGCGCCGTGTTTCATGGCCCGACAATGGATCGATAGCCGGTGAGCGTAAGCGTTCATGTGCGACCGCTTCAATGCCCGTCAGGAAGCAGAAAAGGACCGCCATGCAGCAGCATTTGAGAGCGACCACGAATCGGGCAAACGGCTCCTCCATGCCGTTAAGCGGTGGCATGAAATAGTCAATGCCAAGCCACAAAGCGATGGCGGCAGGGAACGCGAAGGCGATTTCCATGATCAGGGCCGATTGGTGCCGGCGGATATTGCCGGCATCTGCAGGTTCAAGCGCGTTCTTCATGGTTGCCTTCCCGCGGCTTGGCGTTGAAGTTAGCTTAAGGACTTTTGAATGCGCGTCAACGCGGCGTAACCCGCGCTTGAGCGGCGCCGAAGCCCGCACGGTGCTAGCGTTTCCACGCCAAGCCTTCATCGCCCTACCGATTCCCGTCACGGACTGGACGCACACGGGAATTCGTGGCTGTCGGAAAAGAGCACTGGCAAGCTGCAGCTAGCTGCCAGAACGTGTCTTGAGTCGTGATCCGCACCCGGCACCAGCACAAGACTTTGATGCAAATCCGTTGGGTGCCGCATGCGCATGTATTGCATATAAGAAAGACTGCGGCTAAGGCGGTCGGATCCTTGCAACTCACCTGCGCACGACCGGTCCAGTTCACTGTGATCCGGATCGTTGTCCGCGGTTCCTGCCAGGTAGACAACGTCGCGTGCTGCGTACGCCGCCTCGACGGCTTGTGCTGATCGCCCGCGTACGTAAGACGGTGCGTTATCCAGGCCATAACGCCATAGCGTGGCACCGGGGCAACTTGCTGGATCGACCGCTTTGAAGCCCCCTGCGGCAGACGGCCGGAGGTCGTCGAAATAGAGAAAGCTACTGGGCTCCGCCACCACATAACGGATATGAATTCCTAGTGCGGTCAACGCTTGCTCGCCGTGGCCAACGGCGGCGTAGCGTTGCACGAGTTGTGCGCCCGCCGAGTGCCCAACAAGTACAACGGTACGCAAGTCCGGGTACCGTGTCCGGTCCGCAAAGTGGTCGAGTAGACGATCAAGCACCTCGAATCCGCTGACCGGCACGGGCGATAACGCGGGCCAGCCGCGCGACCAGTCGTGCAACTTCCAGCGCAACACGGAAGGCGGAAGCCCGTGGGCAGCGATGTCTTGCGGGATCAGGAACTGAGGGCCGACAATCAGGGTTGTTCCCGTTACCTCAGCCATCCTCGCCGCTTCAACGG
Organism: Caballeronia eucalypticola; assembly: GCF_047608185.1. Lineage (NCBI taxonomy): Bacteria > Pseudomonadati > Pseudomonadota > Betaproteobacteria > Burkholderiales > Burkholderiaceae > Caballeronia > Caballeronia eucalypticola. Next base: position 187,633 of record NZ_JBLKRU010000007.1, read on the forward strand.
TGGAAAACCAGTTTGATTTCGCGTTACGGCTTTCCCCATGCACGACGATGACAACACGCTCCATACCCGCTGCCGTGGCATCGAGCGGCATGGTTGAATACACGGGGAAGGTGCCGTTGCCGGATGTGGTTTGAATGTCGAACTGCTGGTTCGGCGTAGCCCGGACCGGCTTGGCGGGGCCCGTCTTGCGGTCTAGATCGTAGCCGGTCAGGTTGATTGATCCATGTTGTGCCGTCGCGCTGATGACTTGAGCACTGACGTTCTGAGGGATCATCAGGCCAAATAAGACGCTGCTTAGAAAGGTAAATAGAAGAGCAAATAGAAGCGCCGGTCTCATGCATTTCCCTGAGAGTTAAGCAAAATTGGGCAAAGCTCGCACATCATAGATTGAGCCGATGCATACTAAGTCCGCTGCATGCAGATAGTAGATTGGGCAATCGCGTATGCAGATGAAAGTGTTGAAAGGGAAGCGGGCTTCGATCTTGCAGGATTATCCTGGCAAGCAGCTTTCATCAAACCATCACGGTGACAAATAACATTCATTAAAAAATATCGATCCGATGACAATAAAACATTGCCGTAACGCCAGATTGAAATCGAAGTGGCTAGCGCCGTTCTTCCTCTCGCTAATATTGCTTTCACCTTGGCTTACGGAATGCCGCGCTGCGGATGTTGAAATTGCTCAGGATCAACGGGTGGTGACCGTTGACGAGGCGGGTCGCAGGACCACGCATAGAACACTCAAGATCAACCTGTCGAACGAGGCCGCTCTACAAGCCTTCTCGCAATACGCTCTTGGCTACAACGCTGAGCTTCAGTCGGTCAAGATCGACGACGCCGAAACAATCCACGCAGATGGAACGCACGTTGTTGCCGATTTGCAAAGCGCGGTCTTCGACCGGGCGGCGCCTGTCACTGTCAGCGCACCTCAATTCAGCGAGGAGCATCTGCGCATTGTTGCGTTCCCGGCGCTCACCAAGGGAGACACTGTGTTGCTGAGCTACAGCATCACGGACATCAACACGCTATTCCCCGGGAAATTCACGGACCTCGCGGTGTATCCGCTGACCAGCGATTTCCGTGATGCCAGCGTAACGCTCGATACACCCGCCGACATGCCCGTCAATATTGATGCACCCGGCATGCAAGCGCAGCAAGACACGGTGCAAGGTGGCCGGCATGTGCGTGTATATCGATACCACACTGCGAGCAGCGGTCCTGTCCCGCAGCAAGCCAACACGCTGACCTGGACCGATGTCGGCCCATACTTCGTCGCCACGAATTTCCGCGACTATGCGGAAATCGCGCAGGCGTATCACGTGCGTTCAGGCGAACAGGATGAGCCGTCAGCAGCGGTTCAGGCACTCGCCGACAGCCTCACGAAAGGCGTGAACGACCGGCGTGAACAAGCATCGCGCCTGTATGACTGGGTCAGCCGCAATGTCCGATATGTCGGCGTATATATTGGCGCCGGTGGTGTCGTTCCCCGCAGCGCCGACATTATCCTGAGCGGCCGTTATGGCGATTGCAAGGATCACGCCACTCTGTTCGCTGCGCTGCTAAAGGCGAAGCACATTGAGAGCCACAGCGTGCTGGTTAATCTAGGCGATGGGTATCGTTTGCCGAATGCACCCGACTGGATGGCGTTCAATCACGCCATTACGTGGCTGCCCGAGTTCAAGGTGTTTGCCGATACAACCGCTGGTTTCGCGCCGTTCGGAACGCTGACGTTCGAGGCGAGCGACAAGCCCGTACTCGACACCACCACCGGCGCAATTTTGCACACGCCGCCGCAGAACGACGCGAACAGCAGTTCTTCGGTTGACTACGCATTGAACATCAACAATGACGGCGATGCCAACGTCACCGCCCATGCTGAATTAAGCGGGCAGGCGAGCATTGGTCCTCGCCGCACTTTCTCGCGCCTGTCGCGCAGCCGTATCGAATACGAGATGCTGAGCCGCAGCGGATTGACGGGCTCGCTCCATGCGACCCCGACCGATCCGGGCGAGCTTGAAACGCCGTTCACGCTGTCACTGAGCGGCAAACTCGATCAGCTCGCGATCATGCCCGGACCGGCGGCATTTTCAGTGCCGCGCATGCCGACGTTTGACTCCATCCAGAGTTTTTCCGAGCTCGTGCTCCGGCGCATGAATAGTCCGTTGGACGGTATCTGCGGAGGGACAAGGTTGAGAGAGCATTATGTTGTCGAGATCCCCGACGCGAAAATCCTGGCGATTCCGTCGGGCATATCCATGGATAGCGGCGAGATTTCTTATCACTCGAGTTACCGGCAGCACGACAATACGGTGGAGATTGACCGGCTGCTCGAACGCAGGCTTACAAGCAATGTATGCAGTGGCGCCAAGCTGGCGGAGTGGGCCGGCATTGCGGGGGCTATTTCCAAGGACCTGAAGCGCCAAGTGCTTTACAAATAAACGCTAACGCGCGCCGCTTGTATCGCGTGGCGCCGTTAGAGAGAAGATCCGTGTTCCGGCTTATTCGCAGTTAATAGTCTCGGCGCTAGTCTTGACGCCTTTCTAAGTTCGCCATGCGTTTTTTCTAAATGTCACGTCATCGTTTGCAACGGAGTGTATGTAATGTGAAGTGTGTCATCCACGGGTGGCAAACCTGCGTTAGACAGTGCGTGTCTTAGGTCGAAGCTGACCTGACAAACTGAAATCTTTCGGAGGTTGCACCCATGAAGGCAAGCTTGCGCCGAACCCATGCAGCCGTACTCTCTGCCATGGCATTGTTAGCCGTGGTCCCTATGCCAGGCCGGGCTCAATCCGTCCCGTCACCGACCGCGTCGGCCGCCTCTGCCATTGATCCCCCAGGCCGCGTCGCCCGTCTTAACTTCTTCGACGGCAGCGTGACCATGGAACCCGCCGGAGCAACAGACTGGTCTTATGCCGAACTGAACCGCCCTCTCACTACCGGCGATCAATTGTGGGCAGACAGGGGTGCCCGAGGCGAACTGCATGTTGGTTCAACTGCGCTGCGGCTGGGTCAACAGACGGCCTTGAGTATTGTCGATATAGACGACAAGAACCTGCAGTTGAAGGTCACGCAAGGAACACTCTCCACGCGGCTGAGGGCGTTGCCCTCAGGGCAGACCGTCGAAATAGATACACCGAACGTCGCGATGCAGGCAGCGAGTCCCGGCGAATTCCGGGTAGATGTTGCGCCTGACGGTAACTCGACCACGGTGACGTTGCGAAGCGGTACCGCCAACCTCTATGGCGACGGCGGCGCACTGCAGATGACTGCGGGCCAGCAGATCACGTTCACCGGAGTGAATCTCCAGCAACAGGCTGGCGGTCCAGCACCCGCTCCCGATACCTTCGACCAATGGGTGGCAAGCCGCGATCGCGCGGAAGATGCTTCGGCCTCCGCACGATATGTATCGCGAGAGATTCCGGGTTACGAAGACCTGGATGCGAACGGCACATGGCGCAGTGACCCGAACTACGGTGAAGTCTGGGTGCCGACCGTTGCGGTCACCGCGCAATGGGCGCCTTATCACCAAGGTCATTGGACGTGGATTGCGCCTTGGGGCTGGACCTGGATAGACGATGCCCCTTGGGGCTTCGCCCCTTTCCACTATGGTCGATGGGCGTATCTGGGTAATGCCTGGGCGTGGGTGCCGGGACCCGTGGTCGTGGCGCAGCCGGTGTATGCGCCGGCGCTGGTGGCGTTCGTGGGCGGCGGAGGCGGTGGTTCGCACTGGGGCGTCGACTTGGCCGTTGGCGGCGCTGTAGGTGCAGGGGTTGCGTGGTTTGCGTTGGGTCCGCACGAACCGTGGCATCCGGGTTCGGGTTATAGCCCGAGCTATTACAACCGGGTCAACAACGTGAACATCACGAATGTGCACAGCACGACCATCGTCAACAACATCACGAACATTCACAACACGTACATCAACCAGCGTGTTCCCGGCGCTATTACCGCTGTGCCGGCGGATACGTTCGTGCATGGCCAGCAAGTAGCGCAGGCATCGCGCAGGCTGACGGCGCAACAAATTGGCGCCGCGCAGGTCGGGGCGGGCACGCCTGGTATCGCACCGGTACGCGGCAGCTTCACGGGCGGCTTGCGGCCCGCTTCTGCCGGGGCTCCCGCGATGGCCGCGCAGCGACAAGTCGTTGCTACGCGCGCGCCAGTTGTGCCGGCAGCGTACAGGGACACGCTCGCACAACACTTCGCGAGCAGCGGTGGGCGCGTAGCCGGCGCAGGTGAGCCGATTGTGCGGACGACAGTACCCGCAGCGTTTGTGCATCCGTTGAACCGGGGTGCGTCGGCGATGCCATCGCCGCAAGGCTATCGCCTGGTGAACCGGGAGCCGGCACGTCCTGCCGGAGAACAGGGCTCGCCTGAAAGGAACGTTGCACCGAATGCGCCGCGCGAAGAAGTGCGGCCGCAACAGGCCGCGCGTCCCGCGGAACCCACGCAGCAGCGTGCGCCTTTAGCCGCTGAAAATGGAGCGCCACGTCCGCCCGGAGAAAACCGCGAGCCCGCAGCAGTTCATGCCGAGCGTCCGGTTCAGAACGCGCCGCAAGCGCCACGGCAGGAGCCTCAGCAAGAGCAAGCCATGCATGCGCCAGAGGCTCAGCAACTGCATGCGGTGCCGCAAGCCGCGCCTCGTGCAGAAGAGCATGAAGCGCAGCATGCGCGTCCGGTCGAGCCGCCGGCAGCGCCGGTTCCCCATGTGGAAAGGCAGCAGCCAGTTCGTCCGCCTGTTCAGCAGGAAGCGCATCGGGAGGAACCCCCGCATGCGCATCCGGAACAGCATCCGCCAGCAGCCAGGGGTGGCGAGCATCACGACGAGCAACCGAAGTGAGCGCGTGATTCGATGATGACCTGGTAGCCGGTTTTGTTCGTCTCGCGAGCATGACCGGCTGCCGGTCTTATTGCGTATGTCTAGCCGCTTAGTGCTTATTGACAGGCATGGAGCCGGCGACAGCATTCAAATAACCCCAGTCGCGAACGTATATTTTCGGCCCTTAGCGCTCAAGCGTTTTTTGTCGCGTCATCAAGCGCTGCGATAATCCTGCCACGCAAATAACCAGTCTTAAGTCGGAAACCCGATCCATGTCGAATGAAAGTACCCTTCACGAACATGCGGTTGAGCGTGCTGCGCATTCAGGTGATCCGCTATCCCGTTGGGTTGCCGTCTTCACCGCCATCCTCGCGGCGCTTTCCGGTCTCTTGCACTACGAGGAAGGGGTCTTGCAAACGCAGTCGCTGCTCTTCAAGAACGACGCTGTATTGCTGCAAAGCAAGACCAGCGACGAATGGAATCTGTATCAGGCGCAATCCAGCAAGGGACATCTGATGGAGCTTGCCGCTGAATTGTCCGGTCCGGAGAAGCAGGCGTATTACCGCGACCAGATCGCTAAATACGAGCTTCGAAAGAAAGAGATCCAGACCAAGGCGCACGACATGGAAAAGCAGGTGGAAGAAGCCAACCTGCAATCCGAGCGCAAGGAGCATCCGCAACATATGTTTGGTCAGGCGCTCGCGTTGATCAACGTGGCTATTTCGCTAGCAGCCATTACATCACTCACAGGCAGCCGCAAGCTGTTTGTTCTCGCGGCTCTGGCGGGCGTAGCCGGGATCGCGGTGTCGATATTTGGGTTTTTTAATATCTGAGCCCGCATTCCCGCATTGCTAGCGGGCGTTTGCTAGGCACCCGGACACGTCACTGACCGATGGTTCAACCCTTCGTGCTCAACGCTAAAGGCTGCGTTGATCTTGTCATCGGTTCGTGTGATACGCAGCACGTAAATGCTGTCGTAATCCGCACTAGCCCAATGAGGCACGCTTGCCGCGTCGCCGCCTGCGTCGCTGACCATCTTGCGGGCAAGCGCTTCAATAATCTTATGCTCCCAAGCGACTACGATCAGGCTGCTTTTGTATTGAGGCGCCAGCAGGATCGCGTGCAGGTCGTCGGTCCGGGAAAATCCGATTGATGCATTCACGGGCAGGCCAAAATAGATCGCGGTCGGCTCGATTGTCGCTAGCGGGCGGACATAGTCGTACTTAGTGCCGCTATCGTTCTTTTGCTTGGCCGGATCGGGCGCAAAAATCAAGTCTGGTTTGCCATATCTGCTTTCGATGACCCGAGGCAACGCAAGCGCGCGATTCAAGCCCTGGCAGCTTAGCTGACCCAGGCCGTCGGCGGGTTTCTCTCCGTGCCGAACCATGATGATCGTTTCAACCGGGTCGCTAGCGGCGCGAACCGGTATTGACCCAAGCACCGTGATGGCAAGTACCAGCGATAAAACGCCTGACGGCGGGCATCGGTAATTTTTCATGAGCGGCGGCCACTTTGCGTGTGAGCCGCGATTCTAGCAATTCCCGGCGCGGCAGCTAGAGATGCGACGGATCAGCCGTCATCGCTTTAGTGCAAGATAAGCGCGGCTCAAGGCCGGGCGGCTATGCACCCACAACCTTGAAGCAAGCCACGACGCTGGCCGGTCACGCACCTCCAGCCGATAAATCGATCGTTCGTCGGCTTCTTTAGCCCCGTGAATGTTGGGACCCATCTCGCACGTGTAGAAGTGCCTAAAGCCGGTTTCGCGCGCAATTTGCCGGTAGTCGTCGTCGTAGAAGCCTTGAGGCCAGCACAGGTGATCAGACGCTTCGCCCGTGCGCATCTCGAGCGCCGCACGCGCAGCGAGGAGGTCGTGCCTCAACCCCGCACATTTCTCTTCACGGTTGCGCGCGACTTTATCCCAGCGCACGTGGGTGTGCGTATGGCTATGAAATTCGAATGTTCCCGCGCGACGCATGGCATCAATCTCGGACCATCGCAGGATGGCGCGATCGGCTTCGCCCTTCTCGATAGCCAGGTCGCCTTCACGATGACCCAGCAACTCAGGAAGTTCGCTGCCCGATTGCGCGTGAGCGCGTGGCGCGCCGTCGCCGGGCCAACTAGTGACCAGGAAACACAAGGCGGTAAAACCATGCTGGAGCAGCACAGGATGAGCGTGCACCCAGTTGTCGAGGTAACCGTCATCGAAGGTCAGGACAACCGACTTTTCCGGCAACGATGCGCCCGCCAGATACGCACTCAACTGACCGGCCCCCACGGTTTTATAGCCCGCTTTCGCGAGGTAGGCCATTTGATCCGCAAAGCGATCGGGCGCAACTGTGATCATTCCCGGCGACGTACTGATGTGGTGATACATCAATACGGGCACCGCTTGTGCTTTCCCTTGCCCTCTCACGCGTTAAGCCGCCGTTCGCTGATGCCGCGTTCATAGAAGTCGATAGTTTCGTCGGCCATGCCGTCGACCGTAAAGCTCGCATCGGTCAGAAGGCGCCCCGCCACGCCGAGTTGCGCGCGCAGCCTCGGGTTATCGATCAGGCGGGCAATAGCCGCACGCAGCGCTTCAATGTCATGCGGCGGCACGAGCAGCCCGTTAATGCCGTGGCTGATGAGTTCCGGCACGCCGTCGACGTCGGTGCCGATGACCGGCAACCCCGCCGCCATGGCCTCAATATACGACTGCCCTAACGCTTCCTGATGCGTTGGCAGTACGAAGAAATCGCAGCCCTGCAGCACATTCGGAATGTCCGTGCGAAAGCCCAGTAGATGAATACGATCGCTAATCGCGAAACCGTCGACAACATTCTTGATCTTGTCGAACCACGGCCCGTCGCCGGCCATCACGACGTGCAGGTTCGGACGTTCCGCAAGCATGGGTCGGACAGCATCGATCAGATCCTCATGGCCTTTCTTGTCGCGCACGATGGCAACCATGCCCGCGATGATCGCGTCCGCGCCAAGCCCGAGTTCACCGCGTAACGTGGAATGCGAAAGGGCGGGCGGCTTGACGATACCGTCGTAGATGGTTTCAACGCGGCTCTTCGATACACCCACTGAAATCAGGTATTCACGAACATGGCGGCTCACTGCAATCACGCGATGCGGAATCCACGTGTAGGTGGCAAGTGAACTGATGGGCAAGGCGAGATGGCGCGTGCGGACCACGAGCGGCGTGCGGGCAAGCCGTCCCGCCGTGCCCGCGACAATGCTGTCGTGGCCGCTATGCGTGTTGAGAACGTCGAACTTGCGTCGTGTCAGCAGGGCCTTGATGGTCAACATGGACGAGACGTCCGCGCCGCCTTTCATCCTCGCGTGATGGACGGCGAAACCTTCTTCCTTCGCGCGCACGCCGAGGCGGGCATCGACGGGACAGACGACTTCAACAGCATGGCCCCGGGCGCGCAACACGATCATTTCCTTGAGCGTGCGATGCTCTTGGCCGCCCCAACCCCTTGACGACTCGCTATGAAGTATTCGCAATGCTTTCATCTGTTCGCTGCTCCCAGGCAGTACGTAGACATTCTGTTGCGGTCGTAATATATCGTAATAATTCGTAAAAAAGTGCTCGCATCTAAAATAATCCCGGGCTTGTTGTTGAGGTCGCAAAGCCTTGTCGGGCTTGGCGCATCGGGGGTTATCGTCGGGCAAGCATGCAAACGTTTGCGAAGGGTCGGGCGGTCAGTTTGATGCCGTCGCGGTTGAACGAAAGTTGGACGTGGGAGATGGAGCAGATCGATATTCGTTCGGACTCCGAATGAAGTGCCGCTAGCAAGAAGGGTTAAACGAAGGAATAGTGGAAGTGGTCGAGCAAGCGTCGCGGAGGTGAACCATGTCGAGCGATCAGATCTGGACCGCGGTGGTCGATCCCAAAAACAGATTCATTAAAGCATACGTATTTAGTATGGCAGCAGCATAAAGAATATATTTTACATTCCAATCAACGCTTTGTACCCTGTGCGCTTTTCTGGTGGATTGGATCAAATGAGCACACCGGAAAATTTTAATTGGGCTGCTTAGTCCGACAGGAGCGTTGAATGTTTCAACTTGGGCCGCGTCACTTTCTTTTGCGTCACTTTCTATTGCGCATCTCACTTGCGGCCTTATTCTGCGTTTCCGTCGCTCACGCTTCTGGACGCCAGCTTGGCCCGCATCATTCCTCAATAGACAGTGCCCAGGTCATGGATGTCTCGTCGGACGCCGAGGGCATAGTGCAGGACCTGCCCTTGCAAGGCGGAGGTTTCCAGCGCGTGTTGTACACGGCTGCAGGACGCGAACCAAAAGGCATCATCGTGATGTTTCCTGGAGGCACCGGCGAGGTCGACATTGAAAAGAGTGGGCGCGTCAAGAATGCGAAAAATTTCGTCGTGCGCTCGGACGATCTCTGGCATGACCGCGGTTATGGCATCGTGCTGGTCGATGCTCTGGATCATCAGTCCATGCGAGGGCAGCGCAGCAGCGCCGAGTACGCAGAGGTAACGAAAAAGATCATTGAGTTTGCACATAGGCAGGCTAATGTCCCTGTTTGGGTGCTTGGTACTAGCCAAGGTTCCATTGCCGCCATGAACGCCGCATCGCATGCCGGCAGAACGCAGCTTGCCGGCCTGATCTTGACCGAGTCCGTGTCCATTTTTGGTGGCTCTCATGAAACCGTTTTCGATGCACATCCTGACGATGTCCGCGCACCTACGCTAGTCGTTGCAAACGCCGATGACAAATGCAAGGTCGCGCCGCCTTCCATGGCGCAGTCAATCGCGCAATCGATCCGCCATGCTCCAACAACGGTCCTGACCGTTAGCGGTGGCACGCAACGTACCCAGGATGATTGTGGCTCCCTGACTCCGCACGGCTACTACGGAAATGAAGAAAAGGTAGTCGACGGCATTGTTGACTGGATGCAGAAAACGCAAAACCGGCCTTGATTCCAAGGGGTTTTAGCAATTGGGGACCTGAGGAGTCGGCCTTGCCCAAAGAAAGGATTCGGGACTGCGCCAAACCGGAATCGATCTTCGGCGTTTGACTTATGATTGAGACCCTCAAGCTTAAGTCGCTGACCATGATCCCTGACGCTTCGCACGATATGCAGCCTACGCTGACCGGTCCCACTATCGAACTTCGTCCTCTGCAGTCGTCGGATCAGGAGGCGCTGGTCGACGCCGCATCAGATGGCGAATTGTGGACCATGAAGGTCACGGTCGTTCCCGGTCCCGAGACGGCCGGACAATATATTGCCACCGCGCTTGCCGGTCGGCAGGCCGAAACCGTGATGCCGTTCGTGATCGTCAAGCGAGAGACTGGGCAGGCGGTGGGCAGCACCCGGTTCTGGAAGATCGATCGCGTGAATAGAAAGCTCGAAATCGGGCACTCCTGGCTGAGTGCGTCGGCGCAGCGGTCGGGCGTCAATACTGAAGCGAAGTACCTACTTTTGACCCACGCGTTTGAAGTCATGAAGGCCGTGCGCGTCCAATTCACGACCGACGAGCTGAACGAAAAATCCCGGGCGGCAATCCTGCGTATTGGTGCGAAGCAGGAAGGTATTGTCCGGCATGAACGGATCATGCCCGACGGCCGCAAGCGTAACTCGGTGCGGTTTAGCATCATCGATTCGGAATGGCCGGAGGTGAAGGCGCTATTGCAGCAGAAGATGCGTTCGAGATAACGCCGGATCGAAACACGCCGGCTTGTACGGCGGGGGAATCCCCTGCGGGACTGTATGGTCCGTCAGGAAAAAGCCAATGCCTCGCGGTTGAGCGCGAGGCATCGGCTTTTATGGTTCCGATAACGCCCCGAGACTCACGTAAGCAGGCTTTCCGCCGGCACGTACGTATAACCGAGTGCGCGTGCAACGGCCTTGTAAGTGACGTGTCCCTCGCATACGTTCAAGCCGGCCCGCAAATGTGGATCGTTCGACAACGCGCGCCGCCATCCTTTGTCCGCGATCGCCAGTGCGTGGCCGATCGTTGCGTTCGTGAGCGCGAACGTCGAGGTTCGCGCAACCGCGCCCGGCATGTTGGCCACGCAGTAATGCACGACGTTATCCACGACGAAAGTTGGATCGGTATGCGTCGTGGGCCGGGACGTCTCGAAGCAGCCGCCCTGATCGATCGCGACATCGACAACCACGGCGCCCGGCTTCATGTGCGCAATCATGTCGCGGGTCACGAGCTTCGGCGCGGCCGCACCGGGGATAAGCACGCCGCCGATCAGGAGGTCGGCGGCATGCGTTGAATCCTCGATCGTCTGCGCGTTCGAGCATAGCGTGGTGACGCGGTTGCCGTAGATCACATCCAGTGCGCGCAGGCGCTCGAGGTTCTTATCGATGATTGTCACGCGGGCGCCCATGCCCACTGCAATCTGCAACGCGTTGGTCCCGACCACGCCGGCACCAATGATCACCACATGTGCGGGCGCTACGCCGGGAACACCGCCGAGCAGCAACGCCATTCCTCCCTTGGATTTCTCCAGATGCGCCGCGCCGGCCTGGATCGACATGCGGCCCGCGACTTCACTCATGGGAGCGAGCAAGGGCAAACCGCCGCCTTGACCCGTGATGGTTTCGTAAGCAATGCAGACGGCTTTGGACTCGATCAACGCTCGTGTTTGTTCCGGGTCAGGCGCAAGATGCAGGTACGTGTAAAGAATTTGCCCAGCACGCAGCATCGCGCATTCGGCGGGTTGGGGCTCTTTCACCTTGATGATCATCTCCGCAGTCGCGAACACTTCTTGCGCCGTGTCGACGACAGCCGCGCCCGCAGCCCGGTACGCATCATCCGATAACCCTATCTCCGCACCCGCTGCTGTCTGGACGACAACTTCGTGTCCGTGAGACACCAGCTCGCGAACGCCTGCGGGCGTCAGCCCGACCCGATATTCGTGGTTCTTGATTTCTTTAGGCAGACCGATACGCATGATGGACTTTCCTCCTGAGAAGACCGAATACCAAATACCGGCGCCCGCGGCCATGAACGCTCAAGCAAACCCTTGCACGCGGAAACAAGGCGATCCGCAGCCGCCAAGGGGTAATACTCTACAAGCCAGAACAGTCACCGCCGCGCATTGACAATGCCCTGTCCAGGATCACGTTTGCACCTTACCGGGAATACCTCGCCCGCGCAGCGAACAGCCGGTGGTCTCTGTGACGAAGACCAACGCAAGGGCACCAATCAAACATGAAGCCATCATGTAGTAAGCCGGAATGAGGTTGTTGCCTGTACGCCCGATGAGCCATTCGTTGACCATGGGCGCGGTGCCGCCGAAGATGGAGGTCGACACGTTATAGGCGATCGCCATGCCTGCGTAGCGGACCTGAGTAGGGAACATTGCCGGAAACATGGCCGAGATGCTCGCTAATTGAGGAACATAGAGCAGACCTAATACGGCGAAACCGATCAGTGCGCCAATCGTGCCATGCGTCATCAGAATGAACATGGGCACCGCGGCGATAAAGAGCCCGATCAAGGAGAACCACCAGACGTTCTTGCGGCCGACCCGGTCGGAGAACGTGCCCGCGAAGGGCAGGAATACCATCATCGCCAGCATGCCGACCAGCGGTACGAGCAACGACATGTTTTCGCTCATGCCCAACTGTTTTTGCATGAAGGTCGGCATGTAGGCAAGCAGCACGTAATTGACAACGTTCAATGCCACGACCAGGCCGCCCAGCAATAACAGGGGCTTCCAGAACTCGGTCAGCAGTTCTTTCAGGGATACCCTTGCGTGCTGCTTTTTTTGTGCTGACTGTTCGAGTTCGAGGAAGACGGGTGTGTCCTCCATTTTGGCGCGCAGATAAAACCCGATCATGCCGAGCGGCGCAGCAATCAGAAAGGGCAGGCGCCATCCCCAGGCATGCATCGCTTCGTTGCCTAGCACAAACGAGCAACCGAGCATTAACAGCGCACCAAGCGAGAAGCCCGCCAGCGTGGCGAATTCGAGGAAACTGCCGCAGAAGCCACGTTTCTTGTCCGGCGCGTATTCGGCCATGAAGGTCGCTGCTCCACCGTACTCGCCACCGGTCGAGAATCCTTGCACCAGGCGCAATACGATCAGCAACGCAGGTGCCCATAAGCCGATGCTGGCGTAGGTGGGTAGCAGCCCTACAAGAAGCGTGGCGACCGACATCATGATGATCGTCAGGGCAAGCACGTATTTTCGCCCTAGCCGGTCGCCAAGCGGTCCCCAGAACAGGCCGCCTAGCGGACGCACGAGAAACGATATGGCGAAGGTCGCCAGCGCGAACAAGGTGGCTTCGGCGGTGCTGCCGGGAAACAGGGCGGCCGAGATATAGGTCAAGCCGTAAGCGTAGATGCCATAGTCGAACCATTCGGTGGCATTGCCTAATGCTGACGCCGCAATTGCCCGTCGCAGAAGACTGGATGGGGTCTGTCGAGCTGGTTGATTGATCGTTGGCTGTGCGTAGCTCATTGTCTTCCTCCTGAATCATGGGCAGCGGCAACGCAGGCGCCACTGCTGATTCAAGATACCGCTCAGTGTGATCCCAATTCGATGTCCTAGGACGATGAATGTGCCGGGGTTTTCCATGAGACGCGCGAGGACGCTTGCATACTCGCATGTCATTCAAGACAGAGACTTGCTGGACTCGGCTTTCTGTAGATTTTGACTTCATGAATAGCCTGGAATTCCCCCTAAGCGATCGTCAAGATCGATGCGTGTTCTAGGACATTCGTCATCTCATCTTCAGGGTGTAGCGCTAAGGGTTTATCCAGATATCACATGCGGTAGCCGGCCGATTGCTGCGTCGTACCTGACCGGCGGCGAGATTGCAGTCGATGGCGGATTGGGGCAGATCTAAGCCCGCTGCCATGCGTAATAACCTGGTTGCTCACTCTCGCGGCGCGGGCACGGACAGCACCTCGCCCGTGCGGGCGCGTTGTGCGTGTGCGAGGCGTTTGGTGGTCCATTGCACGCCCATTGCGAGGATGGCGGCTTCGACGAATGCCAGGGAGGCCGCTTGTCTGGGGAGTGCGAAGATAAGGCAGAGACAGAACGCGGCGAAGGAGAACCGGCCGAGTACCATGCCTCGCAAAAGCGATACTACAAAGTCAGGGCCATGCGCCCGATGAGACGAGACAGAAAGCACGATCCCCAACAGCGGGAACACCGCCAGAAGTCCGCTCCATTTGGGCCCGAGCGCAGACGATAGCGTAGTGACCAGGACCGTTAGCGCAGCGCCCGCAATCATGCGTCCAATGAGGTCGTTGCGGCCAAGCGGTGCAATTCGGGCAATGGCGTTGCTACGAGGGAGAAACGTCTGTCCGAACGCGACGGCAATCAGCGCGGCCGCGATAGCCCATGCGGGCGATGCCGGCATTGAAGCGAGGACAATGGCTGCGACGAGCCAGCTTGCGAGTCCAGTTGTCAGGGCAAGAGGCCAGGACCGGGATCGGCAGGTCCATGCATAAGCGAAGTTAAATGCTTCGGAAGCGAGGATGGCGGACAACGACAGGGTAGCCGCATGCGCTCCGAAAACTGGTCCGTGAGCGAGGACTAGCAGGAACAGGATAGGGCCGGCAACAAAGGGCAGTCCTGCAAGCCAGCCTGCGATAGTGGGACCCCACCATTTGCCCGACATGGAAACGACCAGCAGAAAGAACGGGACCAGCGTCAGCTTCAGCGCGAGCATGGTAAGTCAGGCAGATTTAAAACCGGATCGTACACGACTTCCTAATGCGCTTAGCCGAAATGGGCTTAACCAGAATTTAGGCGATGCCTGTTTAAGAGCGCATTGCGCTCACCCATGACTGCTTCTGTTTGCTCAGCCTGGTACCACGATAAACGCCGCAAGCAAAGACGTGTCGCTTAAGGCAATGCGTGCAACCGGCAAGTATCGGTGCACGCATTGCTTAGGCGGATTGCCTAGAAAAGATGCTGAATCCCCGCGTATGCGCCCGACTGGCTGTGACCGGGAAGCGGATTGTCGGTAGCGGTTGTATCGCCGAAGGAATTAGCGTTCAAGCCGAAGTTCGCATTGGCGCTGTTGCGGGCGGTCGCAATCTGGAAATCGAGCAGGGTACGCTTCGTCAGGTTGTACGTGCCGCCGATTGTGTAGAGGGTCGCATTGCCGCCGCCGTTGTTTGCGTTGATGTGATACACCGCGGCAATGAGCGCGGCCGCTGGCGTAGCTTGCCACGTCACGCCGCCCCATTCCTGGCTAGTGGTCGTGATGCCGCCCGACAAAGCGCCGGAGGTTGAATGCGACTGCTGATAAACCGCCTGCAGCTTGAATTTCCCTAAGAACACATTGACGCCGCCAAAGTATTCGCGAGAGAAATTGAAAGCGTCGTCCAGCGTTCCATTAGCGGCATCGCGCCATTCATCGTAGATCGCACGGATCTGGAAAACGGGTTGCGTGTAGGTGATCTGGATAGCGTCGGCGCGGCCTTGCGCGGTCGTGCCGTTGCCATTCCAGTTGGTCGCGTTGGATAACGCGTATTGTCCGCTAATGTCAAAGCCGGCAATGGTAGGCGACTGGTACGAAATGTTATTGCTCGTGTGATTCCAGTTACGGCCGCGAACGAGCGACGCCGATGACCAGTTGCTTTGCCCAAACGGGTCGAAGTCCCAGACACCGTTCGAGAGGAAAAGCTCCTTGCCAAGAAGCACCGTACCGAAGTGATCGTCAGCAATTCCCACTGTGGCATACCGGTCGAACAAGCCGCCGTTCGAAGGGCCTTGACCCGTCATGGTGCTGAATGCGCCTTCCAGGTGGAATACGGCTTTGGTGCCGCCGCCAAGATCCTCCACACCCTTGAAGCCCCAGAGACTCGTCCCCCAGTCTCCACTTTCGGCCTTGAAGCGATGACTGCTTCCGGTCGCCGCGCCGGTCACGGGATTTTGTCCCGTCGGTACGCCGGTCATGTACTCGAGGCCGGCGTCTATACGCCCATACAAGGTCACACTGCTTTGAGCGCGCGCGACTCCCGCGCCCGTAGCCAACACCGATGCCAGCGCAACGGCTGTGAGCTTCTTCATGTCCCCTCCAATAGTTCATTTCAACTGCGCCACCGGTTTATTCGGCGTATTTTATTACGCAGCCATACGTCATGTATTTGCGTTTTTCTGCGCTAACCACGGGTAAAAAAGCCCCGGACCTTTTGGGCAAATCCGGGGCTGGCCGTGGAGGCAGGGGGAGGATTTTCCCCCACGGATGAAAACGGATACCAACTTAATCAAACATCGGCATTAGATAAATATGTTTGGAACGAATAGTTAATTGTTGATACGCGAACAATCTCGCGTGTTGGAGCGACGCGCCTGATCACTCGACGATGATGACTGCGGTGCACGCGGGCTAAAGGGAATCACGCGTAGGCTTGTGCAGGGGGCGCGGGGGTCGCAGGCGCGCGAGCTGTGCCGGTGCCGTATAAAGCTGCCTCGTAGTCGGCTCCGGCGATCAGGCAGCGGCCTTGAATGTCCTTGTTATCGGACATCAACGGACATTTTTTGAAGACCAGCGCAATCCAGTCAACAAACATGCGCACCTTGGGTGCCAGGTGGCGATTCCACGCCGTCCTGCACGAGGTCCACGGGCTTGTCTCCGAAGCCGACCATCAGGTCAATGTCAGGGTAGCGCTCGCGAAATTCGATCAGCCTTGGCATCACGATCAACCTGCCGATAGACCCCGGCATATCGATGCGAAGCTTGCCTCGCGGACCCTTTCCGGTATTTGAGAGGGAGTCCTCAGTTTCATCGATTGCAGCCAGGATGCGCAGACAGCGTTCGTAATATTGCGCTCCTTCCGGAGTCAGGTTCAACCGTCTTGTCGTGCGCTGCAGGAGGCGCACACGCAGGTGTGCCTCCAGGTTCTTGATGATCGTGGTGGTGGGCGCGTGCGGCAGGTTCAGCGCATCCGCGGCGCGGGAAAAACTGTGCATCTCCACGATTTTCGTGAAGACCTGCATTGCCTGTAGCCGGTCCATGGTGCCTCACTTTCAATGCTTAGCCGCGCACGCGGCAGCCCGTTGTTCAAGCAGAAATGGGTACCTCGCTGCGTTCTATCGCGATTGTTCAAAGCGAGCGAATTGTCTTCTGGATTATAACCATTTATCAGAATTGCGCTGAAGCCCACAATGGGATGCATCGTAACTTTGGCGGAATGACGCATAACCCGTCACATGGAACATGCAATCGACGAGCGATCGGACGCTTGGCATCGAAGATGTATCGATCACGGGACACGTGCAACTCATCAAGGTACGAAGCTATTTGCCGGCATCTAAAGGCGCGCTTTTACCGATCGTCATTTATTTCCACGGCGGTGGTTTTGTACGTGGCTCGCCCGACGACGCAGAGATTGCGGCAGCGACAATCGCCCGTCGCACGCAGGCGTGGGTGGTGTCGGTGGGTTACTCGCTGTCTCCCCAATTTCCATTTCCCGCCGCGCTCGAAGATGGCTACCGCGCGACCCAATGGGCGGTAGCCAATGCCCGCGCGCAAGGCGCGGATGCGAGGCGCATGGGCGTGGCCGGTCACGATGCCGGCGGCAATCTCGCGACCTGTCTTGCCGCGGTCGCACGGGATCGCGGCCAGTTCGCTTTTTCCGCGCAGGCGCTGCTTGCGCCTTTACTCGATCCCAGCATGACGCGCATGGCCAAGGCGGACGAGATTGTCGCTCCGGATCTTGGCGCGCGCGAGTGCGCGCAATGTTATCGAGCGTATTTGCCCAATGCATCGCAATGGCTCCATCCGTACGCGGCCCCGATTGAGTCACGCCGGTTGGCCGGTTTGCCGCCGGCATTGATCGCCAGTGCGCAGCACGATCTGCTGCACGTTGAAGCAGAAAAATACGCGAGCGAATTGATTGCTGCCGGCGTGCCTACCGAAGTCACGCGCCATTGCAACGCTTCGCACCATGAGCTGCGAACACATCCGGCGGCGCTAGCCGATGTCGTGATGTTCTTCCAGAAACGGCTACATTCGAAGGCACTCAGACGCTAAACGATCACAGCGATTCATTAAAAATTCCTAGCGATTTAATCGGAGCAAAAAATGTCCAGGCGACGGACGAGCGGATTGCCCGGCGTCGCAGCTTCGACCTGATGGGATCAATATTCCGTCGCAGATGTTATGGCGCGCACAGGCCGCGGCGTCTTATGAAGTCGATTTGTTCGGGTGGGCGGGGCGATTCTGCAGCAGCAGGTGTGCCGGAGTCGAGCATCGCACAGCGCTAACCGATGCTAGGACCAGGCTATGCCTTCGCTGATGCGAGCGCTTAAGCTTAGAGTCCGATATCACAGCAGGGCGCCCGGGAATCTCCACTCGGCCGCCTTTGTATTTCTTGCGTCGCCAAAGAGAATAGAATCTGCCCGGATAGAGTCTCGCTTCACGTAAGAGGCCAGCATTAATGGACAAAGGCGCGCGAACGATCACTCGTTGAATGGTTGCTGAAAGTAAGCACAGAAAGCAAGCGTCGAAAATCAGCGCAAAAAACCCGTGGACATGTAACCCGTTCCCTGAAATCGCCGAATAGGCATACAGGTCCCGCTTTATCATCCAGCACTGCGCCAGCGCCCCGCTAATTACAGATGCCTTTCGAGGAGAAGCGTCACTAGATGGATATCAATTTTGAATGCACCATGTGCGGCAAATGCTGCCATGACCTCAAGCTGCCTTTGAGCATTGACGAAGCGATCTTATGGCTTGAGCGCGGCGGCGAGGTCCAGTTTCTTTGCGAAGCTGTGCCATGGCCAGATGAGCCGCCCGCCGACAACCTGCAAGCGCAGCATAAACGCCGCCGGTCGTTCGCCGCGGCTAGCGGCGAGTTGCCCGTGCGGATAGTGGTGGTGCTGGCAGCATCGTTCGAGGGTGCGTGTCCGCACCTGCAATCGAACTTGAGTTGCGGCGTGTATGAGGAACGCCCGACTGTCTGCCGGATTTATCCGGCGGAGATCAATCCGTTCATCGAGTTGAAACCCGAGCAGAAAGAATGTCCGCCGGAAGCGTGGACCTCGGACAAGCCGCTACTGATGCGTGCACAACGCGTGGTCGATCCCGAGACGTTCGCGTTGATTGCCAAGTCGCGTGCCGCCGATGTCAGCGACGCCCCGGCCAAAGCACGCGCATGCGCCGATCTGGACATTGACGCGGCAGCGCTGGGTAACGAAGGGCTGGTGGTCTATTCGCCGCCTGTCGACCTCGCCATAGCCGCGTTGAAACGTGCTCGCGAAAGCTGCGCTGCAGATGAGGATTTTCCGCAGTGGAGAGTTGTATCGAACCGTCGTGAAACCGTGGATACGCTTGTGTCCATAGGAGCAACGGGTGTTCATTACGTCAAAGCCGATGCACCCGCATTCGATTACCTCGGGTTCTTTCCCGCCACGGCGTGAACTTCGGAATGCCCGGGCCCATCGGTCACGATGGCCGGAGCATGTCAGGTCGCTTCCCGCACAGCACGCAGGAACTGTTGCGTGCGCTCATGTTGCGGCGCTCCAAAAAACTGCTGCGGTGGCGCCTGCTCAATAATCTTTCCTTGCGAGAAGAAACACACGCGGTCCGCGAATTCCTTTGCGAATCCCATCTGGTGGGTCACCATCAGCATCGTAAGATCGTGCTCGTGCCCCAGCTTCCGAATCACGTTCAGCACTTCGCCGCATAACTCGGGATCGAGCGCCGAGGTCACTTCGTCGAATAGCATCACCTTCGGCCTCATTGCCAACGCCCGAGCAATGGCCACGCGCTGCTGCTGCCCGCCCGATAGCTGCGACGGATAGTGATCGCACTTATCGTCGAGCCCGACCATGGACAACAACTCGCGGCCTCGTTCGTTTGCATCGCGCTTCGACATGCCAAGCACCCTTAGCGGCGCCTCAATCGTATTTTGCAGCGCCGTCATATGCGGGAACAGGTTAAAGCTCTGGAACACCATGCCAATCTTGCGGCGCACTTCGCGGACATGCCGCTCGGAGGCTGGCACTAGCGCGCCATTACGGCGCATGTGCGTGAGCGGTTCGCCTTCCACTTCGATCAGGCCATCGGTTAGCGGATCGAGCGTCATCAGCACGCGCAGCAAGGTGGATTTGCCCGACCCGCTCGGTCCGATGATCGCGACCTTCTCATTGCGCCCGACCTCCAGATCGAGTGCATCAAGCACGGTGAGCGAGCCGTATCGTTTCGTGACGCCGGCAAAGCGCACCATCGGCTGGACGTTGGGCGTGACGGCGTCTGTGCCGAGTGCGGGGTCGAGATCCCGTTTCATCTGCTTCTCCTGGAGTTCCATCAGCATGCCCCTGCCGGTCGTTCGAATAGAACCTGCATCATGGCAATCTCACGCGAC
The DNA here is from genome assembly GCF_047608185.1 of Caballeronia eucalypticola. Taxonomy (NCBI): domain Bacteria; kingdom Pseudomonadati; phylum Pseudomonadota; class Betaproteobacteria; order Burkholderiales; family Burkholderiaceae; genus Caballeronia; species Caballeronia eucalypticola. The sequence goes on from NZ_JBLKRU010000007.1 coordinate 207,751, forward strand.
GTTCAAGGTGTCGCACGCCCGAGGCGAACGTCACGCTGATCAATAAAAAGAACAGGCCGGTCATGGTGATCGGTTCGAGATAGCGAAACGTTTCCGAGCCAATATTCTTCGCTTGTTGCATCAGTTCGACCACCGTGATGGCCGACAGCACAGGCGTGTCCTTGAACATGGCGACGAGATAATTCCCAAGCGCCGGAATGACTGGGCGGATTGCTTGGGGAAGAATGACGCCGCTATACGTGCGCCACGGCGACAACGACAATGCACAGGCCGCTTCCCATTGCCCGCGTGCCACGCCGTTCAATCCCGCGCGATAAACCTCGGACACGTAACACGCGTAGTGGACCGCAATGCCGATGGTGCCCGCAGTCAGCGCCGACATGGTGAGACCGTAGAGCGGCGCCACATAGAACAACACATAGACCTGGATCAGCAAGGGTGTGCTGCGAATGAACTCGACAAAAAATCCCGTCACCCGTGCGACCGGCGCAATGGAGCTGCGTCGCAAGATGGCGAACATCAATCCAAGTACGAGGGCGATCGCGAAGCCCACCAGCGTAATGCCGATGGTGTACATGGACGCGCGCAGCAGGTCGGGCAGAATATGCACCGCGTATTTGACGTCGAAAAAGGAATTCATTTCGCCATCCTCTGCATGGATTTAACACTAATGCCATGACTGACGCGGCGTTCGAAATGACGCATGATGGCGACCACGATCTGCGCCATGACGAAATAGATCACTAGCGTCAACGCAAAAATCTCAGCCGTCTTGAAGGTCGCCTCGTCGAGCTGACGCGCGCGGAAGGTGAGGTCGGAAAGCGTGATCAGCGAAACCAGCGAGGTCCCTTTCAATAATTCGATCATCAGGTTCGTGGCCGGCGGCAGTGCGTTGATCATGGCTTGGGGCAAGACAATGCGGCGCATCCTGGTCGACGCGGGCATGTTCAACGCAAGCGCCGCTTCGTATTGCCCACCCGGCACTGAACGCAATGCCCCGCGCAGGATCTCGGAGCCGTAGGCGCCGTAGTGCAATCCCAGTCCGACAATGGCGACGGTGAACGGAGTCAGTTCCAGGTTGAACGGCGGCAAGGGCAGCACGAAGAAAAACCAGAATAGCTGTACCAGTAACGACGTTCCGCGAAATACTTCAACGTATACGTTGGCGGTCCAGCGCAACACGCGCCATGTCGATGAGCGCAGAACGGCCGCCGTGCTGGCCATCACGATGGCCAGCACGATACCGGATACCGCGATCTCGACCGTGACGAGCGTGCCCTTCATCAGCAGCGGCAAGAGTTCATGCAAGTCGCCCATGGCGTCCCTCGTTTAAGACTTGAGGCGATGCAAGCCGGCAGGCGCCGGCTCGTCAAACAAAGACGGTCACCCGGCGCAGAGTGCCGCGGCCGTCTTGTCCGTCAGGTTGCTTTTATCGAAGCCGAACGGGGCGACCGTCTTCAGATGATCCGGCGTGCCGAGCCAAACCTTAAGTTGCTGGTTGACGGCGTCACGCAGATCGGTATCGTCAGGGCGGAAGGCAAGGGCGCCATAACCCGTGTGCTTGGGATCGTCGGTGAACTTCGGAATGGCTTCGACCGTTGGACCCGCCTTGGAGGCAAGTCCCTTCATCGTCAGCGCGGTGCCGGCGGCAGCATCGGCACGGCCTGCTCGCACGGCCTGCAACTGTGCGGTGGTATCGGGTACCTGCAGCAATTGCCCGTCCTTGACGCCGGAGTCGCGCGCATAGCCGAGCTCAACCGATCCCGCCATCACAGCCAGTTTCGAATCAGGATTTTTACCCACGTCCGCGTAACTTTTCAGGCTCTTCGGATTGCCCTTAAGCGTCAGCAGGGTGTCCTGGATCTGGTATTGAGGGTTGGCAAAGGCGACCTGCTTGCAGCGCTCAGGCGTGATGTACATGCCGGCTGCAATCACATCGAAGCGCCCTGCGCGCAGGCCGGGAATAAGCGAACCCCACTCGGTGAGCACTGCATCGACTTTCTTGACGCCCAGCTTGGCAAACACCTTCTTCGCAATCTCGGGCGACTCGCCGGTCACGGTGCCGTCCGGCGTGGTATAGGCAAAGGGGGTTTCATTCGCGTAACCAATGCGCACTTCGCCAGTGCGTTGAATGCGCTGCAAGGTCGTTTCAGCGTTCGCTGCGGCCGCATGGGCCACCAACCCCGCCGCCGCAACCATGGACAGCGCCCCCAGCATTCCAGACACTCGTTTGAGTTTCATGTCGATCGGTTTCCGTTTCCGTAGCGTGGTTGATTGCGCCGCCCGCGCGGCGCTGCTGGCGAAAAATGCTCGCAAACCCTTGGTTTTATTCCAGTTTCGAGGTTGCGCTACATCGCCATGAACGCAGCATACAAAGCCATATTTTTGTTCTAATTGCTCTAGGACAATAATTTTTACGGCTGCTTCTGCGCCACTATGGGAGCTGCTAAATGAAGTGGAGGCGAACGTGAACGAGCGCTGGCGTGACGCGGTGCGGACGGTGCATGGCGTCGAGTCGAAATACAAACGTCTGGTGAAAGCGATTGCGACGGACATCGAAAGCGCGGCTTTGGCGTCAGGCGCACGCCTGCCGCCGCAACGCGAGGTGGCGGCGGATCTGGAGATCAGCGTGCAGACCGTGACGAACGCGTATAAGGAACTGGAGCGGCAAGGACTGATTCGGTGCGAGGTGGGCCGAGGCAGTTTTGTTGCCGCCCGCGTCACCGAGACCATGTCGAAATACATGCTCGACACCGCCGAGCGTGAGGTCATCGACTTTTCTATCGCGCGAATCGTCCATACCCCGGAGCACGACGCCATGTGGCGCAAAGTGTGCGCGACGCTTGCCACCGTCGAGGATCAACCCTGGATACGCGCGTTCCGGCCGATCGCGGGTTTTGAGCATCACCGGCAGGCAGGCGCCGCGTGGCTCGCCACGCTTGGCATGCCGGCGAATCCGGAGACGCTGCTGGTCACCAACGGCGCCGCCCATGGCATCTTCCTCGCGCTGGCATCGTTCGTCGGCCCCGGCGACACCGTACTGTGCGAGAGCCTGACCGACCACGGGGTGATCGGCTCCGCGAACGTGCTGGGCTTTACGCTCAAGGGCCTTGAGATAGATGAATACGGCATACGTCCCGAGCATTTCGAAGAGATGTGCGACAGCGAGCGCGTCAGCGCGCTCGTCTGCACCCCGACGCTGAACAACCCCACGGTTGCCTTGATGCCGGATTCGCGGCGTCGCGCAATCGCACGCATTGCCGAGCGTTATGGCGTGTACGTGATTGAGGACGACGTATATGGCGCACTGCCCGCGAAGACGCAGACGCCTATCGCCAGCCTGATTCCCGAGCTGTCGTTTTACTGCACGAGCATGACGAAGTCGGTGCTGACCGGCTTGCGAATAGGTTATCTCACCATGCCGCGACGCCTTGCGCTGCGCGCTGAAAGCGTGCTGCGCGTGAGCAGCTGGATGGCGACGTCGCCCATGGCCGAAGTCGCCACGCGCTGGATCTTGGACGGGACCGCCCAACACCTGGTTCAGGTGCAACGCGAGCGTCTGGGGACCAGGCAGGCCATGGTGCGCGAGGTGCTCGGCCGCTATCTGCTGGGGAGTCATCCGCAAGCGTTGTCAGCGTGGTTGAAGGTGCCGGATTACTGGCAAGCGGACCGCGTCACGCGCGAGTTGCGCAACCGCGAGATTGCGGTGACATCGCCCGATCCGTTCCTCGTGCGTGGCGCCGAGAGGCCGAACGCGGTGCGCCTGTGCGTGGGCGCCGAAGTGGCGGACACGACCTTTAAAACCGCGCTCGAAACCATTGCCGAAGTGTTCGAGCAGTACCCGCACGTGCACGACTTCAATTAACCGGGCATCAACGTCGGGCACTCGTTGCATCGATTGAACTAGGACATTAAAAAGCGCTTTTTAGGACATTAGACTCGATCGCATCTACTTCATCTTGCGATCCCGTTCATGCCTGTTCTCTCGCTTGCCGATGTCTATCGCGCGCGTCGCCGTATCGATGGACGTGTGACCCACACGCCGCTGCTCGCGTCGGCATCGCTGTCGCGGATTGCAGGCACAGACGTCTATCTGAAGCTGGAAACCACGCAGCCGACCGGCAGCTTCAAGCTGCGCGGAGCGACTAACGCACTGGCCGAACTCGCTGAGCGCGGCATCAGGAAAGTGGTCACTGCATCGACGGGAAATCATGGACGAGCCATTGCATATGCCGCGCGTGCGCTCGGCATGGAGGCGGCCGTATGCATGTCCGCCTTGGTGCCCAAGAACAAGGTCGATGCCGTCACCGCACTTGGCGCGCGTGTCGTGGTTGCGGGCAAGAGCCAGGACGAAGCACAGGCGGAGGCGTTGCGTCTTGCCGGCGAAGAAGGCTTCGTATTCGTTCCGCCTTTTGACAACCTCAATGTGATTGCGGGGCAAGCCACGATCGGCTTGGAGATCATGGAGGCCTTGCCCGATACCGCGAGCATTGTCGTGCCGTTATCAGGCGGCGGCTTGTTTAGCGGTGTCGCGTTTGCGGCCAAGCGCGTCAACGCCAACGTCGCGATGATCGGCGTGTCCATGGAACGCGGCGCCGCCATGCACGCGAGTCTCGCGGCGGGAAGACCGGTGCTCGTCGACGAAGTCGAGACGCTCGCAGATTCGCTGGGCGGCGGTATCGGTCTGGATAACGAACATACCTTTGCACTCACACAAGAGCTTGCCGATAGCGTCGTGCTGCTGGACGAAGTGTCCATTGGGCGGGGCATCGTGCATGCGTATCAAGAAGAACGGCTTGTGATCGAAGGGGCGGCGGCGGTAGGCATTGCCGCGCTGCTTGATGGACGTATCGACCGTGTGGTGCTCAAGAACGGTCCAGTCGTGCTGGTGGTGAGCGGCGCGAATATCGATATCGGGCTGCATCGACGCTTGATCCAGGAGGCTTGACATGTCCGCCATCACCTTGCTCGGCGAAGCGCAATTGCGTGCACTGGTGCCACTCGACCTCGCCGCGATCGAACAGATTGAATCTGCGTTCCTTTCACTCGCGACGGAAGCCGTGGCCATGCCGCCGATCCTTCGTCTCGACCTTCCGGAGCATGCCGGCGAAGTCGATGTGAAGACAGCGTGGCTACCGCGTTTCGATAGTTTCGCCATCAAGGTCAGTCCCGGATTCTTCAACAATCCCGCGCTCGGTCTGCCGAGTCTCAATGGCCTCATGCTGGTGCTTTCGGCACGCACCGGATTGACGGAGGCTGTACTGCTCGACAACGGTTACCTCACCACGGTGCGCACCGCGGCCGCAGGCGCGGTCGCCGCGCGCTGGCTCGCACGCAAGGATGCGAAGCGTGTTGCTGTGATCGGGGCAGGCGAACAAGCGCGCCTTCAGCTGGAGGCGTTACGACTGGTACGCGAGATCGATCATGTCACTGTCTGGGCACGCGACATGGAGCGCGCGCAGAGCTTTGCGAAGAGCACGAAGGGCATTCGCTGCGAGGTCGCCACAAGCGTGCATGAGGCGCTTGCACTCGCCGATATCGCCATCACGACTACACCCAGCCGCAGCCCTCTCATACATGCTGAAGACCTGCGTCCGGGCTTGCATATCACCGCAATGGGATCCGATGCCGAACACAAGAATGAACTCGCGCCAGCGGTTCTCGCGGCCGGGCGATACATCTGCGACCGTCTTCAGCAAACGCGCATTCTCGGCGAGCTTCATCACGCTATAGAGGCCGGCTTGGTGGCAGAGAACGCCAGTTTTGCCGAGTTGGGACATGTGATTGCGGGCATTTGCCAAGGGCGCACACATGACGACGACATCACCATTTGCGACCTCACTGGAACAGGTGCACAGGACACGGCGATCGCCGCCTTGGCGCTGCAACGGGCACGTGCGCAGAACACGGGAACCCTTTTTCACAACGACGTGACGCTCTGACAGGAGACGATGTCATTCATGACGCAACAAGCGCAAACACAAGAGCAAGCGGTACATGCAGCGGCACCCGCCGCACGCCTGCATTTCGAACAAAGCGAATTCGACGCACGTATTGCGAAGACGCGGCGAGCGATGCAAAAAGCGGAGATCGATTTGCTGATTGTCTCCGATCCAACCAACATGAACTGGCTCACCGGCTACGACGGGTGGTCGTTCTATGTGCACCAGTGCGTGCTCCTGCCAATGGAAGGGGGGCCGGTATGGTTTGGTCGCGGACAGGACGCAAACGGCGCCAAGCGCACGGTCTTCATGCAGCACGACCAGATAGTGGGTTACCCCGACCACTATGTTCAGTCACCCGTTCGGCATCCTATGGATTACCTGTCGCGTGAAGTGATTGCCGCACGAGGCTGGGATAAATGCCGGATAGGTGTTGAGAAAGACAACTACTATTTCAGCGCGGCAGCGTACGCGTCGTTGACGCATCATTTGCCGCAAGCAAACTGGGTAGACGCCACAGCGCTCGTCAACTGGCAGCGTGCTGTCAAGTCGCCACGCGAGATCGAGTACATGCGCGTTGCGGCGCGGATTGTCGAGAAGATGCACGCACGGATTCTCGAGCGGATTGAACCCGGCATGCGCAAGAGCGATCTTGTTGCGGAGATCTATTCGGCAGGCATCACGGGCGTGGAGGGATATGGCGGCGATTACCCCGCGATCGTACCGTTGCTGCCGACTGGCTCCGACGCAGCCGCGCCGCATCTGACGTGGGACGACTCCAAGTTCGCCACGGGCGCGGGAACGTTCTTTGAAATTGCCGGCTGCTTCAGGCGGTATCACTGTCCGCAATCGCGCACGGTGTATCTCGGGCGCCCGCCGCAGCATTTTATCGATGCGGAAAAGGCCATCGTTGAAGGTATAGAAGCGGGACTTGCAGCAGCGAAGCCCGGCAACCTTTGCGAAGACGTTGCCAACGCGTTCTTTGCGGTGCTGCGCAAATCCGGGATAGAGAAGGACAGCCGCTGCGGGTATCCGATCGGTGCGAGCTATCCGCCCGACTGGGGCGAGCGCACGATGAGCCTGCGCCCGGGGGACAAGACGGTCCTCGAGCCCGGCATGACGTTTCACTTCATGCCGGGGCTGTGGCTCGACGACTGGGGCCTGGAAATCACGGAAAGCATCCTGATTACCGGCACCGGTGTTGAGACGTTCTGCAACACGCCTCGTCAATTGTTCGTGAAGGAGTAGCAATGCGTGCGTCACCCATTACGCCGACGGTGGATCTGGCAGCCGAGGGCGAGCAGCACGGGTTCCTCAAGCTGCCGTATTCCCGCGATGATTCAGCGTGGGGCGCCATCATGATTCCCATCACCGTGATTCAGCGCGGCGAAGGTCCGACCGTGCTCCTGACGGGTGGCAATCATGGCGACGAATACGAAGGACCCATCGCGCTGTCCAAGCTTGCTTCAACGCTCAAGGCAAGCGATGTCACCGGGCGCGTGATTGTCGTGCCCTTCATGAACTATCCGGCATTCAAGGCAGGCACGCGCACGTCGTCGGTGGATTCCGGCAACCTCAACCGGAGTTTTCCCGGCAAGGCGGATGGCACGGTCACCGAAAAAATAGCGGATTATTTCCAGCGGCATTTGCTGCCCATCTCCGACTATGTACTCGATATCCACGCGGGTGGCCGCACGCTGGATTTCCTGCCGTTTGCCGCCATTCATGTCCTGTCCGATGCCCAGCAACAGGCGCGCTGCGAAGCCGCAATGCGTGCGTTCGGCGCGCCTTACTCCATGCGCATGCTCGAACTCGATAGCGTTGGGCTGTTCGACACCGCGGTTGAAGAAGCAGGGAAGGTGTTCATTTCCACTGAGTTGGGCGGCGGGGGAACTGCAACGGCTGCAAGTGTGGCGATTGCCGAGCGCGGTGTGTATGGTTTTCTCGCACATGCGGGTGTGATCGACCGGGAAGGGATCTCGCCACGCGACGACCAGCGCGGCAACAACCGCTCGACGACGCTGCTGGACATGCCGGATGGCACTTGCTACACCACCAGCGAACACAGCGGCTTGCTCGAAATGTGCCGTCATTTAGGCGACTTTGTTGAGGCGGGCGACGTGCTGGCCCGCGTCTACGACGCCACGCGGACCGGCACGCCGGCGGTTGAATATGTGGCGCGGCGCAGCGGCTTGCTGGCGGCGCGGCATTTCCCAGGGCTAGTGCAGATCGGCGATACGGTCGCAGTCGTCGCCGATGTGATCGAAGGCCATATTCCCGTGGTCATCTGATCGTGATCAAACTCGACCGCTACGACATCGCCATCTTGCGCATCTTGGCCCGCGATGGGCGTATTACGAAATCGCGGCTCGCCGAGGAGGTGAATTTGTCGATTTCGCCTGCTTGGGAACGGGTGCGGAAGTTGGAGGAGAGCGGCGTCATTAAAGGTTATCGGGCGGAGCTCGATTGGGTAGGCGTTATTAGCGCTAGCCGGATTGTGGTGGAGGTGACTTTAGCGAAGCACACTGCGCATGACATGCGGCGCTTCGAGGAGCGTGTGGTGGCAGCGCCCGAGGTTGTTCAGTGCTATGCAACTGGCGGCGGCGTGGACTATGTGATGCATGTCGTATCGCGGGATATCGATCACTACCAGCGGTTTATCGATTCTCTGCTGATGGATGACGTCGGGATTGAGCGGTATTTCACTTATATCGTTACTAAGGTCGTTAAGGGGATGGCGGATGGTATTCCCGATTGGGAGTAGAAGATTTACAAGGTTGTTTTCGCTTGCGGCTGGTTGACGCGGGCGGTTTTGAAGGTAGCGGTTTTGCGTCATTGCCGGGTTGCTGCTTTCCAGGTCTTCGCGGGTTTTATGTTGGCTGTTTTCTTTATCACTATTAGCCACTGCGCGTGGCGGCGCGTCATTTCTTTTTCCAAAGCGAAAAAGAAACGAAGCAAAGAAAACGCTTTCAACAGCTCTACCCTAAGTGTCCACAGCGTGCAGTTTTGATTCATTGGTGCCCCAAAAGCACGGTGCTCGCCAGAGCTTAGGATGTGTGAAGCCCTCCTTCTCGCGAATCCTGACAGTAAAACGCTTCGCCCCGTACGCTCTCGGGCTAGCACTTCATTCGTTGGTAGGGTCGTTGAGCAGAAACCCACTCAACATCAATCCCCGGTTCACCAAAATATCTCGCGGAAACAACCCGCAACACAGAAAAAACACCACGCATAACGGTTTAGATCGAAAAAATCGCATGGCCACGAGGGCGAAAATGGACGTCATACAGCGCAATCAGGAGACACTCATGTTGCTGGGTCATCCCGTCCTCTTTAAATCACTTTGCTATGTAGATGGCCGATGGATTCATAGCGACAGCGCCGCATCCATCGCCGTGCAAAATCCCGCCGACCAAGAAGTAATCGGTCACGTGCCCTTGCTAGACCGCGCGCAAATTGAAGCTGCAATCGGCGCCGCGCACCGCGCATTCGAGTCCTGGCGATGGGTCCCGCAAGATCGCCGCAGCGCAATCCTGCTCCGCTGGCACGAACTGATCCTGCGCCATCAACACGACCTCGCCGGCATCCTGTCGCTGGAACAAGGCAAACCTCTAGCCGAATCAAAGGGCGAGATTGCCTACGCAGCAAGCTTCATCGAGTGGTACGCCAACGACGCAAAACGCCTCTGCGGCCGCACCATTCCAACGCACATCAATGGCGCTCACCTAGGCACCGTCTTGGAGCCCGTCGGCGTCGCCGCGCTGATCACGCCGTGGAATTTTCCGGTCGCAATGATCACGCGTAAAGCGGCTGCCGCACTTGCCGCAGGGTGTACGGCCATCGTCAAGCCCGCGCACGAAACACCTTTCTCAGCACTCGCGCTGGCGCAACTCGCGGAAGAGGCAGGTTTTCCCGCAGGCGTGTTCAACGTGGTGCTGGGCGAACCGCAAATGGCCATGGAAACACTGGTACGCGACGTGCGCGTGCGGGCAGTCAGCTTCACAGGGTCTACTCGGGTAGGCGGCCTCGTCGCGCGCGCGGCTGCCGAGTCTGACATCAAGAAATTGGCGCTGGAACTGGGCGGCAACGCACCGTTCATCGTGACGGAAGACGCTGATCTCGATCAAACCGTCAAGGTAGCAATTGGCGCGAAGTTCCAGACGTCAGGACAGGATTGCTGCGCCGCAAATCGCATCTTCGTGGCCGCGCCTTTGTATGAACAGTTTGTCCAGCAATACAGCGAAGCAGTGCGCGCGCTGAAAGTTGGACCAGCCTTCGAGGCAGGCGTGGAGGTGGGGCCCCTTATGCATCAGGCTGCCTTCGATACCACCGCCGCCCGCGTCGCCGACGCCCAGGCGAAGGGCGCGCGCATTACCGCAGGCGGGCAAGCACATGCGCTTGGCGGATGGTTCTTCGAGCCGACCGTGGTGGCGGACGCAGCACCCGGCATGCGTATCTACGATGAAGAAAACTTCGCACCGACATCGGCAATATCGCCGTTCAACACGCTGGATGAAGTGGTGTCCAAAGCCAACGATACGGAGCACGGGCTGGCTGCCTACGTCTGTGCCACGCGCATGGACACGATCTTCCAACTGGTACGCCGGCTCGACTTCGCGATGATCTCGGTCAACGGCGTCAAGTTCACGGGTGCCGCCATCCCGTTCGGCGGCATGAAGGCGTCGGGCCTCGGCCGTGAAGGGGGATCGGAAGGTTTCGAACCGTTCGTCGAAACCAAATATTTTTGCCTCGGCAACCTCGGCCTGCCGCTGAGCGTCACGGCTTAACGGCATCGCGCAAGTTACACGAACCACACGAACAACCCGAATCACAGCAATCCAAGGAGCAACTCATGACACCACAACTCGAGCAACAGTTCAGCGAAGACCGCGCACACTTCATGCACCCGTCGACCCACGCGCACGATCACGCGAGCGGCGCTCTTCCGGGCAAGATCATTCGTGGAGCAAAGGGTATTCGCATCGAGGATCACGAGGGCAAAAGCTATATAGACGCCTTCGCAGGCCTGTACTGCGTGAACATTGGCTATGGCCGCACCGAAGTGGCCGATGCGATCTACGAGCAAGCCAAGAAGCTGGCGTATTACCACACGTACGTGGGCCATTCCACCGACACCATCATTGAGCTGTCGTCGCGGATTATCGACTGGTCGCCAGCAGGGATGAAGAAGGTTTATTACGGCATGTCCGGTTCGGACGCGAACGAAACGCAGATCAAGATCGTCTGGTATTACAACAATGTGCTGGGCCGTCCGAACAAGAAGAAGATCATTTCCCGCGATCGCGGTTATCACGGTTCGGGCATCGTGACGGGTAGCCTGACCGGCCTGCCGAGCTTTCATCAGCATTTCGATTTACCGATCGATCGCGTGAAGCATACGGTCTGTCCGCACTGGTACCGGAAGGCGCCGGACGGCATGAACGAAACGCAGTTTGTCGCCTATTGCGTGGAAGAACTCGAGAAGCTGATCGCGCGCGAAGGCGCCGACACCATCGCGGCTTTCATCGGCGAACCGGTAATGGGAACGGGCGGCATCATTGCTCCGCCGGAGGGCTATTGGGCCGCGATCCAGCAGGTCCTGAAGAAGCACGACATCCTGCTGATCTCCGACGAAGTGGTATGCGGCTTCGGCCGCCTCGGCTCGAAAATGGGCGCGCAGCACTACGGCATGCAACCCGACCTGATCACCGTCGCGAAGGGTCTAACGAGCGCCTATGCGCCGCTGTCGGGCGTGATCGTGGGCGAGCGGGTGTGGGACGTGATCGAGAAGGGCTCTCAGGAACATGGTCCCATGGGACACGGCTGGACCTATTCGGGCCACCCCATTTGCGCGGCTGCTGCTATCGCCAACCTGAATATCCTCGAGCGCGAGAACCTGACGCAAAAGGCGGCCGATGTGGGCGCTTATCTTGGCGCGCAGTTGCATGCTGCATTCGACCAGCATCCGCTAGTGGGTGAAGTCCGTCAGACCGGCATGCTGGCCGCGCTTGAATTCATGGCGGACAAGGCAGGACGCAAGCCCTTCGATGCCGCGCTGAAAGTTGGACCGAAGGTGTCGGCGGCTGCGTTGCGTCGTGGAGTAATTGCGCGGGCCATGCCGCACGGCGATATTCTCGGTTTCGCGCCACCGCTCGTGACCACGCGGGCAGACGTGGACGAGATCGTCGGTATCGTGCGCGAAGCCGTGGATGAAGTCGCCACGCAGACGATTGCCTGACACTAACGCCAAACCCACGCAAACCGGTTCCACAAGTATCGATAAATCTTGCCGCCGGCTTCGTGCCGGCGGTTTTTTTTGCTGCATCAGACCAGCTCGGCACAACACGGTTCAGCGCAGCCAAGCCATGCTCGATTTCAACCGAACATCCACATAACGCCGCGACGCCCTTTCCTCTCAATCCTCCGGGTTCGCAATATCACTGGCGACAATCTGTTCGCCATGCGTGACTGCCGCCTCGCGCGCGGCTTCCCGCGAGGGATACGGCCCCAGCACCGGAGATCCCTGAAAAGGGAACAACATGCGGCCGTCGGTTTTTCTAACAACCTTTAGTGTTCCTACGAACAATCCGCCGGCATTGATCTGATACGACGCATACACCGCGAAGTCCTCGGGGCTCATGCTTCCGGGCGATCCCCGGCTTTGCAGCTGGGTCATGGATAAGACAAGTTTCGGTTTTTTCATGGCTTTGTACGTGTTTCAATCGTGCCCGTGTAAAGGCGTGGCGTGCGTCCAGTCAAGCGCTGAAGCGGTCGATTTTTCCGGGTGCTGAACATCACGACGTTCACTTAAATTTCACAGCACTCAACGTTTAGCAATTCTTGGTCCGCTCGCGCAGTACGCTTCTTGCGAAGGAAAGCAGAACCAGCACAAAGCGCTTTCCGGTGGCGCAATGCAGCACGCCCCAAGTTCTTTGCTTGTCCAGAATCCACGCCATGTGGACGAATGTGGCGTGGTGCCTGGCGTGAGGATCGAGGAACAGTCATCGTCAAGCCGGGCGGACACGTGTCAGCATGCGCGCAACTTGAACGCGTTTCGGCCCACGTGAAGCCATGCTCATTGATAAGAAAAGGAAAGCACATGGACGCCTTTATCGCAGTGTTCGGCACCGGCCAAGACCTCGACTCGCTGCAGATGGCCGCTCGCGCGGTCGCGGTCTTCATCGGCGCGCTGGTCTGTATCCGAATCTCCGGCCGACGTTCTTTCGGTCAGCGCTCTCCGTTCGACTATGTCGTTGCCATTCTTCTTGGCGCGACGCTGAGCCGCGTGATCGTTGGTGCTTCGCCCGCAGTCCCCACGGTGGTCGCCTCCTTCGTGATTGTGTTGCTGCACCGGGTGCTTGCATGGGGCTGCCTGCATTCACCGATGCTGGAGCGGCTGGTGGGCGGGACCGAGCGGGAGTTGTATCGCGACGGACGCTTCGACGAGAAGCAGATGTCCGCTGCCCTCATCACGCGCACCGACCTGCTCGAAACAGCGCGGCAGCAACTAGGCGCCAACGACCTTTCCGGGATCCGCGCGGCAACACTCGAGCGCAACGGAGAGATCAGCCTGATTCGTGACAAGGACACCCGCTAGGTACCTCCGCGAAACCCGGCCTTACGCGGGCCAGGAGCGAGGAAAGCGGGGCCAAGAGATCAGAGCTAGCAAGAAATGTCCCCGACAGGTGCGCTTGAAAAGTTTGCGCTGGAAACGTTGATGACGTCCTGCCAGCGGGATTTTGGAAGGTAAAATAAGCGCCTATCTATAGACGTTTAGAACTCTGCAACGCTGACGAGCGTCGTACGGTCAGACGTTGCTTATCGACCCCCGCACATGAACGAAAGACAACCGACCAATGGCCTGGGCCACGCCTTCCTGGAGGGCGGCGGCGAGGTCGCCAGGATCATCGCTTCAAGAGACTGGTCCACTTCGCCATTGGGACCGATCGAAGGCTGGTCGACCACGCTGACCGGCACCATCGCCCTGATTTTGCAGTCGCCTGTTCCCATCGTGACGCTCTGGGGTGTCGATGGCGTCATGCTCTACAACGACGCCTATTCCGTTTTCGCGGGCGGCCGCCATCCTCAGCTTCTCGGCTCCAAGGTACGGGAAGGGTGGTCGGAGATCGCGGACTTCAACGACAACGTGATGAAGGTCGGGTTAGCCGGCCGGACGCTGCGATACGAAGACCAGGAACTCACGCTGCACCGGCACGGACGCGGCGAGCAAGTGTGGATGAACCTGGACTATTCGCCCATTCGCGACGAACGGGGCGTGCCGGTCGCGGTCATCGCGATCGTCGTGGAGACCACCGCGAAGGTGCGCGCGGAGCGCTGGCTGAGCGGCGAGCGCGAACGATTGCGGCGGATGTTCGAACAGGCGCCCGGGTTCATGGCCATGCTGACCGGTCCCGACCACGTCATCGAACTGACGAACGCCTCCTTCACGCAACTGGTCGGCGACCGCACGATCCTGGGCAAGCCGGTGCAGGAGGGATTACCCGAACTGCGCGGGCAAGGGTTTGTAGAGATCCTGGACCGGGTCTACGCCTCTGGAATGCCCGTCTCGGGCAGCGCGCAGTCCATCGTGCTCAACCGGCTTCCTGGCGCCCCTGCGCAGCAGCGCTACGTCGACTTCGTTTATCAGCCTGTGCGCAACGAAGCCGGCGCCGTGATCGGCATCTTCATTCAGGGAACCGACGTGACGGATCGCCTCGTGGCGGAGCGCGCGGTTCATGAAAGCGAGCAGAAATTCCGCACCTTCGCCCAGGCCATGCCGAACCATGTCTGGTCGGCGGACCCCAACGGTCAGCTCGACTGGTTCAACGACCGGGTCTACGAGTACAGCGGTGCGGCGCAGGCCACGCTGGACGGTCAGGCGTGGGGCAACATCATTCATCACGATGACCTGCCGGCCACCATTGGACAGTGGGTGGACGCAGTGGCATCGGGCACGACTTACGAATGCGAGTTCCGGATTCGACGAGCCGATGGCGTATACCGCTGGCATATCGCCCGGGCGCTGCCTATTCGCGACAACGTCCAGCGCATTATTCGATGGATCGGAACGAACACCGACATCGAAGACCAGAAGTCCGCAGCACGCGCTCTTGAGCGCCTGAACAAGACCCTGGAACAGCAGGTGGCGGAAAGTGTTGCCGACCGGGACCGCATGTGGCGGCTTTCTACCGACCTGATGCTGGTCGCCGATTTCCAATCGAATATCGTGGCGGTGAATCCGGCCTGGCAACAGATCCTCGGCTGGGATGAGAAGACGCTTATCGGCCATTCGCTGCTTGAGTTCGTGCATCCCGATGACCGGGTCTCGACGCTCGCCGAATTGGGCGAACTCAGCGGGGGTATCCGCACGTTCAAGTTTGTGAACCGCTATCAGCGGCAGGATGGGACGTATGTCACGCTGTCGTGGACGGCCGTGCCCGATGACCGTTTCATCCATGCCGTGGGCCGCGACATTACTGCGGATCGTGAAGCCGCAGACGCGCTGCGGCGAACCGAACTCGCGCTCCAGCAGGCGCAAAAAATGGAGACCATCGGCAAGCTCACCGGCGGCGTCGCGCACGATTTCAATAACCTGCTGCAGGTCATTTCAGGCAACTTGCAACTGCTTGCGTCGGACGTGGCGGGCAGCGAGCGGGCAGAGCGGCGCGTGGCAAATGCGCTTGCCGGCGTGAGCCGCGGCGCGAAGCTGGCGAGCCAGTTGCTGGCCTTCGGCCGCCGGCAAGCGCTCGAGCCGAAGACGATCAGGATCGGACGGCTTATCACCGGCATGGAGGACATGTTGCGGCGCAGTCTGGGCGAAGCTATCGAGATCGAGATCGTTGTTTCCGCCGGCCTGTGGAACACATTCGTCGATCCCACCCAAGTTGAAAACGCAGTCCTCAATCTCGCCATCAACGCGCGCGATGCCATGGACAACGCGGGCAAGCTGACCCTGGAAGTAGGCAACGCGTTCCTCGACGACCGCTATGCACTTGATCATGCCGAAGTGACCCCCGGACAATACGTGATGCTCGCGGTGACGGACACCGGCTGCGGGATGACACCTGAAGTACTGGCCCAGGCCTATGAGCCGTTCTTCTCCACCAAGCCGGAAGGCAAGGGCTCGGGCCTGGGACTCTCCATGGTTTACGGATTCGTTAAGCAGTCCGGTGGACACGTGAAGATCTACAGCGAACCGGGCCACGGCACGACAGTGAAATTGTATTTGCCGCGAACCCACGACAAGGAAGATCTCGGGGCGGTGCTGGAAAGCACGCCGGTTCTGGGCGGCGCCGAGACGATCCTGGTGGCTGAAGACGATGAACAAGTCCGGGTGACGGTCGTGGAGATGTTGTCCGAACTGGGCTATCGCGTGCTCAAGGCGAGCGATGCCAGCAGCGCGCTTGCGATCATCGAAAGCGGCGCGCCAATCGATCTGTTGTTTACCGACGTTGTCATGCCGGGTCCCCTGCGAAGTCCCGAATTGGCTCGCCGCGCGCGGCAACTCATTCCCGGCATCGCGGTACTGTTTACGTCCGGCTATACGGAAAATGCGATTGTCCATGGCGGCCGGCTGGATGCCGGCGTTGAACTGCTCGGCAAGCCCTACACGCGGGAGGCGCTTGCGAGAAAGATCCGGCATGTTCTGGCAAATCAAACCCAGCGTGCCGCACTCAAGGTGGTGGCGGCGCCTTCGAGCGTACCGACAGCGGCCACGCTAAGTGTGCCTTCGGGACGCTCGCTAAGCATCTTGTTCGTTGAAGACGATGACCTGATCCGCTCCAATACGAGCGAGTTGCTCATGAGGCTGGGGCATGTAGTCCACGAGGCTGCCAACGCACAAACGGCTTTGGCACTGATTCAGAAAGAGGCGGTGGATTTGCTCATCACGGACGTTGGCTTGCCCGGTATGTCGGGCGAAGAACTCGCTATACAAGCCCGGGTTTTGCGCGGTGACCTGACTGTCATATTTGCAACCGGCCACGATCACGTTTCAAACGTGTCCGGATACTTTGTCTTGCGAAAACCCTACGACACCGCGAGCATCGCTGCGCTCTTGCGGCAGATGCAATGACCGCAGGAGGACATTTTCCCCCTTGCTTTCCCTTGCTATAAGCAAGCTTAGGAGGGTGCGTTGGCGGCAGGTGCCTCATCGGCTCCTGCCGCTTTCCGCAGGTAAGCACCAGCCAGTCGCCGAAGCTCTTCTTCAGACGCATCCTCAATCCCGATCAGATGATTGTCCGCAGACCGGTGAGACGCAAGCAGCTCATTGAGTTTCAGGTGAAGCGCCACGCTGTCTTTGTTCTGGCCTTGCTGGATCAGGAACACCATGATGAACGTGACGATGGTCGTCCCGGTATTGATCACCAGTTGCCAGTTCTCCGAGTAGTGGAAAATCGGCCCGGTCACTGCCCAGATCACAACGCTGATAACCGCAAGGCCGAACGCCACGGGAGAGCCGGTCCAGCGGGTCACGGCGCTCGCGAAGATATCGAAGGCGCGGGTAACGGGGTGACGGGTCGCGTAAGCGGGACTCGATGTGTCAGGGACAGTGCCCAGCGCGTCCGTTGACGATTGCAATTGCGGGCCTGGGTGCGAAGTTTCCTTTCGCATCGCTTTCTCCTGTTGTCTGTGCTTCGTGTCCATCGAAGCATCAGCAAAAATCATTCCGGATAAGCGCTGCGTGAGGAGTGCCGTCTTGCGAGTTGGGTCGCATGACCTCAAGTCGGCGCAATCATGACGAGGCGCTTTCAGGCACCCTCAGGCTCCCCTCTGGCACCTTTAAGCGCCTTCAGGCAGCGCGGCCAGTTGAGAGACCGGCGAGACCACGATAACGCCTAACTGGATTGCAAAAGCGACGGTCGACATCAGCAGGCATGCGCCTACGCCGGTCTGCGTTGCAAGCGCCGCGCCGAGCAACGCACCAACAGGACGCGCTCCATAAGTTGCGGTGCTCATGATGGCTGACACCCTGCCGAGCATGGCGTGAGGCGTGATTGCCTGACGCAACGTGGTTGAACCAATCGTCCACAGCACCGGACCGGCACCGAGCAAAAAGAAACTCACGCAGACCATCCATACTTGCGGAAAAAACAAGGTTGCGCTTATCAATAGAGATGCGAGGAAGCCGCACATAGGGCCGATAACGAGTGTCCGTCCAAAGCAGATTCGCCTCGACACTTCGGGTCCTGCCAGCGCGCCGGCCACCATGCCCGCACCATAGGCCGCCAGGCTCACGCCAATCACCCATGACGACATATGCAGGCGGTGCGCCGCGTAAGCCACGTAGACTGCCTGCAACACGAAATAGCCCAGGTTAAAGAAAACTGCGGTCAGGAGAATGGGACGTAGCAGCGGGTCGCGGAATACGAACGCGGCGCCCTCGCGGACCTCGGCGAGAAAATGCCTGCCGGTTCTGGGCAGATGCGCCGAGACCGGCAGTGCGCGTAACAGCACAACGGCGAACGCCGACAGCATGGTCGCTAATGCATAAGCCCACCCCGCTCCCACGGAGCCCACGATCACTCCGCCTATCGCGGGACCGGCCGAATACGCCACGCTTCTGGCCAACTCGATGCGGCCATTCGCTGCCGGCAGTGCATCGCGCGGGACGAGAGAGGGAACGAGCGAAGGCGCTGCAACGCTGTAAGCGACCGTACCCGCTGCGCCGATAAAACCGCAGACAGCAAGCATCGGCAACGTGAGGAGATGGGCTCCGATCAGCAGGAGGATCGTAATCATTGCCAGCACGCGAACGGCTTCTGCGCTTGCCATCAGTCCACGTCGGGAATGACGGTCGGCATAGACGCCCATCGGTAATGAGAGGAGCAGAAAGGGTAATGTCTGGGCGGTTTGCAGCAAGCCGGTTTGCGCGGCGCTTGCGCCTAGCAGGAAAACTGCAACTAGCGGTGCGGCGGCAAGACTGATCTGCTCGGCGGACTGCGCCAGCAGATTCGACCAGGCTAATCGATGGAATGCGGACGGCAGGATAATGCGGAGAGCGCGCTTGTTAAGCTCGTTTTGCGAAGAAGGCATGAAGTGGGACTCCTTGGGAGGTGGCCCAATCATCATGGTGCGCAGGGACGCACGATACGCCCCGGATCTTGCGCTTACGTTCGGCAACGTTCAAATGCTAACGATTGCGTCGTGGACGGTCAGTGGTAGTCGTCTTCCAACTGGTGCCGTACTGTCGCGAGCCGTTTACTCAGGCGAGAAAGCATTTCCTCGGCCGACATGTAGTCGCCGCTGCGCTTAGCGTCGTCCCGTGACGCGAGTCCTCGAGCAACGAACTCACTATGCTGCTGGCGACGCAGGATCTTCTCGCGAATCGCTTGTTTGACAAAACCGGAGAGACTCACCTTCCTGCAAGACGCTTTCGGCTGCCTCGCGCAATTCTGGTTCGACTCGTACAGACGGGAAAGTGGCTGTTTTCATGATTCACGCTCCATGGGGTCATGTGTTTTGGAAATGAATGCAAGCAAATCCGATTAGAGGCAGCACTGGATCAGGCAGCTTCCGCATCCCGAGCATGCTGTCATTGCAAAAAGCGCCACGCAGGCTGACATCCCCGCGTGGCGCTTTTGAGTTTGCATCCGACCTACATCATCGGACGTTTGCCAGCGCTGCGATCTTACGAATGGTATCGGCGCAAGCAGTAGCCGCCTCAACGCCCTTCACGACGAAATGCTCGTGGAAGAACTTCGTGTGTTCTTCGCCAGAGTGAAAGTGATGCGGCGTCAGTACAGCGGACAAGACCGGCGTGCCCGTTTCCAGTTGCACTTGCATCAAGCCGTTGATGACAGCCTGCGCCACGAACTCGTGCCGATAGATACCGCCATCGACCACAAGACCCGCTGCAACAATAGCCGCGTAACCGCCGCGTTGAGCGAGCAGCTTCGCATGCAGGGGGATTTCGAAAGCCCCGGCGACTTCGTAGAGATCGATGTCATCGCGGCTGAATCCCTGGGCCTGGATGGCGCTAAGGAAGGACGCTTTGCATTGGTCGACAATGTCGCGATGCCAGCACGATTGAATGAACGCGATGCGTGCACGGGACTTGGCTGCCGAGCTAACGGCAGGATTACTTTCGAGGGTCGTTGCGAGCGTCATAAATTTAAGCCTGTTTGTGTGAACAGGGCGAAGGACGGCACGTCTCCTCTAACGCAAATGCTTTCGCGCGAGCGGACACATGCCATCCCGTTCTCTTTCATCCGGACTATGACCGTCGGCCCCGGAATCAAACCGGGTCTGCTGACCTTCGCGTTTCGCCACGCCTTCACGCAAAATGGACGGAAGATTCAAGGCAAAACACAAAGCGCTCGCGGGCTACGCGCAGAAGCTGTACGCGATTACCGCCGGTGGGGAGTTTCACCCCGCCCCGAGAACTCGTTCTTAGTGAACGGAACGTAAATTATCACGATTTTTAAAAATACGCCGTACTTAGCTAGCTATTCAACGACGGCAATGGGGTTTCTTCCGAACCATCATGCCCACGACGGGCACTCGCTAAGCCTTCCCGCGCCAGGGAACCAACCGCCGCTCCAGGGCGCGCATACCGAGATCGAAAGTCCACGCGATCAAGCCGATCAGCACGATCCCCATCACCACGACATCGGTTCTGAGAAAGCTCGACGCGTTCAACACCATCTGCCCAAGTCCAGCCGTTGCCGCCACCATTTCGGCCGCGACGAGCGTGGTCCAGCCAAATCCGATCGCAATCCGCAAGCCGGTCAGGATCTCGGGCAACGCGGCGGGCAGCACGACAAACCGCACAACCTGCGCGAAGCTCCCGCCAAGTGAATACGCAGCGTTCACCTGCTCGGCGGTTGCGCTTCGCGCACCGGCGCGTGCAGCCATCGCGATCGGAGCGAAGCAAGCGAGGTAGATCACGATCAGCTTCGCGGTTTCATCGATACCGAACCAGATCACGACCAGCGGCAAATACGCGAGCGGCGGCAGCGGCCGGTAAAACTCCAGGGGCGGATCGAGCAGGCCTCGCGCAATGCGGCTGACGCCCATCAGGATGCCGACAGGCACGGCCGTCACGCTCGCCAATGCGAACGCGCCGAACACGCGAATGGCGCTCCACAGCAAATGCTCGGACAGCGGCAAGCCGCCTTGAATACGGCCATTCCATGCGTCAATGAATGCGCTCCACACCGCTTGCGGTGAGGGCAGGAAAAGCGGCGCTACCCAATGAAATGACGTTGCCGCCCACCAGAGCGCGGCAATGGCTGCAACTGACAACACGCTCAATGCAGCTGTCGGACCTTCACCTGGAAGGCCACGACGCGGTTTGCGTTTTAGCTTAGGCCGCGACACGGCTGCAGCGGTTGGTAACGAGTCGATCGAACTCATCAGGTCACCTCCTGCAGCGTAGCGTGAGATCCGTCATGCAATCGTCGAACCAGCCGCTCGCGCCACTCGATAAATTCGGGCGACGACTTCACCGCGCGGGCATCGCGAGATTCAAGAAACTGCCGCGCGAACGGTAATGTGTGGCTTTCCGCGATGCGTCCAGGACCCGGCGTCATCAAGACCAGCCGCGTGGCAAGAAACAACGCTTCCTCCACGCTATGCGTGATGAAGAAAATGGTCTTGCGGGTGCGGCCCCAGACATCGAGCACGAGTTCCTGCATGGTCTCGCGAGTCAATGCATCGAGTGCGCCCATGGGTTCATCCATCAGTAACACTTGAGGATCGCTGGCAAGCGCGCGTGCGATTCCCACGCGTTGCTGCATCCCGCCCGAGAGCGCGTAGACGCGCGCGTTCGCGTGCTTTTCCAGGCCCACCAGCGCCAGCGTCTCGCGCGCAATCTCACGACGCCGCGTGCGCCCGACACCTTGAAAACGAAGCCCGAGCGCGACGTTGTCGATAACGTCGAGCCATGGCATCAATGCATATTTCTGAAAGACGACGCCACGTTCGGCACCGGGTCCGATGATCGGCTCGCCGTTCAGCCGCGCCTCGCCGGCAGTCGGATCGATGAAACCTGCGAGACAGTTCAGCAGCGTCGTCTTACCGCATCCGGAAGCACCGAGCGCGACCACGAACTCACCGCTGTCGATCTGCAGATCGACGCCCTCCAGAGCGGCTGATGTCGCGCCTTCATAGGTCACGCCGAGGCCGCGAATGTCCAGCGTGCTCATCGCGATGCTTGCTGCACGAAGCGCGGGTCAACGCCAACCGAATAGTCGGGCAGCAGGTTCTGGATCGTGCCTTGCGTCTTCAGGAAGGCTGCCGTTGCCGCCAGCGACTTCGCCGCGCCCGACTGAGCGCCACCGCCAAGCCAGGCCGGCGAAGCCTGCTCGGCGAGGGTCGGGAAGGCATACAGCGCGAGACTCGCAGGCACGTCGGCAGCCGTTGCTCCCGATTCCTGCGCTACACCTTCAACTTCCTTCGACCCGGCTGTCCAGGCGGATTTATTGTTCCGATACTGCGTGTCGGTCGCGGCAAGCACCTTGACGAGGTTAGTCACGAACGCTTCGTTATCCTGGGCAAATTTGCGGCTGACGGCGAAACCGTCGAAGGTCGCCTTGCCGGTTTCCTTCGCAACTTCACCCGACGTAATCAGCACCTTGCCGTTCTTCTTGACCTTCGCCAGCACCGGATCCCAGATATAAGTGGCGTCAATGTCGCCGCGTTCCCAGGCCGCAGCCACTTCAGGCGGCCGCAGGTTCAGGATCTTCACCGTCGACGGATCGACGCCGGCATTTTGCAGTGCGACAAGCGCATGGAAGTGCGAGGTGGAGACGAACGGCAGGCCAATCTTCTTGCCTTTGAGATCGCTTATCTTCGTCACGCCGGAGCCGTCGCGGGCAACGAGCGCTTCGGCGTCGTTGATGTTGTCGAGGATCCAGAACAAGGAGATGTCCACGCCTTGCGAGAGGCCGGCCGCGATCGGGCTGGACCCGGCTTCGCCCAGTTGAATCGACCCGGACGCGAGTGCGCGGATTACGTCGGCACCGCTGCCGAGCTTGCGATACGTCACCTTATAGCCCGTCGCTTTTTCCACTGCGCCGCTTACTTGAGCGTAGCGCCACGGTACGACCATGTCCTGGTAACCGATCACGACTTCGCGCGATTGAGCATGAGCGGCGCTGGCGGCTACGGCGAAAAGTGCAACCCCGGCGCACGCGCGGAGAGAGGAGAAAAAGCGTTTCATCGGAAGCCCCGGTTCAAGAGTGTCTTGTGGAAGGGTTTCGACTATAAGCAATCGGCGCTCAAGCGGTTAGAAGCATTCGTGCGTTGCAAATGACGTTGTTCAAGCGTTGCTTTTCATGTTGCGTTGGAAGGTTTTACTCAGTGCTTCATACAGTCCTCAGGCGTTTTTCAAACGTGCGCGTGAGCCGCGAAATGGGATAGCAGTAGGCGAAGAAAATCACGAGTGTCGCGACGTAGGTCAGCACCGTAAAGCTGCTGCGCGCGACCGTGCTGCTGGCGATCTGCGCGGTGTCCAGCAAGTCGTGAATGCCGACCAGCGATGACAACGCGGTCCCCATGGTGATGATGGCGTACACGTTCATCCAAGGCGGCAACATGCGGCGTATGCATTGCGGCACGACTATCTTCAGCAGGATCTGCGAACGGGAAAACGCAAGCGAAGCCGCCGCTTCCCATTGCGCTGAAGGGATGGAGGACACCGCGCCGCGAAATACTTCCGCTATGTTCGCGCTTGCCGGGAGAGCGAGCCCGAGCATGACCTTGAGCCAGTCGGGAAACGGCACGATGGCGCCGAACACATGGATCTCGAAGGGAAACACATAGGTGGTGAAGTAGATCAGCACGAGCCACGGCGCGTTGCGAAACGCGACAATCCACACTCTCGCCAGCTTCCCGACGAACGATTTCGACATTGCGAGCGCACCCGCGAGCAGGCCGATCAACGTTCCTATGAAGATTGCGCCGATACTGATCAGCACGTTCATCGCAAAGCCGTGCGCCAGCGCCGGCGCCCATTCGACGAGGCGTGCCAGCGTCTCGCCGCGCGAGCCGGTATCGGGCGCGAGCGACCACAATACGGCGCCCGTCGCCAGCACGCCGAGTACGGCATAGAGACCGGGCGGCAAGCGGTTGAGGTTGAGCGCGAGCTTGCCCACGGTGGAAGCCGAATCAGTAGCCATAACCGGGAATCCTGTAACGGCGCTCGAGCCAGCGGCCGGCGAGCGTGACGAGCCAGGTGAGCACGCCGAAGAACGCGAGAATCAGCAGCATCAACGCGAGCACGTTGTCGCGCTGGGTCCAGATCATGATGGACTGGTAGGTGACGTCGCCCACCGCAATCGCCGATGCCACCGCCGACGCTTTCACCAGTTCCACCATGTTGTTAGCGAGTGCCGGCAGCGCCGCGCGCAACGCGAGCGGCAGCTCGATGCGCCAGAAACGGGTGGCGCGGCTAAAGCCGAGCGAAGCCGCGCCTTCCAGTGTTTGAGAAGGCAGTGCGTCAAATCCGGCACGCAGTGCTTCGGCGTGAAACGCCGCCTTGTGCAGAGACAACACCAGAACGACCCAGAAGAACGGCTTGAACGGGTTATCGATACCGCGCGCATGCAGCCACTGCGTAATCAGCATGTTGAGCACGAGAAACGCGCAGTAGAGCTGCACCAGCGTGGGCGTATTGCGGGTGACTTCAATGAAACAGCGCGCCAGCCCGGCGATCAGCCGGTTGCGCCCGCGCAGTGCGAGCAGCAGCACGAGCCCGGCAATGGCACTGGCGGTCATGGTCGAAACGATGATCTCGATGCTGACACCCAGCCCCTGCACGAACGGCACGCGCTCGTAGTCGT
Source organism: Caballeronia eucalypticola (assembly GCF_047608185.1). Taxonomy (NCBI): domain Bacteria; kingdom Pseudomonadati; phylum Pseudomonadota; class Betaproteobacteria; order Burkholderiales; family Burkholderiaceae; genus Caballeronia; species Caballeronia eucalypticola. The sequence continues at coordinate 232,475 of NZ_JBLKRU010000007.1, forward strand.
CGAGCAGGAAGCGGTAGTCGAGCCCGATGCGCGCTGTCGCCGTAATGAAGCCGTGCAGCAGCGTCTCCATGCTAGTTCTCCGCGGGCAATTGGCGGTGCCACTCGGCCAGCGCGGGCGACGGCGGGTTGAGGCCGTTCTTCGCCTCGGTCGCAATAAACCAGCCGTTACGATGCAGATCGCGCACGAATGTATCGAGTTTGGCGGCGGTGTCGTGTTCGCCCTGACGGACCCAGATCACCGACGGCGCGGGTTCTATCTCAGGTTGCAGCACGCGGTAGTCATGCCACTCAGGGTCACTCTGCAATAGCGGATAAAGCAGTGGCGCAGCGTCATGAACGGCTGCGACACAACTGCCGCCACGCAACGCAAGCAGCGACTGGGAAGCGCCTGGAAAGGCTCGCGGGATCGCGCCGTAGCGTTCGACTACCGGGCGGATATAACTGCTGCCCTGCGAGATGCAAACCGGCTTGCCGCGCAGGTCTTCCCAGCGCGTAATACCGCTTGTTTTAAGGGTGATTGCCGTTCCGCCGACGCGGTAATAGGGCGTGGCCACGTGATCCAGAATCTCGCCGCGCTGGGCGTTGTACTCCATGTTCGCGATCAGGATGTCGACCTTGCCCTGCTGGAGAAACTGAACCCGCGTGGAAGGCAACACCGACACCAGTTGCACCTTCGCGCCCAGGCGTTTGCCGAGTTCGTTCGCGAGGTCCACGTTAAAACCCCGGGGTTGTTGCGTCGCGGGATCGAGTGAACCGAACGGACTGCCGCCGATCAGCACACCGACCGCAAGTTCGTGACGGGAGTTGATTTTGTCGAGGGTGGCATCCGCGTGTGCGGCAAAGGATGCTGCCGTGGCCGATGCGAGCAGGAGAGGCGTAAGCAAGCGGCGCAGGTTCGTCAGGGTCATGGCGTTGCATAGGATCGGGAGAGCCAGACAGAATAGTTAAGCGCCTGCGGGTCTCCAAGGAAGCGAATCTGCTAAGCAAATTACCGGGGCAGCGGATAAGGGTCTTAAGAGCTACGCGGAGAGTGGAGCGCATCCTTAGCAAGGAGGCTGCTATCGATTCGACGAATGCTTGGTTATCGAAAAAGGGCGCGGTTCTTAAAATCTTCGTTCCAGCATGCTTTTGTGCGCTCGAGAATTAAGAAGGAACCCCGCGATGACACAGTTGATTCGTTCGAGACGTAGGGTCAGCGCTCCTGCAGCAACGCCCGTGGAGGCCGCATGAGTCTGCTAGCACTCGCGCTCGATCCGCTTCAGGACTCTCAACCCCTCGCCTATGCGCCAGCGCGACCGGGCGCTGCGGGAAGCGCCGATCCCGTGCTCGTTTCGTTGCGCGACGTCCACCTCTCTTATGGGACGGTGCCAGTGCTCAAGGGTATCGATCTGCGCGTGCGGCGCGGCGAAGCCGTCTCTATCATCGGACCATCCGGCTCCGGTAAGTCCACGCTTCTACGTGTGATCAACGGCCTTATCGCGCCGCAGCAGGGCGAAGTGCATGTCGATGGAATCGATGTCCGCGCGCAGCATACCGATGCGCAGAAGATTGCGCTGCGCAAGCGCATTGGCTTCGTGTTCCAGCAATACAACCTGTTTCCGCACTTGAACGTGCTTGCCAACCTCACCATTGCGCCCATGAGTGTGCTTGGGCGAAGCCGCGCGGAAGCCGAGCACGACGCGCACGCTCTGCTTGCGAAGGTCAGGTTAGCTGACAAGGCCCATGCGTATCCGGGCGAGCTATCTGGCGGGCAGCAGCAGCGTGTTGCTATTGCACGGACATTGGCCATGCGTCCCGACCTGATTCTCTTCGATGAAGTGACCTCTGCACTCGATCCTGAGACGGTGGGTGAAGTGCTGACGGTGATTGGCGAACTCGTGGACGATGGCCAGACCTGCGTGCTCGTCACGCATGAAATGCGCTTTGCCGAAGATGTCAGCGACGAAGTGTTTTTCACGGAGGGCGGCGTGATTGTCGAGCACGGCGCTCCGTCGCAGATTTTCAGCGCGCCGGAGAATGAACGCACGCGCCTGTTCCTGCAACGGGCGCGCGGCGACGACCGGCGCGCGCTGCGCAAACGCTCGCGAAACAGTGCGGCGCTCGCTTTGGCTACTCCCTGAACGCGCAAGACTTATCCCGAACTCATTCCTAAATGACCGCAACCACCACTCCCGATCAAACTGGCGAACGCCAGGCCGCTGTTTCCGTTTTGCTGGGCCACGTACGTCATATCATGGCCCAGCAGGGAGTGACCCGCGGCGCGCTCGATGACATCAGCGCGCACTTGCAGGCATTCGCTGCGAACCACGCCGAGTTGTTTACTACGGCAGACTTTCCGCCGCCGCAAGCGGGCAGCGGCGACACGTCGACGCGATATCGGTTGAATCCCGGCGAGGACGGTTTCGCGCTTTATCTGAACTCGCTGCTGCCGGGCAAGACCACGATTCCGCATAACCACGACACTTGGGCTGTCATCGCGGCGCTTGAGGGCGAAGAGTTGAATCGCGTGTATCAGCGCACGGACGATGGCACGGACTCCGAACGTGCCACGCTCGATATCGAGCGTGAAGTCGTGGTGCGTCCAGGTACGCCGATCGCGTTCCTGCCCGAAGACATTCATAGCATCCACGTAACGGGCGCCGCACCCACGCTGCATTTTCATCTCTATGGGCGGCCGCTGGAGACGCTATCTGGCCGGCTGGGTTATGAACTCGAAACCGGGCGTGTAGTGCGCTATAACACGACCCACATGCACCGTGGCACGCAGGCGGTTGGCTGATGAGTCCGCCGCTGCTGCGTAAAGCTACTCGCTTGATGCGTGCCGGTGCGCCGACGTTCACGGATGGCGCTGCGCCAGTCAATGTGCCCGTTGAACGCACAAGCACGGTGCGTTTCGAGAACACGTCGAGCCACGCGACGCTGCATAAAAGGCGTGACGCGGGTGAGGCGGTCAGCACGTACGGCCGGCATGGCACACAGACGCATCGGGCGCTGGAAGCGGCTATCGGGGAACTGGAAGAGGCGCGTGACGTGCTGCTTGCGCCCTCTGGTTTGTCGGCAATTTCACTGGTGTTCATTGGCCTGTTGTCACCGGGCGATCACGTGCTGGTTCACGACGGTGTATACGGGCCCGTTCGAGAACGGATAGAACCGCTGTTGACGCGACTGGGCGTTGAGTTCACCTATTTCAGCGCAACCGAGGGTTTGCCGCATAAGCTGCTTCGCGCCAATACGCGACTCATCTATGCGGAGTCGCCGAGTTCGTTTCTCTACGAGATCATCGACCTGCCGGCGCTTGCGGATTTCGCGCACGAGGAAGGAGTCTTGCTCGCCGCCGACAACACGTGGGGCGCGGGCTTGCTCTATCAACCGCTGGCGCTGGGCGCGGATATCTCCATTCAGGCTGTGACCAAGTATCTGGGCGGACACTCTGACTTGATGCAGGGCGCTGTATCGACCGCCGATGCAGCCATCGGGCATCGCTTGAGAGAAACTCACGACGCACTGGGCTTAAGCGTCAGCGCCGACGACGCTTACCTCGCATTGCGCGGCATCCGTACGTTGCCCGTACGCCTTGCGCAACACGCGCGCGGCGCGTTTGCCGTTGCGTCGTATCTGCAACGCGTGAAGCAAGTCACACGGGTCTTCCATCCAGCGTTGGCGAATGATCCTGGACATGCATTGTGGTCGCGAGATTTCCACGGCGCAAACGGGCTGGTCTCGTTCGCTGTACGCGACGCCGATACCAGCCAGGCTGCTGCGTTTATCGACGCGTTGAAGCTGTTCAGTATTGGCGCCTCATGGGGCGGTTATGAAAGCCTCGCCCTGATTGCACCGCCGCGGCGTTTGCGTTCCCAGAGTTATTGGCAGGGACCGGAAGCCGTGATCCGGTTGCACATTGGGCTGGAGGATGCGGACGATCTCATCCTTGACCTTGCTCAAGCGTTTCGCAGCGTGCTGTCCTAAAGGCAGTTCCTTACTCATTTTGACCCTTCCCCGATGACCTTAATCCAAAACGACGCTGCTTTCATCGATGCATCGAGTGTCCGCGCATGGCTCAACGATGAAGCCGAAATCGCCTTGCTCGATGTCCGCGAAGCCGGGCAATTCGGTGAAGGACATCCGTTCTTCGCCGTCCCGTTGCCGTATAGCCGGCTCGAAATAGACGCGCCGCGACTGGTGCCAAGGCCCGACACGCGAATCGTCTTGCTTGACGACGGCGAAGGTATCGCGGTGCACGCTGCACGTCGTTTGAGGGCGCTTGGTTACACGAATATCTCTATCCTGCGCGACGGTACCCCCGGCTGGCTGGCAGCGGGTTATACGCTGTTTAAAGGGGTTAACCTGCCATCGAAGACCTTTGGCGAACTCGTTGAACACGCGCACGGGACGCCGCATTTGTCGCCGGAAGAACTCGCGGCTTTGATCAAAGAAGGGCAGGCCCATGCGTTGTTCGACGGACGCACGCTCGATGAACATCGGAAGATGACAATCCCCGGCGCTGTTCCTGTGCCGAACGGCGAGCTGGCGTATCGGATCGGAACGCTTGTTGCAGACCCAACGACGCCGATTGTGATCCATTGCGCCGGGCGTACTCGCAGCATTATCGGCGCGCAGACCTTGCGTAACCTGGGCGTGCTGAATCCGGTGATCGCATTGGAGAATGGCACGCAAGGCTGGGCGCTTGCGGGGCTCAAGCTCGAACATGGCAGTGAGCGCCGCTACCCTGATGTTTTGAACGAAGCCGCGGTCGCTGACGCGCAAGCGCGCGCGCTCAAGCTTGCCGCGCGCTTCCACGTTGCAACGTTCGATGCTTCCGCCGCACAAGAATGGCTGGCTGATTCGCACCGGGCGACTTTTCTCATCGATGTCCGTACGCCTGAAGAATTCGCACGCGATGGTCTGCCAAACGCCATTCACGCGCCCGGAGGGCAATTGGTGCAGGCGACCGACCAGACCATCGGTGTGCGGCGTGCCCGCGTTTTGCTGGTTGATTACGACGGCGTGCGTGCTCCCGTCATCGCTACATGGCTCGTGCAATTGGGCTTTGAGGCCGCGTTAATCGATGCCCGCAATGCCACTTCGCTGCACGTTGATAAGCAGATTGCGTCGCCACAATCGTCCTTGCCGCTGCTCGACGCAGCCGCGTTGCGCGAAGCCGAAACGGGGCATGTATTGCTGCTCGATCTGCGGTCGAGTGCCGCCTACAAGCGCGAACATGCTGCTGGCGCACACTGGTCGATTCGCCCGCTTCTTGCGAAAACACTCGCCGCGCTTAAGGCCGAACCGGGCGACACGCTGCTGCTTTTCGCAGACGAACCTGCAGTAGCGGGCATTGCTGCAACGGACCTGCGCGAGTTGGGATTCACGTCGCTTTATCTTGCCGCCAGTGGAGTCGATACGTGGAGAGAAGCGGGCTTAGCGCTTGCATCGACACCGGATGTTCCCGCCGATGCAGAGCGCATCGACTATCTCTTCTTTGTCCACGATCGCCACGATGGCAACCTCCAGGCCGCTCGCGACTATCTCGATTGGGAGACCGGTCTGATCGCACAGTGCGCGCCTGACGAACTCGCTGTATTTCGTATCGATGCACCCGCAACAGAAAGTCCCGGCCAATGAAATTTCGCTTCACCACTTTCTTAAGCGTTTCGCTGACCGCGCTTGCCCTCTCGCAAACCGTTCACGCCGATGCCACCCTCGACCGGATCAAGGCACGCGGGACGCTTACCGTCGGAGTCGTGCTCGACGGCACCTACGGTTCGCTCGATCCGCAGACTCGCGAGCCCGTCGGTTACAACGTCGAATTTGCGCAAGATCTCGCCCGGCGGCTTGGCGTGAAATTTGAAGCGGTGGAAGTCACCCCTCCGAACCGCGTGCAATTTCTGCAGCAGGGCAAGGTCGATGCGCTGATCGCCAGCATGCAGTATACGAAAGAGCGCGACGAGATACTGAGTCATGTGCCCACGCCGTTCGAGGAGATCGGCGGCTCCGCGATGGTGCACAAGGGCGCGGGTATCCACAGTTGGAACGATCTGCGCGGCAAGCCTGTTTGCGTATCGCAAGGCAGCAACTACACGCGTCCGCTGATTGAACAATACGGGGCACAGGTCAAGGGTTTCAAGGGCATGCCCGAAGCGCTACTGGCGCTGCGCGGCGGGACGTGCGTGGCATCGGTTCATGTGACGCCCGGTATCCAGGCGCGGCTCGCGAGTACCTCGGGCGAGTGGCAGGACTATGAATCGCCGATACCTGGCCAGCTGATTCCGTCGCCGTCGGTGATCTGGGTGCGCAAGGGCGAGACCGACACGGTCGCTGCGTTCGACAAGATCGTGAAGGAGTGGCACCGGAGCGGTTTTCTCATCGATGAAGGGAATAAGTGGCACATGCCTCCCTCACAGCAATTGCTCGCGTGGCATCGGGAGTATTCGTTGAAATAAGGCGCAGAGCTGGCCATAGCTATTGCGTTCCGCAAAAAGCGTCTAAGCAAAGTTGAATTGCTTGGTTGCCAGTGCGCGCGTCCCTTTTCAATATCTTGAACATCCCTCCATTTCCTGATTGAACCCGCTCGATGACAACCACGCCCAATCCCGATGCAAACGCGCTCGACGCACTGCGACTGCTAGGTCCCGACCCGGATAACTGGGTGCCGGACCGGGCAGGCATTGACCATAACGTCGTGATCGTCGGCGGCGGACAGACGGGCGCCGCATTCGCATTCGCGCTTCGGCGCGCGGGTATTGGCAAGGTGTCAGTGATCGATGCGGCAGCCGACGACGCAGGCGCGGGTGTCTGGACGAATCGGGCGCGCATGAACAAATTGCGTACACCGAAGGCGCTGATCGGACCTGAACTCAGCGTCGCGGGGTTGAGCTTCCAGGCGTGGTTTGAAGCGCGTTGGGGCGCGGCGGCTTATGCGGATATCGACCGGATTCCCCGCGCGCGCTGGGCTGAATATCTTGGGTGGTATCGGCATTTCCTGAAGATCCCGATTCGCTATGGCACCCGGCTCGCACGCATAGAACCGGTGGACTCGCACTTCCGGTTGCGCTTGCTGAACGCGGCGGGGGAGGAGCATGTGGAGACCGCACGCAAGGTCATCTTGTGCAACGGCGTAGCGGGTAACGGCGCTGCGCAAATACCGCCCGTGTTGTACGAAAACCTGCCGCGCTCGCTCTATGCACATACGTCCGAGGCTATCGATTTCAACGCGCTCAACGGGAAAGTGGTCGCGGTGATTGGCGGTGCAGCATCTGCCTTCGACGCGGCCGCCACGGCGCTGGAAACGGGCGCCGCGCAAGTGCATCTGTTTGTGCGCCGCGCTGCGATTCCCGCCGTACCTGTTACCCGGACTCGGGCATATCCGGGCGCGTACGACAACTATCCCGCGTTACCGGACGCATTGCGTTGGCGTCAGGCATTACGCTTTCGGCAGGCGGGCTCAACGCCGCCGGTCGATGCCGTGGAGCGCGTGACGAAGCATCCGAACTTCCATCTGCATCTTGGCGCGGCCTGGACGCATGCGAGCGCGGAGGGTGGGCGGATTGCAGCCCGAGTGGGAAACGAACAATTCCACGTCGACTTTGCCATCGCGGGGACGGGCTACCTTATCGATCCGGCCGTGCGTCCCGAGCTTTCAGCGATATCGAAGGATATTTTGCTGTGGCGCGACCGGTATGTCCCCGCAGATAACGAGCGCGATGACTATCTCGGCGCCCATCCCTATCTTGGTGCGGCGCTTGAGTATCTGGAAAAAATTCCTGGAACGGCGCTGCATCTTGCGAACCTTCACGTCTATAACCCCGCGGGCCTGGTTAGCTTCGGCGTGCCTGTAGGCGACGTGCCGAGCATGAAACGCGATATCCCGGCGGTGGTGAGCCGGATCAGCCGCGATCTGTTTCTCGCCGATCTTGATCGTCATGAAGCGCGTCTGAATGGCGACATCCCTCCGGATTTTAGCGAGACGCTCTATGCGCATAGCGTGTGGCAAGGCGAGAAGGCTGACATCGTCTGAACAAATCGTGCAATCGATTAAGCGTGTGGCTTCATAAACATATCGCAAACGAATAATTGTTAAGAGGCCGAAGCGTCGTTAGTCTTGACGTTTGTAGCTTTCCAGCGCGCCGTGGCAAAACCACGCTCCAGAGCCAGCGCGCCGGGCTTATATCAACGTCACGAGGGCCTTCCCCATCATGTCCGGCACTCCTCATTTAGATCCGGCGTCGGGACATCCCGGCGTCGGGTTCCAGCAGCATGCGCCAAGCATCCGGACGCAATCAGCCCGCGTCAGCGCGGTGTCTTTGAACCCGGTGGGCACGAGTTTGCTGCCGGCGTGGCTGGCAGCGTTCGCATGGCTTGCCAGTGCAGGCCTGACACGCTGGTGGCCCGATGCGGATGAGTGGCCGTACACCGGCCATCTGCTCGTGCTCAAACTCGTGCTCGCGTTGACAGCGTTGTTGATCGGCGTGGCTGCGCGCAGAAGCCTGTTGGCGCGCCAACCCGATACGGCGCAACCCCGCGCTGAACGCTGGCTCAAGGCTATGCCCTGGCTAGTCGCGCTCGCGGTGGGCGTGGCCGCCTGGGAAGTACTTACTGCGAAACTCGAATGGCTGCCCCGGCCGTTTTTTGCACCCCCTCAAGCACTGATCGCAGTTTATTTCGATGATTTCCCGCGCCTTGGTTCAAGCGTTGCTCATTCGTTCGGATTGCTTGCTTATGGTTATGTGATCGGCGCGGTGGCGGGATTTGTGACGGGCGTTGGCATCGGCTGGTCGCGGGCGGTGGGGTACTGGCTGCATCCGGTATTGCGGCTGATCGGTCCGTTACCAGCTACCGCATGGTTGCCGCTGGCGTTCTTTTTCTTTCCATCGAGCTTCAGCGCAAGCGTGTTCCTGATCGCGCTTGCGACCGGCTTTCCCGTGGCTGTGCTGACGTGGTCGGGTGTCGCCGGAGTCAACAGCGCGTTCTACGATATTGCCCGCACGCTGGGCGCACGGCCCGGTTTCCTGATCCTGAAGGTTGCCATACCAGCCGCGTTGCCGTCGGTGTTCGTCGGACTTTTCATGGGACTGGGCGCGTCGTTTTCCGTGCTGATCGTGGCCGAGATGATGGGTGTCAAAGCAGGGCTCGGCTGGTATTTGCAATGGGCGCAGGGATGGGCCGCTTATTCGAACATGTACGCGGCGTTGCTGGTGATGGCGTTGATGTGTTCCGGGCTCATCACGTTGCTGTTCCGCTTTAGAGACCGGTTACTTGCCTGGCAGAAGGGGTTGTTGAAATGGTAAGCACGCAAGGCGTGGCGCAAGAGACTGTGCAAGCGGCGCAATCAGCGCAACCGGCATTCAGGGCAGCCGCAGCCGGCGCGCGTATCGACGTCACTGAAGTCAGTCATCGATTCTCGCTGCACGGCGCAGCGTTGCCCGTTCTCGACGATGTCAGCTTCTCTGTCGCCCCGGGTGAATTCGTCGCGTTGCTCGGGCCGAGCGGCTGCGGCAAGTCGACCTTGCTCAGGCTCGTGGCCGGACTTGATGCGCCGGCTGTCGGTACCGTGTCGTCCAACGGCGTGGCTATACGTGGACCGGACCCGTCGCGGGTCGTGGTGTTTCAGGACCCGACGTTGTATCCGTGGCGTACGGTACGCGGCAATGTTGGCTTGGGCCCCGAGGCGCAACGAAGGCGCAAGCGGTTTCCGTGGAGCACGGCGCGCTCCTCGATTGAGCCTCTTCCCGAAGGTGCGCGTTCGGCGGAACAGCGCATAGACGCAGCGTTGCAACTGGTCGGCCTGACCGACTTTGCGGCGGCGTATCCGCATCAGTTGTCGGGTGGCATGGCGCAGCGTGTTGCACTGGCGCGGGCGCTGGTCAACGATCCCGAGTTGCTGGTGCTCGATGAGCCATTCGGCAAGCTGGACTCTCTCACGCGGCTGCGCATGCAGGGCGAACTGGTGAAGTTGTGGTTGGACGCGCGCTTCTCTGTCCTGCTCGTGACACACGATGTGGAAGAGGCGTTGTTCTTGGCGAACCGGGTGATTGTTTTCAGCGAGCGTCCGGCACGCGTGACTGCGGAAGTGCGTAATGACGCGCCCTATCCGCGTCATCGCGATGATCCCAAGCTAGTCGAACTCAGGCGCGAAGTGCTGGCATTACTTGGTCTGGTTGCTTGAGTCGGTAAGCAAGTTTCCCGATCAGAATTACACAAACAAAACATCAATAACGAACGACCCGTGGAGAATGTTTGATGAATCGTCCTGATGCCGATAGCGGCGCGAGAGTCATCGTGCCGGAGAACCTGTCGCGGCGCGACTGGTTGCGAAAGACCGTGTGGACCGCGGGGGCGGCGGCACTTGGCGGGGCATCGTTGGACCTTGCCGGACTGCCTGCGCGTGCTGATGACGGCAAGTTGAAACAATTGAAGTTGTCGTGGAATGCCGGATCGATTTGTACCGCGCCGGTACCGGTGGCGGTCAAGCAGGGCTTCTTTGCCAAGCGCGGCCTGGACGTTGAGCTGATCAACTTTGCTGGCTCGACGGACCAGTTGCTTGAGGCCATTGCAACCGGCAAGTCGGATGCTGGGGTGGGCATGGCGCTGCGCTGGATCAAGCCGCTGGAACAGGGTTTCGATGTCAAGCTCACTGCCGGGATTCACGGCGGCTGCATGCGTTTGCTTGCCACGCGCAGTTCGGGAATTGTCGATTTGCAGGGTTTGCGCGGGAAGACGATTGGTGTCAGCGACATGGCGAGTCCCACCAAGAATTTCTTCGCGGTTGTGTTCAAGAAGCTTGGCATTGATCCGGACAGTCAGGTTCAGTGGAGGCAGTATCCGGCCAACCTGTTGGGTGAGGCATTGAAGAAGGGTGAGGTCCACGCCATTGCGGATGGAGATCCGACAATCTGGATGCTGCGGGAGTCGGATCATCTGTATGAAGTGTCGAATAATTTGTGCGGTGAGTATCAAACGCGTGTGTGTTGCGTGCTTGGCGTGCGTGGGTCGCTGGTGAGGAAGGATCGTGCGGCGGCTCAGGGATTGACACAGGCTTTGCTCGATGCAACGGAATGGACGGCGAATCATCCGGCGGACGCGGCGGCGATCTTTGCGCAGTATGCGCCGCAAGCGGATGTGGCGCAGTTGACCGCCATGCTCAAGAGTCATACGGATCATCATCATCCGACGGGGGATGCGTTTAAGAAGGAAATTGCGTTGTACGCGGACGATTTGAAGACGGTGGGTGTGTTGAACAGCGGGACGGATTCGAGCCACTTTGCTAATCGGGTGTTTTCTGATGTTCTGGTGTAATTTCGCTCGCGCCGGTGGGCGGGGGGTGGGGGAGGTGGTTGGTCGGTGCGGGGTTCTTGCGTTAGCGGTCGGGGTCTATGCCGGGTTGCTGCTTTCCAGGTCTTCGCGGGTTTAGAGTTAGCTGATTTCTTTATCACTATTAGCCACTGCGCGTGGCGGCGCGTCATTTCTTTGTCCAAAGCGACAAAGAAACGAAGCAAAGAAAACGCTTTTAACAGCTCTACCCTAAGTGTCCACAGCGTGCAGTTTTGATTCATAGGTGCCCCAAAAGCACGGTGCTCGCAAGAGCTTAGGATGTGTGAAACCCTCCTTCTCGCGAATCCTGACAGTAAAACGCTTCGCCCCGTACGCTCTCGGGCAAGCACCCGTGCCCCACGGACCGGCACGGCCTCACGCGTACTCATGGATGCGCTCTCCCAGACCGCGACACGTCACCGCCCGCGCTCTCGGGCAAACACGATTTGCCATGGGACCTACACGACCTCACGTGCATCCAATGCTTCGGTTCTTCGTGGACCAACTGCCTGATCCGCGCAGTCATATTCGTGACTTACAGCCTGTGTACCACGGCGTCAGTTTTGGCGAGCCAGCTAGTGGGCTGTCCTTATTTCGTTGGTTACGGCCTCATGCGATTTGGTGGCTTTGTTTCGAGGAGGGTTGGCTAGGTGGTTCGGTGTGCGTACAAATTCGGTGATTGGTTTTCCGCGGATAGCGCGGGGCGCCCCTTGGGCAGGTTCAGTCAATGGTGCTTGCCCGAGAGCGTACGGGGCGAAGCGTTTTACTGTCAGGATTCGCGAGAAGGAGGGGTTCAAACATCCTTCGCTCTGGCGAGCACCGTGCTTTTGGGGCACCCATGAAATGGAACTGCACGCTGTGGACACTTAGGGGAGAGCGGTGAAAGCGTTTTCTTTGCTTCGTTTCTTTGTCGCTTTGGACAAAGAAATGACGCGCCGCCACGCGCAGTGGCTAATAGTGATAAAGAAAACAGCTAACACCGAACGCGCAAAGACCTGGAAAGCAGCACCCCGGCATAGACCCAGCCCCGCTAACGCCAGAACCTAGCAATCCAGCACTAACCCAACCACTCCACCCCAAACCCTCCCGTCCACCGCCACGAGCGAACCTAGGCGGGCGCAAGCGAACTACACCAGTGCGAACGAACCACCCACCACCCTACTCAAAGCCCGAACCAAGGGCTCAAACAACTCCGCCGATGTATTCCCATACCCGAGCACAAGACCGTTATCCCCAGCCATAGGCTGCAGCGCAAAACTTGACAACGGCGTGGGCGCCATACCATGCTGCCGCGCCGCATCGGCGATCTCCTTGTCCGGATAACACGCCGGCAACCGTACCGTTAAATGCAAACCGCAATACCCGCCTTCAATCACATGCGTCACCGGCATGTGCCGCGTCAAGGCATCTCTCAACGCATGCTGCCGGTCACGATACAAACGCCGCATACGCCCCAAGTGCCGACTAAACTGACCACTTTCAATAAACTCCGCCAACGCAAGTTGCTCATATCGATGACCACCTCGCAACATGTCGTCCAGCGGCGCGCGCATCTGCGCGACCAAAGTCTCCGGCAGCACAAGAAACCCCAGTCGCAACGACGGAAACATCGTCTTGCTGAACGTACCCACATACAGCACCGGCGCCTGTGCCACTAAACCCTGCATCGCACCAATCGGCTCGCCCGCGTGGCGGAATTCACTGTCGTAATCATCCTCGATAATCCACGCGCCATGCTGCTGCGCCTTCGCGATCAGCTCAAGCCGACGCGCAACGGTCAGCACCGCGCCCGCCGGATATTGGTGCGAAGGCGTCGTGTAGATCAACCGTGGCGGCTGCGACTTCCAGTCGCTTTCGTGAGCGATCAGACCATCGGCGTCAACGCGCATCGGCACCATGCGCAGGTCGCCCGCACGCATCGCCGCCTTCGCTCCCCGATAACCCGGGTCTTCGATCCAGGCCGTATCGCCGGCATTGGTCAACAAGCGCACGCACAGCGACAGCGCCTCTTGCGCGCCCTCGGTAATCACAACCTGAGCCGGCTCACATCGCACGCCCCGCGCTAAACCCAAGTGCCGCGAAATCGATGCGCGCAACGCCGGCTCACCCAAAGGATCGCCGTAACCAAGCGCCGATGGCCCCGCGTTTCGAATCGCACGATCGATCGCACGGCGCCAAGCAGCCAGCGGAAAATGCGACAAGGCCGGCACACCCGGGCGCAATGCGGCGCTCCAGTCGGACGGCGGCGCGGCAGCCTGAATGCGCGTCAGCCGCTGCGCAATGGCGGGCGCCGGCGGCGCAGCGCGCTTGCCTTGCAGCGGCGCCGGACGCGACAACGTGGCTACCCGCGTACCTTGCCGGTCTGGTTGCACATACCCCTCCGCCGCCAGCAGGTCGTACGCGGCAGTCACGGTGTTGCGGGAGATCGCCAACGACTCCGCCAGCGCGCGCGAACCCGGCAGACGGCTCCCTGGCGCGAGATGGCCGCGAAGAATGGCTTCCTTGAATCGATGATGCAACTGGCGTTGCATAGGCGCCGCGCCAGGACCTTTGGCGAGCGGCGCCTCAAGCGGAGTTTGCGGCACAGGCGACGAAGCGGCGGTTGTCATAGGCGCATCAGGAAAATTGCGAAAGCCACGAACGTGGAGCCATGAAAAATAGGGAATGTGGCACTTTTTAAGGTTCCATGATTCGCGTACGTTAGCACATGCTTCGCCTGCGTTTAAGCTCCTGTTTTACGATTGCCACCCTGTCGCCCAAGGAACCGTTATGCCCAGCACCTTGAATCAGTATCAGCAACCCATCGGCGAATCCTTGCCCCACTGGACGGCGCGCGTGCACCCGCCGCGCAACGCTATCGAAGGCCAATATTGCCGGCTTGAGCCGCTCGAACCGCACCACGCAGCCGATCTGTTTACTGCCTTCAATCAAGCTCCGGATGGCCGTGACTGGACCTACATGCCGGTAGGCCCGTTCGACGATGCAGCGAGCTATCTCGAGTACGTCGAACGCGCCGCGGTCAGTCCTGATCCCCAGCACTATGCAGTCATCGACCTGAAGCGGGGAACCGCGATCGGCACGCTGTCGCTGATGCGGATCGACCGGGCGAATGGGGTTATCGAAGTCGGCAACGTGGCGTTCTCGCCGCTGCTCAAACGCACGCCGATCTCGACAGAAGCCCAGTTCCTGTTAATGAAACATGCGTTCGATGAACTCGGCTATCGCCGCTACGAATGGAAGTGCGACGCGTTGAACGCGCCTTCGCGCCAAGCGGCTGCGCGGCTGGGTTTTCAGTTCGAAGGCATCTTCCGGCAGGCCGTGCTCTACAAGGGACGCACACGCGATACCGCGTGGTTTTCAATCATCGACAGCGAATGGCCCGCAGTGCGCGCGGCGTTCGAACTCTGGCTCGCGCCCGAGAATTTCGATGCCGAAGGCGGGCAGCGCAAGTCGTTGACCGACCTGCGCGCTCAGCTAACCAAAGCAGCTTAAGCCCCGTTTTTCTACTGCGGCTTTTGCGGGTTTCCGTTTGTAATCTTTGTTGGTATTGTGCGCGGTGACTTGGCGGCCTGCTCGAGACGGGACGCCAGGTCACTGCTGCACGAGCGTTCTCACGCCTTTCGCACGTCTCTCACAGGTTCCTCGCAGGTTCCACGCAGTTTCCATCTACTCAGCAACGGACATTCAAACAATGAAATTCGATCGTCTAGCCCAGTCGCTTCTTGCGGCGGCGCTCGCCATTTGCTATGCCGGCGCGCAGGCCGCTTCGCAAGCCCCGGTAGCCGCCGAGAACGGCATGGTCGTTACTGCCCAGCATCTCGCCACGCGCATTGGCGTCGACGTGCTCAAGGACGGCGGTAACGCAATCGATGCGGCCGTCGCTGTCGGCTACGCCCTCGCGGTGGTCTACCCGGCGGCCGGCAACATTGGCGGCGGCGGTTTCATGACGATCCAGCTCGCCGATGGCCGCCGGACCTTCCTCGATTTTCGCGAAAAAGCGCCGCTGGCCGCCACCGCGAACATGTACCTGGATAAGGACGGCAACGTCATCCCGAACCTGAGCACGAAGGGTTATCTGGCCGTCGGCGTGCCGGGCACGGTGTCCGGCATGGAAATGGCGCTGACGAAATACGGCACCATGAAGCGCGCCGATGTCATCGCACCGGCCATCAAATATGCTCAAGAGGGCTTCGTGCTCGACCAGGGCGACGTCGATATCCTCGGGACCGCAACGGACGACTTCAAGAAGGATCCGCAGGGCTCCGGCGCGATCTTCCTGAACCACGGCGAACCGTACCAGGTCGGCCAGCGGCTCGTGCAACGAGACCTCGCGAAGACCTTGCGCGAGATCAGCGCCAAGGGTCCGGACGGCTTCTACAAGGGCTGGGTCGCCAATGCGCTCGTCTCGTCGACGCAAGCCGGCAAGGGCATCATCACGCAGGCCGATCTCGACCAGTACAAGACGCGCGAACTCGCGCCGGTCGAGTGCGATTATCGTGGTTACCACGTGGTCTCGGCGCCGCCGCCGAGCTCGGGCGGCGTCGCTATCTGCGAGATCATGAATATCCTCGAAGGCTATCCGATGCAAAGCCTCGGCTTCCGTTCAGCCCAGGCCATGCAGTATCAGATCGAGGCCATGCGTCATGCTTATGTGGACCGCAACAGCTATCTGGGCGACCCTGATTTCGTGAAGAATCCGCTGGACCGTCTGCTCGACAAGAACTACGCGGCCAAGATCCGCGAAGCAATCAATCCGAACAAGGCGGGAGTCTCGCAGGAGATCAAGCCGGGTGTCGCGCCGCATGAAGGCACCAACACGACCCATTATTCGATCGTCGATAAATGGGGCAACGCGGTGTCGGTGACCTATACGCTGAACGACTGGTTCGGCTCGGGCGTGATGGCAAACAAGACGGGTGTGATGCTCAACGACGAGATGGATGACTTCACGTCGAAGATCGGCGTGCCGAACATGTACGGGCTGGTGCAGGGTGAGGCCAACGCAATTGGACCGGGGCGTCGTCCGTTGTCGTCCATGAGCCCGACGATCGTCACGAAGGACGGCAAGACCGTGATGGTGGTCGGCACGCCGGGCGGCAGCCGCATCATTACTGCGACGCTGCTGACCATGCTTAACGTGATCGACTATGGGATGAACATTCAAGAGGCTGTCGATGCGCCGCGATTCCATCAGCAATGGCTGCCGGAAACGACGAATCTCGAGCGCTTCACGCTGAGCCCGGATACGCAGAAGATCCTCGAAGGATGGGGTCAGAAGTTCTCGGGTCCGCAACCGGCCAATCACGTTGCGGCAATCCTGGTGGGCGCGCCGTCGCTGGGCGGCAAGCCGGTCGGCAAGAATCGCTTCTATGGCGCGAACGATCCGCGTCGTAACTCCGGACTCGCGCTCGGATATTGATTTGATGTGATGTAGCGGAAGCCGTGCCGGTGGATGTTTGATCAACGCGGCATGGTTCAAGCCTGAAGGCGTCGCGACTACCGGTCGCGACGCCTTTTTACTTCTTGCGTCACTCGCTGCTGGTCCACTCCACGTCTGCGCCGACCGAGCGCAAGTTTTCCACGAAGCGCGGATGTGCACGGCGGATCGGCAGTGCGTTGATGATCTCCGAACGCCCCTTGATGCTCGCCGCGACCATCAGCAACGCAATCGCCACGCGGATGATGTACGGGCTCTCCACTTTCGCGGGACTCAAGGGCAGGCCGCCGAACGTGATCAACCGATGCGGGTCCGACAGGAACACGTGCGCGCCAAATTTCGATAGTTCCGTCGACCAGCCCATGGCGCCGTCGTAGACCTTGTTCCAGAACATCGCGCTGCCTTCGGCTTTCACGCCGAGCGCAATGAAGATGGGCAGCAAATCGACCGGCAGATACGGCCAGGGCGCAGCTTCCACCTTGGTGAGGATGTTCTGCGTGAACGGCCGGCGCACGCGCAATGGCCCGTCCTGGAATGCACGCGACCAGCCGTCCTTATGTTCCACGTTCACACCGAATTTCGCGAAGGTCCGGTCGATCAGCGGGAACTGGTCGGGCGCAGTATTCCTCACCGCGATGTCGCCGCCCGTGATCGCGCCGAGCGCGAGGAAGGTCGCAATCTCGTGGAAGTCCTCGCTGAACCGAAACTCTCCGCCACTGAGCTTGCGGCCGCCCGTGATGCCAGTCACGCTCAAACGCGATGTGCCAATGCCTTCGATGGGCACGCCAAGCATCGCAAGGAAACGGCAAAACTCCTGCACGTGCGGTTCCGATGCCGCGTTGACCAGCGTCGACGTACCGTTCGCCGCGGCCGCGCAGAGCGCGAAGTTCTCGGTGGTGGTGACCGAGGCATAGTCCAGCCAGTGATGATTCGCGGTCATCTGCCTGGCGCTTCGCACGATCAGCGAGTCGGTCGTGCGCTCGACCTGTGCGCCAAAACGCTCGAATACCTCCACATGCGGATCGATTTCGCGAACGCCCAGCGTGCAGCCCTTGACGTCGTTTTCCAGTCGCGCCACGCCGAAGCGCGCAAGCAAAGGCGGCACGAGCATGATGGAAGATCGCATCTCTTCGGGCAAATGATGCGCGACGGGATCGAAGGTGGTTGCGTGATGATGCAGGTTGAGAATGCCGGTGGAGAAGTCCATCGACACGTTGCTGCCCAGCGTACGGAAAATCTCGAGGATCTTTTTGACGTCGGTGATTTCGGGGACGCCGATAAGTCGCAGGGGCTGGTCAGTCAGCAGCGTGGCGCAAAGGATGGGGAGGACAGCATTTTTATTGGCGGACGGCGTGATTTCCCCGCGTAGGGGGACGCCGCCATGCACGATCAGATTCGACATGTTCGCTAGAGGCTCGTGGAAGAAGCGAGGGGACAATGATGCCACCGTGTGATGCACAAGGGCGAGATGTTGAGACTAATTTTGGCAAGGGGCAAGGGGTCGTATCAACTGCGCAACGTGGAACGCATGCGCTAACCGGGCTTAACCAGATTCCGGCGCTCATGCCGATTGCGCAGCAGACCGGCAGCCACCGCGCCGATCACCAGCGACGCGTACAGCATCAGGAGATCACGACGCCAGTCATCCAGCGCGTCCCGATGTGCCATCAGTTTTGGATCAGCGGCGGGAAGATGGGCGTTGGCCGCTTCCACTGTCCGCGTCATGCGCATGAAGCCGGCCGCCGATAGCAGCGGCAACCCGATGAGCAACGCCAGCAACGCGGGCCTTGAGCGGCGCATGAAATCGTGATGGCGATAACGTAGCCAGAGTCCGAGACATCCATGCACCCAGCCCGGCGCGAGCAACGCAAGTTGCAAACCCTGTGTGCCGCTCGAAATCAGGGAAATCACTATTTTTTCGTAGTCTGGTTCGAAGCCGTAAAGCGAGGCGGCGAGGCGCGTTCCCACTGCATGGCGGATCAACAGCAGAGGCAGGCTGAGTCCTGCCCAAAGTCGAATCCATTCGGCGACGGGCAGCACCCAGTGACGACGTCCGTAGAGTGTGCGCAAGGCCAGCGAGAAATGCAGCGCGGCGGAGCCGTAGAGCAGGATCGTACCGGGCAGGCTGTGCCAGAGCGTGATGGCGAGCATCAGACCGCGTCCCGCCAGATCAAGCGACCAGATGCCAAGCGCATGGTTGACGAGATGGAGGAACAAGTAGGTTAGGAGCACCACGCCCGACCCGAGTTGCAGATGACGCGAAATCGGTTGCATCGCCATTCCCTTAGACCTCGGACGTGAATGGGTACGTTGTACACAATCGTTATTCCATGCGCAACCGCGTCCATAAGACGTGTTAACAAGACTGCCCGCCTGCCGGATTTATTCCGCCTGGGACCCGATTGTGGAATACGTCGTGCTCGCTTGAAAGCTATTCACTATGGTCGGCATGCCTAAGCAGATGAGTTGCATGCGCTTCGTGAAATGCTTATCAGCTCGCTGCCAGCAATGTCGTCATGCGGCTACGGGCGAATGCCGGGTCGATCGGGACATCGTCGAAAAGCAGGCGATAAATAAGCGGCGCGACCACGCTATCCATCACGATATCGATATCGGGTGGCGTCTCACCGCGTTCGACCGCCCGGTCCAGGATCATCTGGATCTGCGAGCGCGTAATGGCCGCGCACTGGCAAGCAGGGCTGCGGGCGTCGTTGCTTGCCAGTACATCGCGAGTCATGGCGCGGCCGGGTTCCGACGACATCTCCTCCTGGTATCCCTGCGCCCAGGTTTCCAGATCGCTGCGCAGCGAACCCGTGTCGGCCGGTCCGTTATCCGGATGAAACCGCTGCAGGGCGACATCGGCGAGAAGGCTCGGCAGATCTCCCCAGCGCCGGTAAATGGTGGACGGCGTCACCCCGGCGCGCGCCGCGACCTGCGGCACAGTGATTTCCTCGCGCGCCATTTCGTCCAGCAGCGACCTGACTGCGTGATGCACGGACTCCTGCACTCGCGCGCTGCGTCCACCGGGTCTTAACCCTTCTCGTGTTGCCATTGCCTGTCTTCTCCGCTCCGCGTTGTTCGCTCGTATCGATTAAATTCGTTAAAGCTAAAAAGTTGCATTAACGCAAAACAGCGCGCACAATTCACTAAAGCAATTATTTTGCGTTTATTTTCCGGAGCGTGCAATGGCCGTTAATACCGATCCTCCGTTTCTTCCCGACAGGGCGCGTTACGCGTTGCCGCTTTATGCGTTCATCGCGGCATTGTTCTTCGCCGCGTCCAGCGCGCCGACACCGCTTTACCGGCTGTATCAGGAGGCATGGGGATTCTCATCGGCGACATTGACGCTGGTGTTCAGCGTCTACGCATTCAGCCTGCTGGCCGCGCTGCTGACGACCGGGTCGTTGTCCGATCACATTGGCCGTCGACCGGCGATTATCGGGGGCGTGGCGCTGGAGGTCGTGGCCATGCTGATCTTCGCTAGCGCGCACAGCGTCCAGGTGCTGATCCTCGCACGGGTCCTTCAGGGTTTTGCAACCGGTACGGCCACGAGCGCGCTGGGCGCTGCGATTCTCGATGCAAGCCGTACTCGCGGTTCGCTGGTCAATACGCTTTCGCCGATGTTAGGCATGGGCGTGGGCGCGCTCGGCACGAGCCTGCTGGTCGACTATGCGCCCGCGCCCATGCAGACCGTCTATTTCATGCTGGTCGCGATATTCGTGCTTCAGGCGGTAGGCGTGTGGATGCTGCCGGAGACGGTGAGCCGCAGCCCCGGCACTCTGGCTTCGCTAGTGCCGCGCGTGCGTGTGCCCCGGGCGGCGCGCGCGGCGATGTTGCGCATTGCACCGGTCAACGTCGCGGTATGGGCGCTGGGCGGGTTCTATCTATCGCTAGGGCCGACGCTTGCTCGCGCCGTGACTGGCAACACCGATGTCATGACGGGCGGCTGGGTGGTGTTTGCTTTAACGGTTGGCGGCTTGGCAGCGGTGCTGCTGTTGCGCGCGTTGAGCGCGCCCCGGTTGCTGATGACAGGCGCGGTTGTCCTCGCGGCCGGATTGTTAGTGACGCTAACGGGCGTGCATGCGGGGAATGCGGCGATCTTTTTCGCCGGGACTGCCCTGGCCGGCATGGGTTTTGGGTCGGCGTTTCAAGGCGCATTGCGCTCGGTCTTACCGCTCGCTGAAGCGCACGAACGCGCGGGGCTGATGGCTGCGTTTTACGTGCTGAGTTATCTCGCGTTCAGCGTGCCGGCGATTATCGCGGGGACGATGGCCCATGTCGTCGGCTTGCGTCTGACGACCGACGTATACGGCATTACGCTCGTGGCGCTGGCGGGAATGACCGTTGTTGCCAGCGGGTGGGGAAGGGGGCGGCGGATGGTTGGCGGATAGCGGGTACGCCGTGGGCGTTTGCTTATCGAAGGGCAAATAACACGGGATGCGTTATTTGCGCGCGCTTGCCGGGCTGAACCAAAAAGCGAGCGCGCCAACGGTAAGCGGCAGCGCCGTAACAACAAACAACCTGGAGTAGAGGTCAGCACTCGACACGCCCGTCACGCGCCCATGCTCGGCGATCAAGCCAAAGATACTGCTTGCCAGCGCCACGCCCAAAAATACGAGACTATTCAGCAAACCTAAGCCCAGCCCCAACTTGTTCGGCGCAATGATCGACCGCGCCTGCGACATGACCAGCGGGTGAATACAGCCGACCGACAACAACAGGCAGATGGCAGCAACGCTCAGGATCGGGCTTCGTTGCGGCATGAACGCGAGCAAGAGTGCCGAGAGAATGCCGGCCGCTTGCCAGCCAAGTGACAACGATTTGGGAGGCCATCGCCGCACGAAAAATGGAATGCAAAACGATGCGCCTATGCCGGCAATACTCATGACGGTCATCGCATTGCCGCGCGCCATCACGTCGAAGCCGAATACATCGGCTAGATACGGTCCGCCCCACGACGTGCGGAATGTTCCACCCACCGACATCGCCAGGCACACCGGCATCAACGTCCACAAGCCGCTTGTGCGGGCGGGCGTCACGGTCTTTGCGGGCGCTTCTTTATGCAAAGGTTTTTCGTCGCGTCGACGTACGAAGAAGATAACGCCGAGCGTCGCCAGCAGCATCAGCATGGCTGATAACGCCATCACCGGACGCCAGCCAAAGTTGGCTGTTCCCCAGCTTAGCGGGAACGCCGCGAGCAATCCTCCCGCCATGCCGATAGCGCTGGCCGTGGTGATCGACCGTACATCGCGTGGTCCGGCGCCGTGGCGCAGGACGTGGTTGAGCAGTCCCATGAAAACGGGCGCGCAACCGATCCCGATTCCGGCCTGCGCGATGATGGCGAGACGCGGGTCGGTCGTGACCGAGATGACGCCGGCGCTCAGCGTGCCCACGCTCATCAGGACTGCCGTGGGATAACGCACGCCGTACCGGTCGAACATGAACCCGACAGGAATTTGTGCTGCGGCGAAGACGAGAAAAAACGCGCCGGAGAACCAGCCGAACATTTGCGGAGTGAAATGAAAATCCGCGATGAGCTGTGTCGAAATCACGGCCACATAGCTGCGGAAAAACTGGCTTAGTACATAGCTGAACGTTAAGGCCCACAAACCGTAATCGGTTGAACGCTCGGAGGTGGGGACAAGCGGAGTGCCTGAAATTTCGGTCATCGACTCAACGTGAAAGCGATTTCTTATGCGTGGTGAATGTTGTATTCGTTGTGCTCGCCAGAGTGACGACAGCGCCGCCGTCTTTGACAAGCTCGCGTGGCGTCAATCCGAGCAGCCGGTTCATCCAGTGCGCCATATGGCTCTGATGGGAAAAACCCGTTTCAAGCGCCACCTGGCTGGTGCTGAGCTTGCCTTGCAACAGGAGTGCTTTTGCGCGTTCGACGCGACGCTGCACGACGTATCGATGCACCGGCATGCCAAGCGTCTCGCGAAACAGCACTTTGAAATGCGGCACGCTAAGTTGGGCCAACGCGGCGAGTTCGTCAAGCGTCAGGCGCTGGTCCAGATTACTTTCAATAAAGTCGATCACATTGGTAGCCGTTCGCGGCGCCAAGGTGCGCCGGCGCCCCTCAAGCGTGGCGATGGCACCATCGGCGCTATTGCCCGCTAGCCGGATCACCATCGCTGTACACAGGCTTTCTGCAAAGAGCGAATCGGACGCATCGCCGGCTTCGAGTTCTGCTTGCAGCGCCCACGCCAGATGTTGAAAACGCGCGTCGCGCATCTGGAGTTGCGGACGAATCGCGCTTGCACCGGATGTCAATTCGAGTTGCTCGAGCGTCTTCTGCGTGAACGATTCGCTGATCCAGATGCTGAGGATCGTGCAGTCCGATTCATCGGTCCATTGGCCTTCGAGTCCTGCGGGAATGACGTCGGCATCGCCGTGCGCCTGAACGCGTGCATAGCGGCGTTGCTCGCACAGGCAGCGCGCCATGACCGGCGCGCCGACATGCACGCCAACGCGGTGATGCGGCATGGCCGGAATCCGGTGCGTGCCCGCCGATATTCCCAGCAGCGCCGCACCAAAACCCTTCCACCCGCGACCGCTGCTGGAGCGCAAATTGACGCGGGAGCCCGAAAGCGGCATAGGCATAGGCGAAGGCAACGGCAATGGTGTCACGGCATTCATGGCAGGTCCTCGCAGAGGTTGGCAAGCGAGCATTGTGCGGGGTTTTTCGTCAATTTGCTCGACGTCGTGATGAAGCGGCATCTTGCGCTCGGCCATTTTGCGGCGGCGCCGCAATCAATCATCCGTATCTGCGCATGCTGATCTTTCCCTGCGCGCCCGGAACGCTCAACCTCCCTACGATGACCTCATCGAGACCAACAAGGAGTTGAACGTGTTCGTCATATTCGGAGCATCGGGCAAGGTAGGGCGCGTGAGCGCGGCATCGCTTCGCACGGAAGGCCATGCGGTCCGAGCCGTGGTTCGCAATGAAGCTCAAGGCGAGCGGCTTGGGCGCATCGGTTGCGAGATCGTGCTTGCCGATCTGCTGAACCCGGCATCGGTGGCAAGAGCCATAGAAGGCGCGGATGCGGTACAGGTTCTGTGTCCACTCCCGGCAGGCGATGCACATCCCGGCAGCACGATGCATCGCATGATCGACGTTGTAGCGAATGCCTTGCGCGCCAATCCACCGTCTCATGTGTTGGCGCTGTCCGACTATGGCGCGGAACTTGACCACGGTACAGGCATCACATTGCTATTTCATGCGCTGGAAAAGCAGTTGCGAACATCGGTTCAAAACCTGACATTGTTGCGCGCAGCGGAGCATATGCAGAACTGGGCACGCGTGATACCGGCCGCGCCGGCAACGGGGAAGTTGCCGAGCCTGCATCGTCCATTGACCAAGCGCTTTCCAGCCGTGGCGGCGCAGGACGTGGGGCTGCTCGCGGCAGAACTGCTGGTGGGGACGCCACGCGGGGTAGTGAGCATTGAAGGTCCGCGACGCGTCTGTGCGCTCGATGTCGCCCGCGCGCTAAGCGAGGTGACCCGGCGTGAGATCAGCGCGCACGAAGTACCACGCAATGATTGGCCGGCGATGCTGCTGCGCGCCGGTCTTGGCGCCGGCCATGCACAGCTCATCATGGATCTCTACGATACGCACAACGCGGGCCGCATCGACGTGGAAGAGGGAATTGGCGAGCGGCGTTTCGGGACGACCGAACTCAGCGATGTCCTGGCTGCGCTGCTCCCGGACACCGCAGCGGCGGCTGGCTAAATGAGCCGGCCGACACTGAAGAAAGCGATGCATTCACCTACCAGATCCGAAACTCACCCGCGCCGCATTACGCGTGCGTGGCTAGCGGTCATCATCGGCGTTGCCGGGCTGGTTGGCGGGTATCAGTTTCAGCGCATGTTAAGCGCTCTGCCTGACAGCAATGAAGACTTCATTTTCTTCTGAATACATGCAACTCCCGCGCCGCTCTCACAGGTCCAGCACCACCGCCGACTCTTCTCCCGACCCCATCCTCGCGGGGATTGCGCTGCATATCAACGCATGTCCCTCCGGGATCGCTCCCTCGCATGGCACGGGATAGGTCACGTCCCCCGACACCACGCGCGTCGCGCACGTACCGCACACGCCGG
This sequence comes from Caballeronia eucalypticola, assembly GCF_047608185.1. Classification (NCBI taxonomy): domain Bacteria; kingdom Pseudomonadati; phylum Pseudomonadota; class Betaproteobacteria; order Burkholderiales; family Burkholderiaceae; genus Caballeronia; species Caballeronia eucalypticola. The sequence goes on from NZ_JBLKRU010000007.1 coordinate 257,319, forward strand.
ACCGGCAATTCGACGCGACCGGCACGCCATTCGCCTCTGCAAAATCCAGCAAGCTTCCGTCTTCCGGGGACCACCGCGCGTCGCGCTGCGTACGCATGAACACCACCTTCGATGACCGCTCCAGATCGCGTGGCGCAACGGCCTTCGTCACGGTCAATGCCGCCTCAGCGCTTTGTGTCCGCGTGACACTCGCCGGTCCGAACGCTTCGAAGCGAATCCGGTCATCGGCCACGTTGAGTGCACGCAAGCCGGTGTACATATCCTGCATGAACGCGCCGGGACCGCAGAGGTAAAAGTCGTAGTCACCAAACGGCAACACGCTCTTGAGATAGGCAATATCAACACGGCCCACGGAACCTGCATCGGCCTGACTGTCGCGCAGATGCACCGAGAGGTCCGAGTGTAATTGCTCAGCAGCCCTGAGTTCTTCTGCGAACGGGTGTTCGTTGGATCGGCGAGCACCGTGGATAAAATAAATGTGCTCGGGCTGCGCACGCCCGCTCTTATCGGTAAGCAAGCTATTAAGCATGGCGACCATCGGCGTAATGCCAATGCCTGCAGACAGCAGGACCACTGCGCGGCCGCTCGACCGATCGAGTACGAACGCGCCGCCCGGCGCCTTGGCCTCGATCTCCATGCCCGCCTTGATGTTCTCATGCAGCCATGTCGATGCCGTACCCTCGCGCTTTACCGTGATCCGATACAGCGAGCTTTGGTGGGCATCGGAGAGCGTATAGGTTCTGATCAACGGCGCATCGAGCCCTGGAACGTGCAGGCGGATCGGCAGGAACTGGCCGGGTTCGTATGCAGGAAGCGCTGAGCCGTCAGCGGCCTGAAAATAGAACGACCGCACGCCGGCCGCTTCGTCGCTGACCTTGGAGACCGTTAACCTGCTCCATGCGTTCCTGGCTGCTTGCGTGCTCTCGGGCGCTTTCCAGCTACCCAGTTTCGCAAGTTGCGGTGCGTATTCCACACCTGACCAGCGCATGGGCAACGCATGCGGCGTGCGACGGACTTCACGCACATGCCAGCGAATCAGGCGCTCGGCGCCGTCGAAGGAATGAAGTTCCGCGCCATCCCAGATGATCTCGGCCACCGCGGCCAGATACAGCAGATCGCCGCTCTCGAAGTCGATCACCAGCAACCCCGCGCGCGGATCGTGCATCAGGTTGCCGATGGTATTGAAAAACAGGTTGCCGCTGAAATCAGGAGTGGTCAGCGTGTTGTCATCGTCGATGCGAATAAACCCCGGCTTGCCGCCACGATGCGACACGTCGGCGCCTCGTCCCAAGCCCGCTTCGTTCGACGTATTCGCGCTGGCGACGAAGAACGTGTCCGCCCGTGCAAGCAGCGCGCGGTCATCAATGCTCAGATGATTCGAAATAAGCGGCGTTTCTGACGCCGCTTCGTCCACATCGAACTGGGCCGGCGTACGGCTCTGGATGTACTTGGCGCAGTTGCCGAAGCTCTGGCTGACGCCAAGCGTGATCGCTTGATCGTCGATGGCGGTAATGACACCGTTCACACGATTGCGCCGCCGCGTGGCGGGTTGGATACCGAGTCCGCCCAACACCGATCCGACCTGCCACGTGGCCTTGAGCGGATCGCCTGCCAGACTCCGTCCAGCAATACGCAACGTGCGTTCATCGGGCGCTGAAATAAAACCCGGCGCGCCGACCCGCAGCGTAGCCCACGGTTGGCCCGTTTCATCGACTCCGCCGAGCACCATGAACGGTTGTTCTGCAAAAAACCGGCGATGCTGCTCGGGCATGTAATCGCGAATCCCGCGACGCGCATCGACGTCCATTCTCTCGCGCACGCCTGCACGTTCCTGCGCGGCGAGTTCCCCGGCATGAAAAGGCGATTCCACGGCACGCCAGCCCGAAGGCGGTGCGGCAACACGAGTGGGTGCAAGAGAGGACATGATGTTCCCGGTATCAGAGAAGTGTATGCCGTGCGGAAGATAAGTGCGCGCGGGAGTTAAGCGGCTTATGTGAGTTACGCGGTCTCGGCGAGCAGGCCAGCCTTGGTCGCGGGCATCGCGATGAAACGCGGCAACGCCTCGACGCGTTTCAGCCACGCGCGCAAATGCGGGTACGGTTCGAGCGAGATGCCGCCTTCGGGCGCGTGAGCGATGTACGTATAAACAGCAATGTCCGCGATGGTCGGCGTTTGTCCCACGGCGAACGGTTTGTCGCGAAACTCGGGATCGATGATCTCGAAGAGGTCTTCTGCCATCTTCTTGGCGGTCGCATAGTCCTTCGGCGCGCCGAATACCGTGACCAGTCGCGCGGCACAGGGACCGTACGCAATCTTTCCTGCTGCCAGCGACAACCAGCGTTGCACCGCCGCCGCGCCGGCCGGATCCTCCGGCAACCACGGCGCATCGCCGTATTTGCGCGCGAGGTAGACCAGGATCGCGTTGGAATCGGACAGCACAACATCGCCGTCCTCGATCACCGGTACTTCGCCGAACGGATTAAGTGCCAGATGCGCCGGCTTGCGGTTATCGCCGGCTTTCATGTTGAGTTCGATGGTGGTGAAAGGCAGGTCGAGCAATGTCAGGAACAGCTTCGCCCGATGTCCATGGCCAGAAAGCAATGTGGTGTGGAGACGTATGGGCTGAAGGGGTTTGGGCGGCGTGGGCATGATCGACTCTGTAAAGGTTTGAACCGGGTTTTCAATGAAGCCAGCATAAAGCGCCGCATTGAACATGAGAAGACGGATAATGCTGGTTACACAATCCTCTTTAAGTGGACAATCCATGACTAGCCTGAGCGCTGTGAACCTCAACCGGCTGGTGGTTTTCGCGGCGGTGGTGGAGGCAGGTTCGCTGACGGCCGCGGCCGACCGTCTCGGCATAGCGAAGACCATGGTGAGTACGCACATGCAGCGTCTGGAGGCGGAGGTCGGGGCGACCTTGCTCATGCGTACCACGCGCCGGGTTAGCGTGACCGAGGCGGGCAGGACGTTCTACGAAGCGAGCCGGCAGATCCTCAGCGCCACCGAAGAAGCCATCTCAGCGCTGGCGCAGGAGTCCGGCGTGCTGCGGGGAACGTTGCGCGTGGCGACGCCTATCGACTATGGCGCAAGCGTGATCGCGCCCGTACTCGTCGGGCTGCAGCAAGACCATCCGGAACTCAGGATTGAACTGGTATCGGCGGACCGGCAGGTGGATCTGGTCGCCGAATCAGTCGATGTCGCGATCCGGCTCGGGCGGCTGGCGGACTCGAGTCATCGCGCAGTGAAGATCGGCGGCTTCGTGAAATGGCTCGTCGCGAGTCCCGCGTTTATCGCGCAATGGGGCAAGCCGACCACGCTAGAAGCAGTCGTGAAATTGCCGTTCGTCGCTATGTCCGCTTTGCAGAAGCCGTTGGTCGTACCGCTCGAAAGCACGCGCGGCGGCAAGCGGACCGTGCGCTTCAGTCCCGGATTTTTCGCCGACACCGCGCCGACCTGTCGCGCGGCAGCATTGGCCGGCGGCGGCGTGGCTTACCTGACGGATTTCTCGATTGGGGAGGACGTTGAAGCGGGACGGCTGGTGCGCTTGCTGCCGGCGTGGTCATCGCCGCCCGCGGGTATTCACGCCATCTTTCCTTCGGCACGTTATCCCGTGCCGAAGGTGCGTGTGTTTATCGATGCACTGAAAGCGCATCTGGAGACGTGAGCTTAAGTGGATGCCGGTCCCGGTCCCGGGCCCGCCCCGATCTGCCAGACGTAAATGGGTTCTTTCCGGTTGATCGACCAGTCGCCAACAAGTTTGGCTTTGTACACGATCGGGTTATGCGACGAGACCGCGCGCGCATTGCGCCAATGGCGATCAAGCGCCTTGCCGCCACCAATAGCCGATGCACCCAGCGCATCGAATAAATGGGTCGAGGCGCGCAACGCAAGTTCTGTCGCCACGATCTGTCCTTTCGCCGACTCTATTTCGGCTTCAATGTTGAAGCGCTTTTCGGCATCGACGTCATCGGCAAAACGCGCCTCATACGCTCGCTGCGCCGGCTCCGTTGCGCGCAACGCGATCGCTTCCGCGGCATAGGCCCAGGCCGCGATTTCTCCAACCACTTGCTGAATCTGAACGTCCTGGCTGACATGCGGCGCATTGCCGTGGCTATAGATACGCTTGCGTGCGCGCACTTCCGCCGCTGCATCGAGTTCAGCCGCCCGGGCAATGCCGGCCAGCGTCGCAAGATGGAACAGTTGATAGAACGCGGTCTGATATTTAAAGCGCCGCGCGAAGTCGACAACATGACCCGGTTCGACCACCGCGTCCTTGAACACCGTGGTGCCGCTGCCCGTGGTGCGCTGGCCGAAACCATCCCAGTCGTCGCTTAGCGTCACGCCCGGCTGCTTCGCGGCCACCGCGACAATGACGTCGCTATTGTCTTCAGCGCGCTGCGCATAGACGTCGATCCAGTCCGCGAAAATGCTGCCGGTGCTGTAGTACTTCTCGCCGTTCAAGACCCAGCGGCCGCCTTGTTTCGATACTTGCGTGTTGACGCTGCCCAGTACAACGTTGCCGACTTCCGTCCACGCATTGCCGAACAGGTCGCCGCGCACGAAACGTGCAAACCACTGATCGCGTTCGGCGCCTGGCGGCGCGTTGACCACGTCCTCGACGAAAGCAAAGTGGCCACGCAACGCTTGCGGGAGATTCGAATCGGCAGCGCCAAGCTCGATCAGCAAACGAAACAATTGCTTGATGGAGACACCGGCGCCGCCATGCGATACAGGCACGCGCAGCGCGCCGAACCCCGCTTGCTTAAGCTCCGCAATCTGATCGTAGGGCAAGGTCCTGAGCTGGTCGCGTTCGACCGCACCTGCGGCAATGTATTCGAAAATGGGCCTGAAGCGGCTGGCGACACTTTCGTAATCCGCTCCAACCGATAACGCGACAGGCGGCAATTGTGTCATGTCGAAAATCCTTGGGTGTTGTTGATAACGAGGCGAACGGCGGCCTAACACGCTGATTCGAGCGCGAAGGTCTTCAAATCTAGCCGATCGACTCCGCGCGCGTTAGATCGTTTTCCGCAATGTTTATCGGCTTGGTATTTATCGCGGCCGATGGATAGTTGCATTGCGTTGATATCGCTGTTGCAGCGTCGATTTTCTTTGCCGCTTCGCAAATAGTTTCACTAGCTGATTTGATAAGTAATCCTGTATATATCAACGTTTCTTGGTTCACTGCCTTACTGCGGCGGAACCAGTTTCAACGGTTGATGCAGACCCCGTGCGGGGCATGCCGCGACGGGGATGTCGAGTGCTTTTGTCTAGTCGACGCGTCGACATTGCATGCTAGAATCATCTTCAATTAAAACATATATTCCATAATTAAGGAATTAAACATTAGGGATGCCCACTCACTCAAGCGACGCATTGTCGGTGCGATGGCCGACGCGAACGAAGGCAACAGCGGGCGCCGGCGGCAACTGCTGCGCGGGCGCGAAGCGCTGTGATGCTGAAGCCCGCGAATCAACCTTTCAACACTTGAACCTTTCGCAAGACGGTTATCTCTGTAGCGGCGCTCATATTCACTTGGGGGCTGTTGGTCATCATCCAGGAGGCAAGCAATGAGCAAAGTTCGAAATCGAAATCTTGATGTCCATGCATCGCAACCACGACGTGTCTGGCTCAAACGCGTGAGCGCGCTGGCAGCCATGTCGGCCATGGGGTCGCTCTCGATTGCTCGCCCCGCGCAGGCGGCGAGTGCGGCCACCAAAACGAGGACGGGCGTGCCGCTATTCGCGTACGTTGGCACCTATACGCCTAATGGTCTTGGCATCCATCGCTTTCAAGTCGACACGGCCACCGGCAAGCTTGCCCCGCTAGAGCGAATGGCACTTACTTAAGCCTGCAATGGAGGAGAAGACGGTGGTAAGTGCTTGAGGAGAAAGGGAGGCGGCTGATCGATAGATTGATACGATGGTTGTTACCAAGCAAACAGCGTCTCATTCCAAAGATCAGCCACCATGGATCGTAATGCACGCAGTCATCATAGGCAAACACGACGCACCGTTCAGAGCCGTGCGCGCCGCGCACAGGCCGTAGACTACTTCAACATACTGACGAGCCCGCAGCTGCTAGATATAACGGAAGCGTATTTGCCAGAGCATCGAGAACGCCTGTATCCGCCGACGGTGACGCTGTCGATGTTCATGCGTCAGGCGCTGGAAGCGGACGCTTCGTGTCAGAAGGCAGTCAACGGGTGGGCCGCGCAGCGAGCTGCCGACGGGCTGCGGCCCATGAGTGTGCGTACGGGCGGCTACTGCCGCGCTCGCCAGAGACTGCCGCTGACGATGGTGCGGGAGTTGGCGCGTGAGACGGGGCGTCAATTGCACGAGAAGGTCAAGCCGGCCTGGAAGTGGCGCGGGCGCCCAGTCAAGCTGGTTGATGGCACCGGGATCTCGATGCCTGATACGCCGTCGAACCAGGCCCGCTTCCCACAGCCCGGTTCCCAGGCCGAAGGCGTGGGATTTCCGTTAGCCTATCTGGTTGCGGTGATCTGTCTGGCAAGCGGCGCAGTGCTGGAG
>NZ_JBLKRU010000008.1:0-262147 GCF_047608185.1 Caballeronia eucalypticola
GGTGACGGCGACATCGAAGCAAATGAACGTGCCGGTCGAAGGCAAGTTCAAGAAGTTCACCGCGCAACTCGACTTCGATCCGGCCAAGCCAGCGGCCGGCAGTGCGAATCTCAGCATCGACACGAGCAGCTACGATCTCGGCGACGAGAGCTACAACAAGCAGGCCACTGACAAGGACTGGTTCGACACAGCCCATTTCCCGACGGCGACTTTCGTTTCGACGGGCATCGCGCCGGCAGGCGGCACGAAGTTCAACGTCAGCGGCAAGCTCACGATCAAGGGCAAGTCGCAAAACGTCACCGTACCGGTCACCGTGACGAGCCAGGGCGCGACGCAAACCTTCGACGGATCATTGCCCATCAAACGCACGCAGTTCGATGTCGGCTCGGGCGAATGGAAAGACACCTCGGTCGTCGCCGACGAAGTCGTCATCAAGTTCCACCTCGTCGCAACGAAGAAATAAGCGCTCACCGAACCTTGATCCTAGGTCTTCACAAATTCATTCTGGAAAACTCATGAAAAAGAACCTTCTGATTGCAGCCGCCGGCGCGCTTTTCGCGGCCGTTTCGTTCAACGCGATGGCTGAAGAAGTCACGTATCAACTCGACCCGAACCACACGTACCCGAGCTTTGAAACCGATCACTTTGGCGGCATCTCGATCTGGCGCGGCAAGTTCACGAAGAGCAGCGGCACCGTGACGCTCGATCGCGCAAAACAGAAGGGCACGCTGGACGCGACTATCGACATGACGTCGATTGATATCGGCAATGACAAGCTGAACGGTGAACTGAAGAGCGCGCAATTCTTCGATGCCGACAAGTTCCCGACAGCGACCTACAAGGGCACGTCGATGAAGTACAAGGGCGATGTGCCGGTTGAAGTGATCGGCGAACTGACGCTGCACGGCGTGACGAAGCCGCTGAACCTGAAGATCGAATCGTTCAAGTGCTTCACGAACCCGATGCTGAAGAAAGAAGTGTGCGGCACGGAATCGACGGCCACGTTTGATCGCGGCGACTTCGGCGTGGATTATGGCAAGACATACGGCTTCAAGATGAAGACGACGCTGCATATTCAAGCCGAAGGTGTTCGGCAATAAGCGCGGATTCTTCCCCGCGAGCCCTTCTCGCTGAATAAGAAAGCCGCTTCTGACCGAAGCGGCATTTTTTTCGCCCCCGGTATTGCGAGCATTACGATCCGGATTTCGGTGTGGCACAGTCCGCAGCGTTTGCGCTTTGGCCGACAGCCCGTCATACCGACAAGACATGGAGAAATGCATGAGCAGTACGCCTGCAGCAGGTCCGATCATCCGCCCGGCCGCGTGGCGCGCGGTGGTGGCAGCGTCCATAGGCAACGCGCTCGAATGGTTCGACCTCGTTGTCTATGGGTTCTTCGCGGTCGTTATCTCGAAGTTGTTTTTCCCGTCAGGCGACGACTCCGTGTCCATCCTGCTGACGCTCGGTACGTTCGGCGTATCGTTTTTCATGCGGCCGCTGGGGGCCATCGTGCTTGGCGCGTATGCCGACCGGGCAGGGCGCAAGGCCGCGCTCACACTGTCTATCCTGTTGATGATGATGGGCACGCTCATCATTGCCGTGTTGCCTACGTACTCCTCGATTGGCGTTGCCGCGCCGTTGATCCTGGTGCTCGCGCGCCTGATGCAGGGCTTTTCGGCCGGCGGGGAGTTTGGCAGTGCGACGGCGTTTCTCGCTGAGCACGTTCCCGGCCGCCGTGGTTTCTTCGCAAGTTGGCAGGTCGCAAGCCAAGGGTTGACCACGTTGCTCGCGGCTATCTTTGGCATCGTGCTGACCGGCAATCTCTCGCCAGAACAGATGAGTTCATGGGGCTGGCGCGTGCCGTTCTTCTTCGGTTTGCTGATCGGACCGGTGGCGTACTACATCCGGACGCACCTCGATGAAACGCCGGAATTCCTCGCCGCGGTTACTACGACTACCCCGTTGCGCGACACCTTCGCGTCGAACAAGGAACGCCTGCTGATCGCCATTGGAACGGTAGTGCTGGGCACGGTGGCGACTTATCTCGTGCTCTTCATGCCGACGTACGCAATCCGGCAGTTAGGGCTCGCGCCATCGGTGGCGTTCACGGCCATCCTGCTCACGGGCATAATCCAGATGGTGCTTTCCCCGTTCGTAGGTCATCTCTCCGATACCCACGGCCGCACCCGCATCATGCTGATCTCGGCGGTGCTGCTGCTCTTATTGATTTATCCGCTCTTCACGTGGCTCGTTGGCCATCCGACCTTCGGCACGCTGCTGATTGTTCAAGCGGTGCTCGGCGTGTTGATGACGGGGTATTTCGCGGCGTTGCCGGGGTTGTTATCGGAGATGTTTCCGGTTGCGACGCGCACAACCGGGATGTCGCTGGCTTATAACATCGCGGTCACGGTGTTCGGCGGATTCGGGCCGTTCATCATTACGTGGCTGATTGCATCGACGGGATCGAAAGCCGCGCCCAGCTTTTATTTGATTTTTGCCGCCGTGATAAGCCTGGTCGCATTGATGGCGGCGCGCAAACGGCTGGGATTCACGTGAGGAATTTGCGCGGTTTATACGCGCGTAGCCGTGGCGCCATAGTTTTAAGAGTGCTGCTTTTGCTGCGCGAGCATGTAGGCACGCAGAAGCTTGTTGATCCGCGTCTGGTACCCCTGACCTTGTTCCTTGAACCAGGCGAGGACGTCGGCGTCCAGGCGCATGGTTACCGCTTGCTTGGGTGGCGTGTGCAGTTCGGCGCGCTGGAAGAAGTCGTCGCCCAGTTCGGGCATCTCGCTGGTGTCGATACTGGAATCCGGCATTGCCTCCAGGCGTTTCCAATCTGTCTTCGTGGCTTTGCTCATGATGTGTGCTCCTACCTTTTGCCGCGAGGCGGCGGTAAAGCGGTTCAAGATACAAGCGCTTGCCCGTAGCGTTTTATTTCGGGCCTGGTTGCTTTGCGCGCCGAAATGATCCGGATGGTGTCGCCGCTGCGCTCGACGTATACCGACCACGGCTACGATCAACTGCATCCATCCGAGTGCAATCCAGCGATCCTCGCCAAAGTCTTCCCTGCCGTCCGCCGCGGTCAACACCGTATGTCTGAAAATTTCGACTGCGTCAGTGAAGTCGATGCCGTGTTTGCGGATGTTGCTTCGATTCTTCGCTTCGTCCCACTCGAATTTCATGCAACCACCTGTATGTACGATTGTACATACAATGTACGGAGCTAAGGCACTAATTTGCGGCCGGCATGCAGTTGAAGCGAAGCGCGACGACTTCATCCGCGAAATGTTGCAATTGCCAACTCAAAAGCAAAAAAGGCCGATTCGCAAGAATCGGCCTTTCAACCTGTTGAACGCTGAATTTCAGCGTTCGAACGTCACATCCTTAAGCTTTCTATCAAACCTCTGCGCCTGCGTTCGGATCGGTGGGGTCGTACTTCGGCTTCTTGTCCTTCATCAGGTCTTCGCGCTTCACGCCCAGCCACATAGCCAGCGCGGCGGCGACAAACACCGACGAGTAGATACCGAACAAGATCCCGACCGTCAGCGCCAGCGCGAAGTAATGCAGCGTCGCTCCGCCGAACAGGAACATGGACAGCACCATCATTTCCGTACAACCGTGAGTGATGATGGTTCGCGACATCGTGCTGGTAATGGCGTGGTTGATCACCTCGATCACCGTCATCTTGCGTTGCTTGCGGAAGGTTTCACGAATCCGGTCGAAGATAACGACCGACTCATTCACCGAATACCCGAGCACCGCGAGAATAGCCGCCAGCACGGAGAGTGAAAACTCCCACTGGAAGAATGCGAAGAAGCCAAGAATGATCACCACGTCGTGCAAGTTGGCGATCACGCCGGCCACCGCATATTTCCATTCGAAGCGGAACGACAGGTAGATCACGATACCGATCACCACGCAGGCCAGCGCAAGCAAGCCGTTGGTCACGAGCTCCTTACCGACCTGCGGACCCACGAACTCAACGCGCTGCAACTGCACTTGTGCGTCCTGGTTCTTCAACGCGGCCATCACCTGATCGCTCTGCTGTGCCGACGTCAAACCCTCCTTCAACGGCAGGCGAATCAGTACGTCACGTGACGTGCCGAAGTTCTGCACCTGAGCATCGGGATAACCGAGCGCGCCCAGCGTGCCACGTACCGGTTCAAGCGGCACGGCTTGCGGATATTGCACTTCCACCACCGTCCCGCCGGTGAACTCAACCGACAGATGCAGCCCACGGTGCACGAGGAAAAACACAGCGGCGAGGAACGTGATGAGCGAGATCGCGTTAAAGATCAACGCGCGCTGCATCAGCGGTAAGTCGCGGCGAATACGAAAGAATTCCATGATTTATTCTCCGGGACTCAGTTGGACGAGCCGGGTTTTTTCGGTTCAGTACCGGGGCCCGAGCGACGACGCACAACCGGCTTGCCAGTGCGCACGGGAGGCGCGGCCTGCTTTTGCGAACGGGCAGGAACCGGTGCTTTGGGGCGTGTGGCGGGCATGACGACTTGATCGACAGCGGGTTCTTCGTCACCACGCTCGTTAGCGAGGTAAGCGGCGGTGGCCGCAGCCGTATCGCTGCCTGCCGGACGCCAGACCTGACCGATAGCCAGCGATTGCAGTTTCTTCTTGCCGCCGTACCAAAGGTTCACGAGACCGCGTGAGAAGAACACGGCCGAGAACATGGAAGTCAGGATGCCGATAACGTGCACAACCGCGAAGCCGCGCACCGGGCCCGAGCCGAACGCCAGCAGCGCCAGACCTGCGATAAGCGTGGTCACGTTCGAGTCAACAATCGTGGCCCACGCATGCGCGAAACCGTTCTGGATAGCAAGCTGCGGCGGCGCGCCGTTACGCAGTTCCTCGCGGATCCGTTCGTTGATCAGCACGTTGGCGTCGATCGCCATACCGAGTGCAAGTGCAATAGCTGCAATACCCGGCAGCGTCAAAGTGGCTTGCAGCATCGATAGAATGGCGACCAGCAGCAACAGGTTCACCGAAAGCGACAACATGGAGATCAGGCCGAACAGCATGTAATACGCGATCATGAAGACCGCGATTGCGGCGAAACCGTATTGCACCGAGTCGAAGCCCTTCCGGATGTTGTCCGCGCCGAGGCTCGGACCAATCGTGCGTTCTTCGATGATGTCCATGGGCGCTGCGAGCGAACCGGCGCGCAGCAGCAGCGCCAGGTCGGCGGCGGCTTGCGGTGAAGGCTGGCCGGTGATCTGGAAGCGGTCGCCGAGTTCTGACTGAATGGTCGCGACCGTCAGCACTTCGCCCTTGCCCTTTTCGAACAGGATCATGGCCATCGGCTTGCCGATGTTGTCGCGCGACACGCTGCTCACCGCACGGCCACCGGCTGCGTCCAGGCGAATATTTACCGACGGACGCTGATGTTCGTCGAAGCCCGCCGATGCGTCGATAATCCGGTCGCCCGTAAAGATCACCTGCTTTCTCACGAGCGTCGGGCCATTATTGCCCTGCGTGAAGAGTTCGTCGCCAGCAGGAACCGGGTCGTTCGGGCCGGGATGGGTGTTGGTCGGGTCAGCGAGACGGGCTTCAAGCGTCGCCGTCCGGCCGATGATGTCCTTCGCCTTCGCCGTGTCCTGCACGCCCGGCAATTCGACTACGATGCGGTCAGAGCCTTGTTGCTGGATCACGGGCTCGGCCACGCCGAGTTCGTTCACGCGGTTATGCAGCGTGACAATGTTCTGCTTGAGCGCGCCGTCTTCCGCTGCCTTTTGCGCCGCTGGCGTGAACGTGCCGATCACCTGATAACCATCGCCGCCCGGACTCGTTGCCCATTGCAGTTCGTTCAGGCCAGAGGAGAGCATGGTGAGCGCGGCATCGGCGGCTGCCTTGTCTGCGAAATTCACCACGACTGACTGATTCACGCGATTCACACCGCCGTCGCGGATGTTTTTATCGCGTAACAGCGCGCGGGCGTCCGTGGCGTTCGAGTCGAGCTTCTTGTTCAGCGCGCCCGCCATGTCGACTTGCAACAGGAAGTGGACACCGCCGCGCAAGTCGAGGCCGAGATACATGGGCAGCGCGTGCAACGCACTCAGCCAGCGCGGCGAGGCTGCCTGAAGATTCAGCGCGACCACGTATTGCGGATCAGTCGGGTCGCTGTTGAGCGTTTTCTGCAACAGATCCTTCACGCGCAATTGCGTGTCGGTGTCTTTCAGGCGCACACGGATGTTGGCGTTCAACGACGAATTGTCGAACGTCACTTCATCTGGCGTCACCTTGTCGGCGGCCAGCGCGCTTTCGATATTGGCAAGCGTCGTTGAATCCAGCTTGACCGTTGCCTTGCCGCTCGATACCTGCACCGCCGGCGCTTCGCCGAAAAAATTGGGCAGTGTATAGACGAGACCGATGACTAGCGCCACCAGCATCACGGCATATTTCCAAAGTGGGTAGCGATTCATGGGGATGGCCGAACAGGAGAGTTGGCGAGGAGGGGTACGCGATGCGTCCGGCGATGAGCGGGCAACTGGCCGTGGGGACCACGGGAGCCACGCCGCTGAGGCTGGGCCACGCAGGCCGGCTCACGCTGGCCGCGCCGGACGCGGGAAATTGGCCTTAGAGCGACTTGATCGTGCCTTTCGGGAGGATAGTCGTGACAGCAGCCTTCTGGATGGTAATTTCCGTACCTTCCGAAATTTCGACGCCAACGTACGCGTCCGTCACCTTCGTTACCTTACCGACAATACCGCCGTTCGTGACTACTTCATCGCCCTTCGCCATGGCGGACAGCATATTGCGATGTTCCTTCTGACGCTTCATTTGCGGACGAATCATGATGAAATACAGCACTGCAAACATCAAAATGAGCGGCAAAAAGCTCATGATGCTCGACTGGGCGCCATCTGCGCCGCCGCCGAATGCTTTTGAAATGAAATCCACGTCGGTCTCTCCGTTGTAACGATCAGAAAATTAGCCCGCTATTCTATCACCGGGCCACGCAAGCCTAAGCGCGGAATGCGCTTTGTGATCAAGCTGTTAAAGCGTTGCGTAAATCAATTGTAATGTTTCTTCGGCGGATGCCCGATTCAATGGTTGGACGTTAGCCATCCGGTCAGTCAATTCCACGCGCCCGATCCTCTTTAAACTGCTTCACGAATGCGTCAAATGCGTGATTTTCGATCGAATCGCGGATCTCCTGCATGAGTTGCAGGTAGTAGTGCAGGTTGTGGATCGTGTTGAGTTGCGAGCCGAGAATTTCGCCCACGCGGTGCAAGTGATGAAGGTAACCGCGGGTGAAATTGCGGCAGGTGTAGCAGCCGCAGGTTTCATCGAGTGGCTTGAGCGAGTTCTTGTGCGCCGCGTTGCGGATCTTGACGTCGCCGAAACGCGTGAACAGCCAGCCGTTGCGTGCGTTGCGGGTCGGCATCACGCAGTCGAACATGTCGACACCCGACGCCACGCCGGCCACCAAGTCTTCCGGCGTGCCGACGCCCATCAGGTAATGCGGTTTGTCGGCGGGGAGCTTCGGGCCGATGTGTTCCAGCACGCGCATCATGTCTTCCTTCGGTTCGCCGACGGACAAGCCGCCGATCGCGAAGCCGTGGAAACCGATGTCCGCGAGGCCTGCCAGCGATTCATCGCGCAAGTCCTCGAACATGCCGCCTTGCACGATGCCGAACAGCGCGTTCGGATTTTCACCCTTGGCGAATTCATCGACGGAACGCTTGGCCCAGCGCATCGACATGCGCATGGAATCCGCTGCGTCCTGGTGCGGCGTGGGCACGTCGTTGGTGGCGTACGGCGTGCATTCGTCGAACTGCATCACGATGTCCGAGTTCAGCACCTTCTGGATCTGCATCGAGATTTCCGGCGATAAAAACAGCTTGTCGCCATTGATGGGCGACGCGAACGTGACGCCATCCTCGGTGATCTTGCGCAGATCGCCGAGCGAAAAGACCTGGAAACCGCCGGAGTCGGTGAGGATCGGGCGATGCCAGTTCATGAATCGATGCAACCCGCCATGCGCGGCGATGGTTTCCAGGCCCGGGCGCAACCACAGGTGGAACGTGTTGCCGAGGATGATCTGCGCGTGCATTTCCTCGAGTTCGCGCGGCGCGACTGCCTTGACCGTTCCGTACGTGCCGACTGGCATGAAGATCGGGGTTTCGACGACGCCGTGGTTCAACGTGACGCGGCCGCGCCGTGCTTGGCCGTCGGTTGTGATCAGTTCGAATTTGAGGCCGTTTTCCGGTCGAGCCGGCGCGTTAATGGTATCGGCGATGTTGCTTGATTCGGTCATTCAAAAGCTCCTGTGCCACCGGAAAACAGTCCGGCGCAAATGGGTAAGGTGTTCGTGGGCGCCAAGATCATGCTCATGCGAGGCGCGTTTAATCCCACGGCGTGCTTCAGGCCGCCGTTTGCCGCGTGAGCAGCATGGCGTCGCCGTAACTGAAAAATCGATACCGCTCCTCAATCGCATGCGCATACGCCGCCCGAATCGCGTCCATGCCGGCGAATGCGGAGACCAGCATCATCAACGTCGATTTCGGTAAATGGAAGTTCGTCACGAGCCGGTCGACCACGCGAAACTGGTATCCCGGCGTGATGAAAATATCCGTCTCGGTACTCGTTTCAGCGAGCGGTTTGCCCGCTTCGGCAGCATCGCGAGCGGCGGCTTCGAGCGCACGCAGCGAAGTCGTGCCGACTGCAATCACGCGGTTCCCCCGCGCCTTCGTCGCCGTGATCTTGTCCGCCAGTTCCTGCGGCAGCCGATACCATTCGCTATGCATCTTGTGTTCCGCGAGATTCTCCACGCGCACGGGCTGGAACGTGCCCGCGCCCACGTGCAGCGTCAGCGTCGCGCGCTCCACGCCGCGTGCGTCAAGCGCCGCGAAAAGCGCCGGGTCGAAGTGCAGGCCCGCCGTGGGCGCCGCGACCGCGCCGGGGTTTGCGGCGTAGACGGTCTGGTAGCGGGTTTCATCGAAGGAATCGGGATCGTGCTCTATGTAGGGCGGCAACGGCAAGCGGCCGTATTGCTCGATCAGCGTCAGGCAATCGGCGGGGAAATGCAGCGTGTAGAACGGTTCCAGACGCTCGCCGACCGTGACTTCGAAGGCATCGGCGAGAAAGAGTTTTGTGCCGGGCAACGGAGTTTTGCTCGCCCGGATCTGCGCCAGCGCCGTGGTTGCGCCGGTCAGGCGCTCGATCAGCACCTCGATACGGCCACCGCTGGCCTTTTGGCCGAGGAACCGCGCCTTCAAGACTTTGGTATCGTTGAACACCAGCAGGTCGCCGGGTTCGAGCAGGTTGGGCAACTCGGTGAAATGGCGATCGGTGAAAGCGGCTGTGGCAGTTTGGTTATCCACGTCGAGCAAACGGCTCGCGCTACGCTCGGTGAGCGCCGTTTGCGCGATCAGCTCGGGCGGCAGATTAAAATCGAAGTCAGAAAGCGTGAACATGGGGAAAGCAAGTCGATGCGCGATGAAACGCGCGTTATTTTGGCCAGGCGCTTGGCAAGGCGGCGCGGGTGGGCGCAGGTTCGGTGCGTTAATTCGGGTTTCGCGGACGGCTACGCTGATTGACCGTTGCGACGGGTTCAAATAACGGCCTTTCGCGTCCATCAGCCCGGGTTTCCGGAAGCCATTGTTTCCTGGCTAAGTCCATGCCGGCCGATGGACAAACCCGTCGCCGGCCACGTGTTCAGGCGCTATAACGAACCCAGGCATGCCGCACGGCGAGCGGATGATGCTTGCAACGCCGTGCCGAACGAAGCCGATATTGTACTTTGAAGAGATTAGATGCCCTTGTCCGACCGCCGTTTGCTCGTTGATCCCGACGCAGAAGACGCTGCCGATGCAGCCGGTGAACCCGACGCGCCTGTTCAAAAGCGCAAGCGCACGCGCTCGGGCGGCGTGACGACGCTTGCGAACCTGGAAATTGCCGCGGACAAAGTCCAGCCACTAAAACCGGCTGCTGCCCCGCCGAAACCGGTCGATAAACTCGCCAAACTCGGTCTGAAATCCGATATCGATCTCGTGCTGCATCTGCCGATGCGCTACGAGGACGAAACCAGCATCACGCCGATTGGCCATCTGATTCCCGGCGACAACACGCAGACCGAGGGCGTGGTGTTCGACAACGAGATTGCGTACCGGCCGCGTCGCCAATTGTTGGTCAAGATCCATGACGACGCCGGCGACGAACTCACGCTGCGCTTTCTCAATTTCTACGGCTCGCAGGTCAAGCAGATGGCGATCGGAGTGCGTTTGCGCGTCCGTGGCGATGTGCGCGGCGGTTTTTTCGGCATGGAGATGGTGCATCCGGTGGTGCGTCCGGTGGATGAAGACACGCCGCTGCCCCAAGCGTTGACGCCGGTGTATCCGAGCACGGCGGGGGTATCGCAGGCGTATTTGCGCAAGGCGATCGACAGCGCGTTGTCACGCGTTCATCTGCCGGAGTTGCTGCCGGAGAAGATTGCCCGCGCTCATTTAAAGCCGCTAAACGCACCCGCGTTGTTCGATGCCGTGAAAACGCTGCATCACCCGCACGCTGATTCCGATGAAAACGCGTTGATCGACGGCACGCATCCGGCGTGGACGCGCATCAAGTTCGAGGAGCTGCTTGCGCAGCAACTGTCGCTCAAGCGCGCGCACGAGGAGCGCCGCACGCGCGCCGCGCCGATGATGCCGCGGTTACAGGATGTGCCCGAATCGCTCGTCGCGCGGTTCCTGGCGACGTTGCCATTCAAGCTGACCGGCGCACAGGAACGCGTGTACGCGGAGATATCGGGCGAACTCATGTTGCCGCATCCAATGCAGCGTCTGTTACAAGGCGATGTAGGTAGCGGCAAGACGATCGTGGCGGCGCTCGCAGCTGCACAAGCAATTGATGCCGGTTATCAGGCCGCCTTGATGGCGCCGACAGAAATCCTCGCCGAGCAGCACGCGCGCAAGCTGCGAGCGTGGCTCGAGCCGCTTGGCGTCACGGTGGCATGGCTTGCCGGCAGTCTGAAGGCGAAGGAAAAACGTGCGGCGCTGGAGGCGGCGGCATCGGGCGCGGCGCACTTGGTGATTGGCACGCACGCGATCATTCAGGAAGCCGTGGAGTTTGCGCGTCTTGGATTTGTGATCGTCGATGAGCAGCATCGGTTTGGCGTGGCGCAACGGCTGGCGTTGCGGGCCAAGGCGCACAATGCCGCCGATGGCGTGCATAACTTCCAGCCGCATCAATTGATGATGTCGGCCACGCCGATTCCGCGCACGCTTGCCATGACGTATTACGCGGATCTGGATGTATCGACTATTGATGAGTTGCCGCCGGGGCGCACGCCAATCCTGACCAAGCTGGTCGCCGATAACCGCCGGGAAGAGGTGATTGCTCGCGTGCGCGAGGCGGCGCTGACGGGGCGGCAAGTGTATTGGGTGTGTCCGCTGATCGAGGAAAGCGAGACGTTGCAGTTGCAGACAGCCGTAGAAACCTACGAGACGCTCGTTGCCGCGTTGCCCGAGTTGCGCATTGGCCTTGTGCATGGCCGTTTGCCGCCGGCGGAGAAGGCCGCGGTCATGGATGCATTCACGCGCGCGGAGGTCCAGTTGCTGGTCGCGACGACAGTGATCGAAGTGGGTGTGGACGTGCCGAATGCATCGTTGATGGTGATTGAGCATGCGGAGCGTTTTGGCCTGGCGCAGCTTCACCAGTTGCGTGGCCGCGTGGGCCGGGGCACGGCGGCTTCGGTGTGTGTGCTGATGTATGCAGGGCCTTTATCGCAGACGGCGCGTGCTCGTTTGCAGACGATGCGCGAAACGACCGATGGCTTCGAAATCGCTCGTCGCGACTTGGAGATTCGCGGACCTGGCGAGTTCCTGGGCGCACGCCAGTCGGGTGCGGCAATGCTGCGTTTTGCGAGCCTGGAAAACGATGGTTGGCTGATTGAACCGGCGCGAGCGGCGGCAGATCAGATGCTGGCTCGGTTCCCGGAGGCGGTCACGGACCATCTGGCGCGGTGGTTGGGTGCACGAGAGCAATATTTGAAGGCGTGAGGTTGGCGCCGTACAAATTCGGTGGATGGTTTTCCGCGGATAGCGCGGGGTGGACCAAAGGCAGGTTCAATCACTGGTGGCGAAGCCTGTGGGTATCGGTGTTCGGAGAAGGAGGGTTTCACACATCGGTGGCTCTGGCGAGCACCGTGCTTTTGGGGCACCAATGAATGAAAACTGCACGCTGTGGACACTTAGGGTAGAGCGGTGAAAGCGTTTTCTTTGCTTCGTTTCTTTTTCGCTTTGGAAAAAGAAATGACGCGCTGCCACGCGCAGTGGCTAAAAGAGCGAAAAAGATTAGCCAGAACGGAACGCGCAAAAACCTGGAAAGCAGCAACCCAGCCCAACCTCCGACCGCCAACCTTCAAAAACCAATAACATCCCGTCCACCGGTGCGAACGAAATCCCCCCGTTCAACTCCAAGAGCCACCGTGGGTTGGCGAATCCCCCCGACGGGTGTATAAGTCAAATCCTATCGATTCAACGACTCTGATTGGCCCCTAATGACCTTAACCGAATTGAAGTACATCGTTGCGGTGGCGCGCGAGCGGCATTTTGGCCGTGCGGCCGAGGCGTGTTTCGTGAGTCAGCCGACCTTGTCGGTAGCAATTAAAAAGCTGGAAGATGAATTAAACGTGCAGATTTTCGAGCGCGGCACGAGTGAAGTCAGCGTTACCCCGATCGGTGAACAGATCGTCACGCAAGCGCAACGCGTGCTCGAACAAACCCTCGCCATCAAGGAGATCGCGAAGCAGGGCAAGGATCCGCTGGTTGGACCACTACGTTTGGGCGTGATCTACACCATTGGGCCGTATTTGTTGCCCACGCTCGTCAAGCAGATGATCAAGCGCGTCCCGCAGATGCCGCTGATGCTGCAGGAAAACTACACGCTCAAGCTGATCGAATTGCTGAAGCAGGGTGAAATCGATGTCGCCATCATGGCGCTGCCGTTCCCGGAAACGGGCCTGATGGTGCGCGCGCTATTCGATGAACCCTTCGTAGTCGCGATGCCGGCAGGCCATCCGTGGGAAAACCGCGCGAAAATCAATGCCGACGACTTGAAGCTGGAAACCATGCTGCTGCTGGGCAGTGGCCATTGTTTCCGCGATCACGTGCTCGGCGTGTGTCCCGAGCTGATGCGCTTTTCCCAGAACGCAGACGGAATCCAGAAGACCTTCGAGGGGTCATCGCTGGAAACCATCCGGCATATGGTTGCGAGCGGCGTAGGCATTACCGTGCTGCCGCGGATGTCGGTGATGGAAGTGAAACCGCACGCAGGTGGCGTGGACGCCGGCTTGCTCAGCTACGTTCCTTTCGAGGATCCCATTCCTGATCGTCGCGTCGTGCTGGCGTGGCGCAAGAGTTTCACGCGGATGCCGGCTATTGAAGCCATCTGCGACGCTATCGCCGCCTGCAATATCCCGGGTGTCACGCGGCTAGAATTGCCGGCCGCCGTCAACTGATCCCGCCTTAGCTGGATTTAGCCTAGACCGCGTCCAGCATGGGCGCGGATTCCGGCACTATTTCCCCGCTTTTCCCCAAGCCGCGCATGTCTCACATTCGCTTGGCCTATCGCATAGATTAAATTAATTGAATTCGATAATCAGATAGTCTTTGCTATTCTCATCTCCATGGATCGAACCTGATTCACCAGAACAACACCGGAGGAAGCCATGACGCTGATCGCCCGCCAGGCCACGCAACTCAATTCGGCATTTCGCGAAGCCAAGGGAGTGGTGGTTGAAGTGCTGGCGAGTTTCGCTCGCACTTGCTGAGCTTCCCCGACACAACGTTTCGTTCCCAGACATTTCCACGGAGTATTCGATGACCAATCGCATCCTTACCACTGCAGCAGGCGCGCCAGTCGGCGATAACCAGAATTCGGTGACCGCCGGTCCGCGTGGTCCAATCGCGCTGCAGGATTTTTGGCTGCTCGAAAAGCTCGCGCATTTCGACCGCGAAGTGATTCCCGAGCGCCGGGTGCACGCCAAGGGGTCAGGCGCGTTCGGTACGCTCAAGATCACGCACGATATCTCCCGTTTCACGAAAGCCAAGGTGTTCGCGGAGGTCGGCAAGCAAACGCCGCTGTTCATGCGCTTTTCGACGGTCGCAGGCGAACGCGGCGCGGCTGACGCCGAACGCGATGTCCGCGGTTTCTCGATCAAGTTCTACACGGAAGAGGGCAATTGGGACGTTGTCGGCAATAACACGCCGGTGTTCTTCATCCGCGATCCGCTGAAGTTTCCTGACTTCATCCATACGCAAAAGCGCGATCCGTACACCAACATGCGCAGCAACGTGGCGGCGTGGGACTTCTGGTCGCGGCATCCGGAGTCGTTGCATCAGGTCACCATCCTGATGAGCGATCGCGGCATTCCGAAAAGCTACAGGCAAATGCATGGTTTCGGCTCGCACACGTATTCGTTCATCAACGCGAACAACGAGCGCTTCTATGTGAAGTTCCACTTCAAGTCGCAGCAGCCGCTCGAGAATTTCACCGATGCCGAAGCGTCAGCAGTCGTCGGTAGTGATCGTGAAAGCGCGCAGCGTGATCTGGTGGACAACATCGATCGCGGCAGTTTCCCGAAGTGGAATTTCCGTATCCAGGTGATGACGGAAGCCGAAGCGGCGACGTACCGCATGAATCCGTTCGATGTCACCAAGGTGTGGCCGCACAAGGATTTTCCGCTGATCGACGTGGGCACGATCGAATTGAACCGTAACGCCGGCAACTATTTCGCCGATGTCGAGCAGGCCGCTTTCACACCGGCGAACGTGGTGCCCGGGATTGGTTTCTCGCCGGATCGCTTGTTGCAAGGGCGTTTGTTCTCGTATGGCGATGCACATCGGTATCGTCTTGGCATCAATCACCATCAGATTCCGGTGAACGCGCCGAAGGCCGCCGTGCAGAACTCGTTTCATCGCGATGGCGGCATGCGTACCGATGGCAACAGCGGCGGCCGCGTGAACTACGAGCCGAACCGCTTCGGCGACTTCGCGCAGGATCCGAGCGTGAACGAGCCGGCGTTGGCGGCGGGCGCGGTGGAACGTTATGATCATCGTGAAGATGGCGATTACTACAGCCAGCCGGGCGCGCTGTTCCGCCTCTTCGACGACGCGCAAAAGCAGCGCTTCTTCGGCAACATCGCACGGCATATTTTCGGCGTGCCGAACGAGATCGTCGCGGTGCAGATCGAGCACTTCCGTCGTGCCGATCCGGCGTACGCGGCGGGTGTGGTCGCGGCGCTCGCAGCGTTGGGACAAAAGGTTGAAACGATTGACGCGGACGCCGAAGCCGCAATGAAGTAAGCAGAGCGGGACGCGCATTTCAGAATGCGCGCTCCCTTTGATTCGACATGCAGGACTCAAGGAGAACGACGATGACACAAGCGATCATGACTCTCGAACGGGCGGTAAGCGGTATCGAGGCGAAGAGCCTCAATGCGTCGCGCGGCGTACGGATCGCGATCGGTTTTGGCATCGTCGCGGCGAGTTACGCGGTGGTGATTATCGAAGGATTGCATGGTGCGGGCATCGTCTGATTGCCGTTGCCGCGCGTCGTCCTGACGCACCCCGATAACCTTTGCGGCCCGCCTCCATGGCGGGTCGCCTCGCGTTTCTAAGATAAACTCACGAACGCCCGGCAGCCCCGGCAGCAGTATCGGCCGGGCCGCCCGCATTGTTCGTATCACTCTCACGGAGTCACTATGGCGAAGAAAATCGCATCACCGGCTGTGAACATCGGTATCAGCGACAAAGACCGCAAGAAGATCGCCGATGGTTTGTCGCATCTATTGGCCGATACGTACACGCTGTATTTGAAGACGCACAACTTTCACTGGAACGTCACGGGGCCGATGTTCAACACGCTCCATCTGATGTTCGAAGGGCAATACACGGAATTGGCGCTGGCGGTGGATTCCATCGCTGAACGGATTCGCGCGCTGGGCGTTTATGCGCCGGGTAGCTATCGTGAGTTTGCGAAGCTGTCGACCATTCCTGAAGCCGATGGAATTCCCGTCGCGGAAGAGATGATTCGTCAGTTGGTCGAAGGGCAGGAAGCGGTTGTGCGCACAGCGCGCGCGATTTTCCCGCTGACCGATAGCGCCAACGACGAACCGACGGCCGACCTGCTGACGCAGCGCATGCAGATTCACGAGAAGACCGCGTGGATGTTGCGCGCGATGCTGGGACAGTAAGGTTTGATTTGATCGCTACGGGTTGAACGTGGATTGCGCGTGGCGAATTGGAATTGATGAAGCCCCACGTTCGGAAGAACGCGGGGCTTCTTTGCTTTTGGGGTGGGTTGCTTGACGCAGGCAAACTGCGGATCGCCACTGCTTTAAAATGCGGTTACCGCCATTTGCCCTCGTCCAACCGCCATGCTCGCTCGTCTTCCGCTTTATCTCCGCCTCGTCCGCATGGATAAACCTATCGGCAGCCTGCTGTTGCTGTGGCCAACGCTCAACGCGTTGTGGATTGCATCGAGCGGGCATCCGTCACCCATGCTGTTGCTGATCTTCGTGCTCGGTACGCTGCTGATGCGCTCGGCGGGTTGCGCGATCAACGACTACGCCGACCGCGACTTCGATAAACACGTCAAGCGCACCGAAAATCGGCCGATTACGTCAGGCAAGATCGCTGCCTGGGAAGCTGTGGCGTTGGCGGCGGCGTTATCGCTCGTAGCATTCCTGCTGATCCTCCCGCTGAACACGCTGACCAAGGAACTCTCGGTCTTTGCGTTATTCGTGGCAGGGAGTTATCCGTTCACCAAACGGTTTTTTGCGATTCCGCAGGCGTATCTGGGTATCGCCTTCGGCTTCGGCATTCCAATGGCCTTCGCCGCTGTGCAGGATCACGTACCGCCGCTTGCCTGGATCATGCTCGCGGCGAACGTCTTCTGGTCAGTCGCCTACGACACCGAATACGCAATGGTCGATCGCGACGATGACATCAAGATCGGCATCCGGACATCGGCGCTGACATTCGGCCGCTTCGACGTAGCGGC
Organism: Caballeronia eucalypticola; assembly: GCF_047608185.1. Classification (NCBI taxonomy): domain Bacteria; kingdom Pseudomonadati; phylum Pseudomonadota; class Betaproteobacteria; order Burkholderiales; family Burkholderiaceae; genus Caballeronia; species Caballeronia eucalypticola. Next base: position 17,017 of record NZ_JBLKRU010000008.1, read on the forward strand.
GATCATGCTGTGCTACGCCGTGACGCTAGGGATTTACATCTGGATCGGCATGACGCTGGCATTCGGCGCGCTGTACTGGATCGGCTGGGCGGCAGCGGTGGCATGTGCCGTCTATCACTACACGCTGATCAAGAACCGCGAGCGCATGCCGTGCTTCGCCGCGTTCAAACATAACAACTGGCTTGGCGGCGTCCTGTTCGCGGGGATTGCGGCGCATTACGCGTTCATGCGGTAACGCGTTCGCCTCTCCGGACGCTTCACGCGTCAGGCGGCACGCCGTTTTTTGATTGAGCGCAATGCGATGCCAATTGGAAGCGCGAAGCGCGCGCGGACGTCAGGCTTTGCCCAGTTCTTCGCCCATTTGTTTAGCCCGTGCATCTGCCGCCAACGCACCGCGCACGATTGCGTCCTTTACGCCTTGGGCATCGAAGAAAGCCAAGGCCGCAGCGGTCGTACCTCCCTTCGATGTCACTCGCTCACGCAACACGCTCGCCGGTTCGCCCGATTGCGCCGCGAGCTGAGCCGCGCCGGTGAACGTAGCCACAGCCAGCGCACGACCCTGTTCTTCGTCCATCCCGAGTTGACGCGCCGCTTCCTGCATCGCTTCGATGAAATAAAACACGTACGCCGGACCGCTGCCTGAAATAGCGGTGACGGCGTCGATCTTCGCTTCGTCGTCGAACCATACAATTTCACCGACCGCTTCCAGTACCTTCGATGCCAGCGCTTTCGCTACGTCGTCAACTCCGGGCAGCGCCGCTAATCCCGTCACACCCATGCCGATGAGCGCCGGTGTATTTGGCATCGTGCGCACGATCTGCGTGTATCCGCCGAGCCAGCGCGACAGATCGGCGGCGCGAATGCCGGCAGCAATGCTGATCACCAGCTGCTTTGACAATATCGGCTGAAGCACGCCTGCTACGTCTTTTAATACCTGTGGTTTGACCGCGAGCAGGATGGCGTCATAGTCCGCGAGCTTCGAATCGACGACTGCACCCGTCGCCACGCCAAAATCTTTCGCTACGCGAGCACGTGCTTCTTCTCCAAGATCAACGACATAAAGATCCGCCGGCGCGACGCCGCGCTTGATCAAGCCGCCGATGAGCGCGGAAGCCATATTTCCGCCGCCGATAAATGCAATTTTCATGATGAAGTCGTCGAGAAAAAATTAGAGGCGAATCAATGAGAGTAATCACGTGCACCGAAGATGGCCGTGCCAATGCGAACCATGGTCGCGCCTTCCAGAACCGCCGCTTCAAGATCCGCCGACATCCCCATGGACAACGTATCGAGATCAAGGCCGTCCGCTCGTAACGTGTCCATGATTTCACGCAGACGCCGATGCGGCGCGCGTTGCTCATCGAGCGTGCCTTCTGGTTCGGGAATCGCCATCAAACCGCGCAGCTTGAGATTGGGCAACGCGGCAATGGCGTGCGCAAGCGCCAACGCCTCTTCAGGCGCCACGCCGCTTTTCGAATCCTCGCCGCTGACGTTCACTTGCAAACACACATTGAGCGCGGCCATGTTTTCAGGACGTTGAGCCGACAAACGCTCGGCAATCTTGAGCCTGTCGACGGAATGCACCCAATCGAAATTCTCGGCCACAAGCTTCGTTTTGTTCGATTGCAACGGTCCGATGAAATGCCACTCGATCTCGCTGCGCAGATCAGCCAGTTCAGCAATCTTCGCGACCGCTTCCTGCACGTAGTTCTCGCCGAACGCGCGTTGCCCGGCGTCGAAGGCGGCGCGAACATCTTCTGCAGGAAAGGTCTTCGATACCGCGAGCAACGTGACCGACGAGACATCGCGCGAAGCGTCCGCCGCCGCTTTTGCAATGCGCTGGCGGACTTCGTCGAGGTGACGCGCTACATGAGAGGAGGACATGGAATCGGACGCCGCAGAGAAAGAAGCAGAGACCCGATTATACGGACGCGCTACTGAAAGACAGCACGCGCTCGCCAGCGTTAGCCATACAGCAGATGTTCGACAAGCTGGATCCAGTGCACGACGGGCGTCGACGTACCGCTCTGCAAATGCGCGATACAACCCACATTCGCCGATACGATCATCTGCGGTTCGAGCTTTTCAAGCGTATCGAGTTTCTGGTCGCGCAATGCGTACGAGAGTTTCGGCTGCAGCACCGAGTATGTTCCGGCCGAGCCGCAGCACAAGTGGCTATCGGCGGGAAGATGCACTTCTATGCCCAGCGCGGTGAGCAAATTCTCCACGTGACCGCGAATCTGCTGGCCGTGCTGCAGCGTGCACGGTGGATGGAACGCGACGGTGTGGACCGCGCGCCGCCTTGTCATCGCGGTCAATTCATCTTCGTATTGCGGCAGGATCTCCGACAGGTCACGGGTCAGGTCCACGATCCGCGCGGCCTTCTCTGCATAGATCGGATCGTTGCGCAGCAAGTGCGCATATTCCTTGACCGTCGCGCCGCAACCGGACGCGTTCATCACAATTGCCTCGACGCCGTTTTCCACATACGGCCACCATGCGTCGATATTGTTGCGCACGTCGTCCAGCGCGTCGTCGTTGTAGCCGAGGTGCAGGCGGATCGCACCGCAGCAACCGGCGTCGGGCGCAGTCAGGATCTGGATGCCCAATGCATCGAATACGCGTGCCGTCGCTATGTTCACGTTCGGCATCATGGCGGGCTGAACGCAACCGGCGAGCATCAGCATCGTGCGCTCGTGCGTGCTGGTGGGCCATTCGAGAGGCCGTTGCGCGGCTGGAATCTTGTTGCGCAAGGTTTTGGGCAAGAGCGGCCGGAACTGCTGGCCGAGTTTCATCGCGGGCGTGAAAAGCTTGCTGTTCGGCAGGAAGTTGGCGAGCAATTTGCGTTGTACTCGCTGGCCGAACGGCCGTTCCACTTTCTCTTCGACCACCTTCCGGCCGATTTCCACCAGCCGCCCATACTGCACGCCCGATGGACACGTGGTCTCGCAATTACGGCACGTGAGGCAACGGTCCAGATGCAGTTGCGTGCTGCGTGTCACGGGCGCGCCTTCCAGCATTTGCTTGATCAGATAGATCCGGCCGCGGGGGCCATCGAGTTCATCGCCCAGTATCTGATAGGTCGGGCACGTCGCCGTGCAGAATCCGCAATGCACGCACTTGCGCAGGATGGCCTCGGCCTCTTCGCCATCGGCGGTATCGCGCATGAAATCGGCGAGGTTGGTTTGCATTGCGTGTGTCGTCAGTTCAGAAGTCGGGGTACAGGCGGCCGCGATTGAAAATGCTCGCGGGATCGAATGCAGCTTTCAGGCCGCGATGAATCTTCATCAGCGGGGCGGGCAAGGGCGTGAAGACGCCCGCGTTGCGGTCATACGCGGCGCTCGATCGGAAAATGGTCGCGTGGCCACCGGCCTGCTTGGCGCTGATGCGCACGGTTTGCGGATCGGCGTCGGTGATCCACCAGCGTTGCGCGCCGCCCCATTCGATCATGTGCGGGCCGGGAAGATGCATCGGCTCGGCAATCGATGGCAGCGACAATCGCCACAGCGCGGACTTCGGCGGCAGCACGGCGAAGAACGGATCGGATTGCTCGCGCACGCCGCACCAGAAACGCTCCGCTTCCACGGCGTCCACCACTTCGCCGCCCAGCGATGTCCGCGCCGCTTTCACCGCGGCTTCCGCGCCGCCCAGACGCAACGCGAGCGTATGGTCGCGCCACGCGCTGCCGGTCAGCGGCAACGGATGGCCGCTCCACTCGTTGAGCTTGCGCACGGCGTCGGTGTCGTTCATCTCGAACTTGAGCGTGGCTTCGGCGACGGGTTTCGGCAACACTTTCACCGATACCTCCAGGATCATTCCCAGCGTGCCGAGCGAACCCGCCAGCAGCCGCGAGACGTCGTAGCCCGCCACGTTCTTCACGACCTGACCACCGAAATGCAGCACGTGTCCCTGGCCGTTCATCACCACGGCGCCGAGCACGAAGTCGCGCGGCGCGCCGGCCGCGGCGCGCCGCGGGCCGGCGAGTCCGGCTGCAATACAGCCACCGATGGTGGCGTTTGGCCCAAAGTGCGGCGGCTCGAACGGCAGCATCTGGCCGCATTCGTCCAGCCGCGCTTCGATCTCGCTGAGCAGCGTGCCGGCCTTCGCGGTGATCACGAGTTCGGCCGGGTCATGTTCGATAATCCCACGATGTGCCCGCGTATCGACTATCTCGCCTTGCAGCGATTGTCCGTACCAGTCCTTCGTGCCGCCGCCGCGAATCCGTAGCGGGGTTTTGCTCGCCGTCGCAGCGCGTACACGCTCGGACCAGCTCGCGACAATGTCTTCCTCTGTCATGGTGTCCCGCGTTTTTATGGCTCTTGGTTCAGTGTATCGGCGTGTTCCCGTACGGCCACTCGTATAAACGTGGATACCTGTGCGGGCTTGAACGCCTGGAGTCACCGCCGATGCGTCAAAGGGACATTAATGGGACGTTATATTCAGGCAGCGTTTAGAAGCGCTGCCTAAACAGGTTGCTTAAAAGCGCGGAATTTCAGGATGCGGCAGTAAACCGCCGCGGATATGCATTTTCCCGTACTCGGCGCAACGCGCGCGCGTCGGGATGCCTTTATCGGGATTCAGCAGGCCGGGGGGATCGAAGGCACGTTTTATCGCGTGAAACGTATCGCGTTCTTCGGGCGAAAACTGGACGCACATCGAGTTGATCTTTTCGATACCCACGCCATGCTCGCCCGTCACCGTGCCGCCCAGTTCCACGCACGATTCCAGGATGTCCGAACCAAACGCTTCGGCGCGATGCCATTCGTCGAGATCGTTGCCATTGAAGAGAATCAGCGGATGCATGTTGCCGTCGCCGGCGTGGAAAACGTTCATGCAACGCAGTGCGTACTTTTTTTCCATCTCTTCAATACGCGCCAGCAGTGGCCCGATCTGGCGGCGCGGCACTGTGCCGTCCATGCAGTAATAGTCAGGAGAGATACGGCCGGCAGCCGGAAATGCGTTCTTGCGGCCGGACCAGAACTTCAGCCGTTCGGCTTCCGAGCGCGAAATCTGGATGCGGTTCGCGCCGAATTCGCGCAGCACGGCCGTCATCCGCACGATTTCTTCCATGACTTCGTCCTGCGTGCCGTCTGATTCGCATAGCAGGATGGCCTTGGCGTCGAGGTCGTAGCCCGCTTTCACGAACTCTTCCACGGCGCGCGTGGCGGGTTTGTCCATCATTTCGAGCCCGGCGGGGATGATGCCGGCCGCGATGATCGCTGCGACCGCGTTGCCGCCTTTAACGACGTCGTCGAAGCTCGCCATGATCACCTGGGCTGTTTGCGGCTTCGGGATCAGCTTGACGGTGATCTCGGTGACGATGCCGAACATGCCTTCACTGCCGATAAACACCGCCAGCAGGTCGAGCCCGGGCGCGTCCAAGCCGAGCGAACCGAACTCGAGGATGTCGCCTTCCATCGATACCGCGCGCACGCGCATCACGTTGTGACACGTCAGGCCGTACTTGAGGCAGTGGACGCCGCCGGAATTCTCGCTGACATTGCCGCCGATCGTGCAGGCGATCTGCGATGACGGATCGGGCGCGTAATAGAGCCCGTAGGGAGCCGCGGCTTCCGATATGGCGAGATTGCGCACGCCCGGCTGGACCGTTGCGGTTCGCGCATACGGATCGACTTCCAGGATCTTGCGAAAGCGCGCAAGCGACACCACGATCCCATGCCGGATCGGCATGGCGCCGCCTGACAAGCCCGTGCCCGCTCCACGCGGGACAATCGGCACGTCGAGCCGCGCACAGATCTGCACGACGCGCTGAACCTGCGCTTCGGTTTCAGGCAGCGCGACCGCAAGCGGCAGCCGCCTGTACGCCGCAAGCCCGTCGCATTCATAAGCGGCCGTGTCTTCCTCGCGATACAGCAGGCAGTGTGTTGGCAGCACGGCCATCAGCGCCTGGACCACTTCACGCTGGCGTTGCGCCAACACTTCCGGCGAAAGCTCGGCGGGTGCGTTCATGTCTCCTCCCGGCGGTGTTTGTGCTCTGGAGTATTTCCAAAAAGCAGATCGTTGATCTTGCACCTGCGCGTGTCTGCCGTCGATCGGGCTAATTACGGGGACGGAGCATATTTTTACGCCGGCGAGTGGTTCGCGCCGGGCGCTTGCTGTTTGCCTCTCCGCTATCCCAAAGTAATCGGCCTCGTTCGATCAGGCGTCGTACGAGAAAATCTTGCCCGGGTTCATCAGATTTTTCGGGTCGAGCGCATGTTTGATCGAGCGCATGACGCCAATTGCGTCCTCGCCGTGTTCCTCGATCATGAAACCCATCTTGTGCAGCCCGACACCGTGCTCGCCGGTACACGTCCCGCCCATGCGCAGCGCGCGCGCCACGATGCGGTGATTGATCCGCTCGGCTTCCTCGAACTCTTCGGGCTTGGCCGGATCGAGGAGCATGGCGACGTGAAAATTGCCATCGCCGACATGGCCGACGATCGGGCAGGGCAGCGTGCTGGCCAACAAATCCTGCTCGGTTTCCATCACGCATTCGGCCAGCCGCGAGATTGGCACGCAGACGTCCGTGGTCACGGCGCGGCAGCCGGGCTTGAGTTGCAGCATCGCGAAATAGGCGTTGTGACGCGCGTTCCAAAGACGGCTGCGGTCTTCCGGCCGGGTGGCCCATTCGAAATCAGTGCCGTTGTTTTGGGCGACGATTTCCTGCACCGTTTCCGCCTGCTCCTTCACGCTGCTTTCCGTGCCGTGAAATTCGAAGAACAGCATGGGAGATTCGCGGAAGGTGAGATTCGAATGGCGGTTGATCGCGCGCACCGCCAGCGAATCCAGGAACTCGACACGCGCCACGGGCACGCCCATCTGGATCGTTTCGATGGTGGCCCGCACGGCGTCGCCCATTGATGGAAATGCGCACACTGCCGCCGATACCGCTTCCGGTTGCGGATAAAGCCGCACGGTGATTTCAACGATCACGCCGAGCGTGCCTTCGGAACCCACGAACAAGCGCGTGAGGTCGTATCCGGCCGACGACTTACGCGCCCTTGTGCCGGTCTTGATGACGCGGCCATCGGCTAACACGACGGCGAGGCCGAGCACATTCTCGCGCATCGTGCCGTAGCGCACGGCGTTGGTCCCCGACGCACGCGTTGCCGACATCCCGCCAATGCTCGCGTCCGCGCCCGGATCGATGGGGAAGAATAGTCCTGTGTCCTTCAGCGCTTCGTTCAACTGCTTGCGCGAAATGCCCGGCTGCACGGTGACCGTCAAGTCTTCGGCGTCGATGGACAACACCTGGTTGAGTCCCGACATATCGATGGATACACCGCCTTGAACCGCCAGCAAATGACCTTCCAGCGACGACCCATTACCGTACGGAATCACCGGCACATTATGTTCGGCACAGAGCCGGACGACGGTCTGGACCTCTTCCGTGCTGGTCACGAAAACGACGGCGTCGGGCAGTTGCGGATCGAACGGCGATTCATCGCGGCCGTGATGTTCGCGCACTGCAGTGGTCGTCGAAACACGATCGGGGAACGCGGATTTCAGCGCGTCGAGCAAGGTAGCGGGAAAAGTGCGGCGGACGGCGAGCGGCGGGACGGGGTGGTTCACGGCATGTCTCCGGACATCGGTGCAATGGGATGTTGGGTGCGCTAAATCTCGCATCGGAATGCGGGAATCGCGCGTTTTATGCATTCATTTTACGCCGATAGCCCGTATTGAGCCTGCATCGAGCCCGAGCCCGCGCGTTGCCTATAATGAGCGCGGATGCTGACCGGCGTCCTGCGCTACCTGGAGAACATCATGGGCAATCGCCTGAGCAAGATATCGACGCGCACCGGCGACGACGGCACGACCGGCCTCGGCGATGGCAGCCGCGTACAGAAGGACGACGCGCGGATTGCGGCAATTGGCGATGTCGATGAACTGAATTCGCAGCTTGGCGTGCTGCTGTGCGAGGCGCTTCCGGACGACGTGCGCGCTGCGTTGTCCGCGATCCAGCACGATCTCTTCGATCTTGGCGGCGAGCTGTGCATTCCTGGCCATTCGATGATCGAGAAGTCGCATCTTGCTCGTATCGATGAATGGATTGCGGAGTACAACGCAAATTTGCCGCCGCTCAAGGAGTTCATCTTGCCCGGTGGATCGCGCGCGGCCTCGCTGGCACATGTCGGGCGGACGGTCTGCCGGCGCGCGGAGCGGTCGATTGTTGCGCTCGGCCGTGTGGACAAGATCAACGCGGCGCCGCGGCAGTATGTGAATCGGTTATCCGATTTGCTGTTCGTGGTGGCACGCGTGTTGAATCGTGCCGATGGCGGAACCGACGTGTTGTGGAATCACGAGCGGAAGGTCTAACAAAGTAGGGCGTGTTCGGCACGATTGCGCTGCCGGACACCACTTTTAGCATCGTCTTATTTTCCTGCGACAAAACGCCCAAATGTGCAGCTCCTTTAAAGATGTATTATAAATACATCTTTAAAGGAGCTCGACGAATGACAGCCTTGACCGCCGACCAGATTGCCCGAGTAAAAGCCACTGCCCCCGTACTCGCCGAACATGGCGCGCCCATCACCACGCATTTCTACAAGCGGTTGTTTATCACCCATCCCGAGCTGAAAAACGTGTTTAACCAGGCGCATCAACAAAGCGCCAGTCAGCCGCAGGCGTTGGCGCGAGCCGTGTACGCGTATGCCGCGAATATCGATAACCTCGGTGCGCTGGGTTCGGCTGTCACGCACATCGCGCACAAGCACGCGAGCCTGAATATCCGGCCGGAGCAATATCCGATCGTCGGTGAAAATCTGCTGGCGGCTGTCGTGGACGTTCTGGGCGATGCTATCGATGAACCCACGCTCGAAGCTTGGCGCGCCGCTTATGCGCAACTCGCGGAGATTTTCATCGGGGCGGAAAAGCAGCTTTATGCCCAAGCGGCGTGGAGCGGTTTCCGGCCATTCGTGGTGTTTCGGCGAGAACAGGAAAGCGACGAGATCACATCGTTTTATCTGAAGCCATCCGATGGTGGTCCGGTCTGTCATTTCGAACCGGGTCAGTACATCAGTGTGAAGCGGTTTGTGAAGGAGATTGGCGTGGTCCAGCCGCGTCAATACACGCTCTCCGATGCCCCGAATGGCGAGTGGTTACGCATTTCGGTGAAGCGTGAGAAGCCGCAGGATAGCCCGGCCGGGTTTGTGTCCAATCTCATGCACGACGTCATGGAAGTCGGCGGGATTGTTGAAGTCAGCGCGCCGATGGGCGAGTTCACCCTGGACCGGAACAAGACGACGCCTGTTGTTCTGATCAGCGGCGGCGTTGGCATTACGCCGATGGTATCGATGCTCGCGTCTTTGACCGCACAGAACAGCGCGCGGCAGATATCGTTTGTCCACGCTTGCCGGAATGGCCGCACGCATGCGTTTGGCCGATGGCTGGATACGATTGTTGCAAAACATCCGAACGTGTCGCGCACGGTGTTCTACGAACAGACTCACGCCGATGATCGCCCAGGAACGGATTTCGATTTCAGCGGGCGGATGGATTTCGCCCGCATCGCCGATAAAACCGTGCTGCCCGACGCTGACTATTATCTATGCGGCCCCGTGCCCTTCATGCGCGCGCAGCAAGACGCGTTGATGGCGGCGGGGGTACCGAAGGCGCGGGTGCGTACCGAGATTTACGGGTCGGGCGAGATGGCGTAGGGCGTTTGAGTTTTGAAGAGAAGGCCGCCGGAGGGCGGCTTTTTTCAAACCGCGCTTCAGACCAATCAGTTCCCATTCCCACGCGCCACGCGCCGCTGCTTCACGGCATCCGCCAACCCTTCCAGCACGCCCAGGCTTTCTTCCCAACCGATGCATGCATCGGTGACGCTCTGCCCGTACGTCAACTCGCAACCTTCCTTCAGATCTTGCCGTCCGGCGACCAGATTCGACTCCACCATCACGCCGATAATCCGCTCGTCACCGCCCGCAATCTGCCGGCCGATATCGGCGCAAACCGGGATCTGGTTCTCATGTTTCTTCGAACTATTCGCATGGCTTGCATCGATCATCAGACGCGCGGCCAGTCCGGCCTTGCTGATGTCGTTGCACGCGGCGTTCACGCTTTCTGCGTCGTAATTCGGCGCTTTGCCGCCGCGCAGGATGATGTGGCAATCCTCGTTGCCGGCTGTCGATACGATGGCCGAATGGCCGCCCTTCGTCACCGACAGGAAATGGTGCGGCTGCGACGCTGCCTTGATGGCGTCCACCGCAATCTTCACGTTGCCGTCCGTGCCGTTTTTGAAGCCGACCGGACACGACAACCCCGACGCCAACTCCCGATGCACTTGCGATTCCGTCGTCCGCGCACCAATCGCGCCCCAGGAAATCAGGTCGGCTATGTACTGCGGGCTGATCATGTCGAGGTATTCGGTGCCGGCCGGCAGACCCAGTTCGTTGATTCGCAGCAGCAATTCGCGCGCGGTCCGCAGTCCGTCGTTGATCTTGAAGCTGTTGTCCATGTACGGGTCGTTGATCAGCCCCTTCCAGCCGACCGTCGTACGCGGTTTTTCGAAATACACCCGCATCACGATTTCCAGTTCCCCGGCAAAGCGCTTGCGCTGCTCGACGAGGCGGCCTGCGTATTCCAAAGCCGCTTTAGTGTCGTGAATCGAGCACGGTCCGACGATCACGATCAAACGGTCTTCCATGCCGTGCAGGATTCGATGCATCGACTGGCGCGAGTTGTAGATCAGGTTCGACACCGGCTCGGCGCAGGCGAACTCGCGGATCAGGTGAGCGGGCGGCGTGAGTTCTTTCAATTCGCGAATACGGACATCGTCGGTGTTGTGCGGGGGCATGCTGGTTCTCCAGGAACTCGTTTTTCGTGCTGTATTCGTTCGGTCGTTACATCCGACAGATCAGGGACAGGGCAAAAAGTCATCAAAAAAAGTGGGCATAAAAAAACCGCCAGACTGCGCTGGCGGTTTTTCGGGAAACTTGGGTTCTACACAAACGACTCACCCCTCTCGATCCGCCAGCGGCTTGAGATGCCAAAAAAAGTAAAAATAAAACTTGGCGGACATGATGGTTTCGGTCGCTTCGATAAATATTGAACGTCTGGCTTTATAACCTTAAACACGCGCGGTTGGCAAGTTGTCAGCCGCTAAAAGCGGACATTCCGCACCGTAACACCGAATCCCGTAGCAAACGTGAGCATTTCATGCGGATTTCCCGCGTGACGCGCTTGAAAGGTGCATCAAGCGCGGCGCGGGAAAATCATCGGTCAAACGGCGGAGTACACATTCAAACCGTCCCGCCCACCGTCATCTTTTCGATCCGCAAGGTCGGCTGCCCCACGCCTACCGGCACGCTCTGGCCTTCCTTGCCACACACACCTACACCGCCGTCGAGCGCCATGTCGTTGCCGATCATGGTTACGTACTTAAGCGATTCCGGGCCGCTGCCGATCAGCGTTGCACCCTTCACCGGATACGTGATCTTGCCGTTCTCGATCATGTACGCCTCGGACGCGGAAAACACGAACTTGCCGTTGGTGATGTCGACTTGGCCACCGCCGAAATTCACCGCATACAAGCCGTTTTTCACCGATGCCAGGATCTCGCCCGGATCTTTATCGCCGTTAAGCATGTAGGTGTTGGTCATGCGCGGCATGGGCAGGGCGGCGTACGATTCGCGCCGCGCGTTGCCGGTTACCGGCATCTTCATCAAACGCGCATTCAGCGAATCCTGGATGTAGCCCTTCAGAATGCCGTCCTCGATCAAGGTCGTGCATTGCGTAGGATTGCCTTCGTCGTCGATGTTCAGCGAACCACGCCGGTTCGGCAGCGTGCCGTCGTCGACAACGGTCACACCCTTCGCCGCGACCCGTTCACCGATCCGGCCCGCAAACGCCGATGAGCCCTTGCGGTTGAAGTCACCTTCCAGCCCATGGCCAATCGCTTCGTGCAGCAACACGCCGGGCCAGCCCGGTCCGAGCACGACGGTCATTGCACCGGCGGGCGCCGGACGCGCATCGAGATTAACAAGCGCTGCGTGCACGGCCTGATCGACGTAATGGGACAGGATTTCGTCGGTGAAATAGCCGTAGTCATAACGACCGCCGCCACCGCCGCTGCCCATTTCACGACGTCCGTCCTTTTCGGCGATCACCGTTACCGACACGCGAACCAGCGGCCGGATGTCCGCGGCCAGTGCGCCGTCGCTTCGTGCGACCAGTACAACGTCGTATTCACCCGCCAAGCCTGCCATGACTTGGACGATGCGCGGATCGCGCCCACGCGCCATTTTCTCGACGCGTTCGAGCAGCTTCACCTTAGCGGTGGCCTCGAGCGACGTGAGCGGATCAGACGGCAGGTAAAGATCGCGGCCGAACACGCCGGTCAGCGAACTGGCCGACTTGATCTTGTGCTTGCCGCCGCCGGCTTTTGCAATCGCGCGCGTGGCGACCGCCGCCTGACGGATGGATTCCGCCGACAAGTCGTCCGAATACGCGAACGCCGTCCGGTCACCCGACACGGCGCGCACGCCCACACCTTGATCGATGCTGAAGCTTCCCGATTTGACGATGCCTTCTTCCAGGCTCCACGCTTCGCTGCGCGTGGACTGGAAATAGAGATCCGCGTAGTCCACGCGGTGCGTGAAGATCTCGGCCAGCGTGCGCGTAATTGTGGATTCGTCGAGGCCGTAGGGCGTCAACAGGATCTCTTTCGCAGTGGCGAGATTTCGGATGCCGGGTTCGATGATGTTCATTCGTTGCCTGTGGCGAAGTCTGTGGGGATTAAACGCATTCTAACGTTGGAGTGTTTATGCCACACCCTGACCAGATGGAGGGGGGCGCCGAAAAAACAAGCTAGCCCAAAACGCGATGCCGCAGCGCCGGAAGGCTTTGGCGGACGGATGCAATGCGCGCAGCATCAATCGCTCCGACTGCCACGCCCGCCCCTTCTTCCACCACGGCCACGATCTCGCCCCACGGGTCGATCAGCATGCTGTGGCCCCAGGTGCGGCGCCCGTTTTCGTGTTTGCCGCCTTGCGCGGCGGCCAGCACGTAACATTGGTTTTCGACTGCACGCGCTTTCAACAGCGTTTCCCAATGCGCCTCGCCGGTCGTGTAGGTGAACGCCGACGGCACGACCATCAACGCGCAATCGCCCATCTTTCTGTAAAGCTCGGGAAAACGCAGGTCGTAACACACCGACAATCCCACGCGTCCGAATGGCGCATTAAACGTACGCACATCGGTTCCCGGACGGATCGTGCGGGCTTCATCGAAGGATTCCGTGCCTTTCTCGAAGTTGAATAAATGAATCTTGTCGTAGCGGGCAACCTGCTTGCCGGTGGGATTGAAGACGAGGGTGGTGTTGAGCACGCGATCCGGTTCAGGCGACTCCAGCGGCAAGGTCCCGCCGATCACCCAGACGCGATGTTCGCGCGCCGCGTCCGATAGGAATTGCTGGATCGGACCGTGGCCGGGCGTCTCGCGGATCGCGAGCTTGTCCGTGTCCTTGAAACCCATGTAGCAGAAATATTCCGGCAGCAGCACGAGTTGCGCGCCGCCGCGCGCGGCTTCGGCAATCAGCCGCCCAGCCTCCGCGATATTACGTTCACGATCCGGCGCGCTTACCATTTGCAGCGCGGCTACGCGGAACGTCCCGGAGGTGCCTTCGCTTGATTTGTCGCTCATGTCAGCCTGCTAAAAAGGGCGCGATGATAATCAGAATTCGTGATCAGTATCGACTGCCGCCAGCCAGTGGGACCTGCGCTGAAACACGATCAAACCCTCAATTGGGCGCGGCTTCAGCGGGAATTTCGATCTTACCCTGATCGCCTTTCACCCGCTGAATGACGGGTTTCGACCACGAACCGGTAATGGAATAGTCAATCGTGAACGCTTTTCCAATCGACTTCGACAGCACCAGATCGGCCACCAGCGTGCCGAGCCCGAGCAAAGGATTAATCACGGCGGCGCCCAGCGCCACGGCGCCCGCGCTGATGGTCGGGATGATCTTGGCGTGCAGGTCCTGGGTTTCCTTCGGCAGATTGACCAGCCCCTTCAGCTCGACGCGCGCCGGCGCCGTGATCATCGTGAAATCATTGGTGCGGCCAATGCCATTCTGAACCGTGCCCGAACCGGTGATCTTTTCGAATGGCAGGCCCTTGCCGACAACGTCCTGGAAATTCAGCGTGAGAAAACGCGCGAGGCTCTGCAGGCTGAGCACGCCGAGCAGCTTGGCCGCGCCCGGATTGACCTTGAGAATCTGGCCGTGCTGCAAGTCGACATTTAGATTGCCATTGAGCGTGGGCAGATCGACCGCGGCCGGGCTGCCGTCCCAGCCAAGCTGGCCCGTTACCGTGCCTTTGCCGTTCTTCACCGTGCGAGGCAAGCCCATCCGTTCGACCAGTGCGCCGGCGTCGGTGATGTCCAGCTTGAAATCGAGCGCGGTGTGACGAGGGGCGTTGTCGTCGGCATTGACCGGAAAACCAACGGGACCGCTGATCGTGCGCCAGTTGGCCGTGGCAGATAACGTCGCGTCCGGGTTGCTGAGATCCAGCTTGTCCAGGTACCAGACGGGCACCTTGTCTTTCATGTAGTTGTGCGCATCGACTTCCAGGCGCCCGAGCGTGCGCCCGCGCACCACGAGTTCGTTCACGATCAAATCGATGGACGGCATGTTGGCCGGCGGCTTGCGGATCATCTGTCCGACCAGGTCGGTTTCCTGTTTCCCCGGAATCACAACCTTCGTGAACCGCGCCTGCAACGCACCCGGGCTGCTTTTCGTCGCACCCGGCGTCCATTCAGCGTTGCCCGTGACCTGATCCGACGCAATGTTCGCCTGCCACTTGCGGTCATCGCCGAGATTTGCGCCTATCGCGACATCTTCCCAGCGCCGGTTGAGCAGCTTGATCGTGGCGAAATGCAGCGCGAACTGCTTGGGGATGAACTGCTTCACCACCTGCGTTTGCGCCGTTGTTTGCGCCTTCGGATCCGGTTGCGGCATTGGGCCCAAATCGGCGATCAGCTTGCGCCACGCATCGGCGTCGAGTTCGTCGATATCCACCGTCGCCGTCACGCCCTGCGCCGGCAGATCGGCCGGTTTGTTCACGCCGATAGCCCCTCGTTCCACAATCGGCATTTCCTTACCGGTTTGCTTAAGCAGGTAATGCGCGTTCACCGGCCCGAACGTCAGCTTCGCGTCGTGCTCCTGAGGCGATCCGGCGATGGGCGTGAAGGTGAACGAGACGGGCATCGGCATGCCTTCGCTCTTGTTGAACGGAGCCGGGAAGTCCAGGCCGAGGCCGGTCAAATCGGAGTTCAGCTCGACTTGCGGCAACGCGTTTTTCACGCCACGCACACGCACGGCGTAGGGTGCGGTGCCGCTGATGTGCTTGAGAATCTGCGCGGCCTGCTCCTGTTCGCGGGCGTTCAGGCTCTTGGCAGCGTCACCGCCAATGCGGCCATCTACATTGAAGGCGTAACTTCCGTCGGGTTTCACGCCGCCGGAGCCGCGCACATCGCCGCCAAGGAACTTCGCCGTGAGGCCATCGAGCGATGCGGTTTTCTCGCCGAACCGCGTCCGCCCCTTGAGATTCGACAGCGGGGGCAACGCACCGTACGCAAGCTCATTGCCGTTGAACGTGAGCGCGCCTTTATAACCCACGTGCGGCCGTACGCCCGGCGGCGGCGCGACCCGCGGAATTTCCAGTTGCAGCGCGAGCGCGGCGTTGCCGGTTGCACGGATTTTCGTCGACACATGATGTGAAAGCGCGCCAAGCGAACTGTCTTCCACGTAGTGAAGCATGTCGGTGATCGGGCCGTGCGCGTCGGCGTCGATCAGCAGTTTCGATTCACGATTTCCCAGGTCTTCGATCCGCCCCGTCGTCTTGACCACGCTCACGCCGAGGTAGTGGCCGCGCGAAATATCGAAGCCCAGCTTGTTTTCGGCGAGATGAAACGTCCCGTCGATACCATCAAACGCCGGCCACACGTTCGGCGTGCCGTTTGCCATGGTCCTGAGCGGATAGGGCGTTGGCTCGAACTTGCCGCCGGAGAACGGCGCGACAATGCGGAACTGGCCGGCATCGGGGAAACGCGAATAGGGGAATTTCGTCAGGTCGCCATGAATCTCGATGGTGGCATTGCGCGAAACACCGGCCTGCAACGCGTGGCCCAGATACAGCCGCAATTTTTCGCTGATGCTCGTCGGCAGATAGTTGACGAGGCTCGTCACGTTCAGGTGCGCTGCTTTTGCCTTGAGATCGAGGGAACCGCGGCCTTCGCCTTCGTTGTGGTAATCCGCTGTTGCACTGGCTTCGGCGTCCGCGTTCTTGACGTGCAGCGTCTCCACGTGCGCGGTGATTGCCTTGTGCGCTTTACCGGGCGCGTCAGCGAGGGTCCACGTCACGCGGCCGTTGATCTGATCGAGCACGAGACGCGGGTTATCGAAGACGCCGGGCAGGGTGATCGCGGTATTTTTCGTATCGATGACCGCGCTGCCGCGATCCTGGTTGGCGTCAATGCTGCCCCACAGGTTCTCCACGCCCGGAATCCCGGCTCGCGGATGGTTGTTGATCGTCAATCCCGGCGGCGGTTCCTGCGCCTGCACGCTGACGCCGTGCAAGTCGCCCTTGACCGTGTAGCGTATTGGCGGCTCGGCGCCCGTCTGCCGCTGCGCCAGCATTTGAGCGTGAGTCGCCGGTCTGGGCCGCTCGGTTTGCAGCGTGTAGTTGGTAATCTGGCCACGCGGGTTGAAGCGGAGCAGATCGTTTTGCGCCTTCGATGGCAACGGCAACGCGCGCGCAAATTCACCAAGAATGCCGAGATCGACGACATCGCCCGTCACGCCGAACAGCTGCCCGCGCTGCAACGAAGCCGCTCGGTAATTGCCGGTCAGCGTATGCAACGCGAGGAGGCGAGACACCGGCGTGCCGTCGGCGAGCGGCGGCTGGCCAAGTTCCGCGTGCAGGTTGCCAAGATGCAGCGTGTATTCGTCGTCGTTTTGCGCGAGGTCCCAGCGGAAGCTCGCGATGGGCACATCGAGACGCGGCTGCGTTGGACGCACGCGCAACGCGATGTCGGAGCCGGTCAGGTCGCCGCCCGCGGTTTGCAGTTTGCCGCTCGCGAAGTCAAGCCAGATGCGGTTATCGAAACGTCCGCTGTAGGTCGCGAACGGCATCGTCACGTACTTGGCGAGCATGGGCAGATCGACAGGACCAGTCGACAGATACGCCTGCCCCGTCCAGTTCGCCGGCCGGCCGGGCACGCTGAAGTGCGGCGTGGTGAAGTCCGCGCGAAAATCGAGCGGCCCGTGCAACAGGTCGCCGTCGGGCGGCGCCTGCAGCGCCAGCCGATGACTTGTGCCGTCGTTAAGAATGGCGAGCTTGATGCGCTTGAGCGCGAGTTGCGGCGCCTCACGCTCGCCGTCGTGCCAGCGCAGCGTGCCGTTGCGCAGCACGATAGCTTGCTGGCGCAGCAGCCAGGTCATGAACGCGTCGTTGCCCGTATGTTTCGCCTGGATCGGCACGCCGGCCACGCTGAAGGTGCCGTCGGCGGCGCGCGAGATGACTACGTCGGGGCCGTCGACGGTGAGATTCGAGAGCACCGGAATGGGACCCAGCAGCGAGCGCCACGCGACGGTCGCACTGGCATGCGGCACGGCGAGACCCGGCGTGCCGTCGGCGGCGTCAATCCTCAGGTTGTCGATATCGAATGAGGGCTGGAGGCCGTACCACCTCGCCGTGATTCGCCCGATGTGCAACTGCGCGTGGATCTTCGCCGACACCATTTGTTCGATGCGCGGCCTGAATACATCGATCTGGGGAAGCACCGCGTAACGCAGTGCGAGATAGATCCCGGCGACCGCGAAATAGATCACGGCGACGAGCACCAGAAGGACTTTGAGCGCCCGCGACAATGCGAGCTCGGCGCGACCACCTAGCTTCACGGGTACAGCTACGGGTGGGTCGGCTAGTTCCTTTCGGTCGGACATGCTGCGGCGGGTCGGCGATATGGTAGGTTTTCGAGATTTGACGTTGAAATGTAACACAGCGCGCGGTGCAAAAAACTGCGGGAACACGCTACGATGCGGCCGCTAAGCCGCGCCGGATGGCGTTTACGCCTTTATGGCACGCTTGTCGCAAAAGCCCCGGCACACTGCCGGACTTGATTCAGAGCAATGACCGAGCCCGACCTTTCATGACCGACGCCGTTTTGCTGAGTGCCAGCGCTTCCAACTATGCCGCGCGCGTGTATGCCGCGCGTCCCGAATTGCCGGCGCAGGTGGCCGAATGGTCGCAAGCGCCGATCCGCCGCGCGTGGATAGAAGCGCGGCTGGACGCCTTGTGCGCGGTCTGTTCGGCGGGATCGACGCATGGGCGGCTCGATGAAGCCGCGCTCAAGACTGCGCTGAGGCGCTTGCGCATCGAGGTCTTCTGCACGGTGATGGAACGCGATCTTGCCGGCCTCGCGCCCGTTGCCGAAGTCACGGGCGCGATGACCGATCTGGCCGAGCTGACAATCCAGCGCGCGCTCGCGGTGTTATCGGCGGATCTGGAAGTCACGTTCGGCGAGCCACGCGGGCCTGACGGACAGCGTTTGACGCTGGGTGTGGTGGGAATGGGAAAGCTCGGTGGACGTGAGTTGAACGTGTCGTCGGATATCGACCTGATCTTCGTCTATGAAGAAGACGGTGAGACGACAGGCGGCGAACGCGCGGCGTTATCGACGCAGGAATATTTCACGCGGCTCGGCCGCAAGCTCATAGGCGCATTGGCCGAGGTGACGGAAGACGGTTATGTCTTTAGAGTCGATATGCGGTTGCGGCCGAACGGCGATGCCGGTCCCATCGCGTGCGGACTCGGCATGCTCGAAGAGTATTTCTACGTGCAGGGCCGCGAGTGGGAGCGGTACGCGTGGATCAAGGGGCGGCTCGTCTCCGAGAACAAGAGTGAACCGGCGCAACGCTTGGCCAAGCTGCTCGACGCGCTCGCCAAGCCGTTTATTTATCGGCGGTATCTCGACTACGGCGTGATCAGCGCGATTCGTGCGCTGCATGTGCAGATCCGGCAGGAAGCGCAGCGGCGCGCGTCAATGCGCCCGGACAAAGCCGACGACATCAAGCTCGGCCGTGGCGGCATTCGGGAGATCGAGTTCAGCGCGCAGGTGTTTCAGTTGATCCGTGGTGGCCAGATTGCCGATCTGCGGATTCGTCCGACCTTGTCCGTGCTGGAACGCGCGGCGGCGCATGGGTTGATATCGGCGAATGTATGTAGTGAATTGACCGAAGCGTACGTGTTCCTGCGCAAGCTTGAACACCGGCTGCAATATAGAAACGATGCGCAGACGCACGCCATGCCGGTCGCGCCCGACGACCGCGCGGTGCTTGCAGACGCAATGGGTTTTGCCGATTACCCGGCGCTGACCGACGAGCTGGAAGCGCATCGGGCGCGCGTTGAGCATCAGTTCGACCAGATCTTCGCCGATAAAGTGAAGGGCGACGGCGGCTGTGCGGTGGCGGAAGATTCGGCGGCGTCGTGGGTCTGGAGCAGCGCGCTCGCCGACGACAGCGCCGAGGAACAGTTGGTCGAGCGCATGACCGAACTGGGTTTCACCGATGCCGCCGCCGTGCTTACGCGTCTGCGCAGCGTGTGGAAATCGACGCGATACGAAGGTTTGCCCGAGCGCAGCCGGGAACGATTCGACATCGTCGCGCAACGTGCGCTCGAAGCCGCGCAGGCGATTCAGCCGCCCGAGCGGCGCGGCGACACCATCGCCCGGCTGTTCGACCTGCTCGAAGCGGTCAGCCGCCGCGGCGCTTATCTTGCGTTGCTCACCGAATATCCGGCGGCGCTCGAACGGGTGTTGTCGGTGCTTGGCGCGTCACGTTGGGCGGCGGGATATTTGATTCGCCATCCGCAGCTTCTTGATGAATTGCTCGACGATGAAGTGATCGCGAGCCCCTTTGACTGGGCGCAATTTCGAGAATCCTTGCGCGCGCAGATTGCCGCTGCCGATGGCGCCGAGCAGCAGATGAACTTGCTGCGGCACGCGCACCAGGCTGAAGTGTTCCGCATTCTGCTGATCGATTTAAGCGGCAAACTCACCGTTGAACACGTGAGTGATTTGTTGTCGGCGCTGGCCGATGCGGTGCTCGATGTCACTATCGAAACGGTGTGGTCGCAGTTCCCGAAGCGTCACCGCGAGGTGCCGCGCTTTTCTGTGATCGCTTACGGAAAGCTGGGCGGGAAGGAGTTGGGCTATGCGTCCGACCTGGATCTGATCTTCCTCCACGATGACCCCGACGAATCTGCCGCCGATATCTACGCCACCTTCGCGCGCCGGCTGATCACATGGCTCACTACAGCAACGGGCGCGGGCACATTATTCGATGTTGACTTGCGGCTGCGTCCGAATGGCGAGTCGGGCTTGCTGGTGACGAGCCTGGAGTCGTTCCGGCGTTATCAGATTCGTGAAGGCGATGCCGCGAATACGGCTTGGGTCTGGGAACATCAGGCGTTATCGCGGGCGCGTTATTGCGCCGGTGACGCGGAGATTGGCGAGCGCTTCGAGGAGATTCGCGCCCAGGTTCTCACGATGCCACGTGATGCCGCAGCGTTGGCGCAGGAGATTGTCGTAATGCGCGAGCGGGTGGACGCCGGACATCCGAACCGGAGCAAGTTGTTTGACCTGAAGCACGATCGCGGCGGGATGGTGGATATCGAGTTTATCGTGCAGTACTGGGTGCTGCTGCACGCGCGCGAAGACGCTGAATTCGTGCGCAATATTGGGAATATTTCGCTGCTGCGACAGGCTGCCGGGTTCGGACTGATGAGCGCCGAGGAGGCGGAAACGGTGGCGGCTGCGTATCGGCGGTACCGGAAATTGCAGCACACGCTGAGACTCGACGGGATGGAGAAGGCGCGGGTTGAGCCGGACGTTGTGGTGGCGGAGAGGGAAGCGGTGACGGGGCTTTGGAATCGGGTGTTTGGGAAGTAGCCGCTTTGTTTGATCCCCGCCGCGGCGCTGATGACTGGAATGTGGCCTCGGCGTCGGGCGCGCTTGTTACTTCACCAGGCGGATCGGACTCGCTTTGTACGCAGCGACGGTTTCGTCATTGGTCAGCAAGGTGATGCCCTCGAATGTCGCTTGCGCGATCAACAGCCGGTCGAACGGGTCTTTGTGATGATCGGGCAAGTTGCCGACGGCCGCGGTGTGCGCGCTGCTGATGGCCAGTTCGATATAGCCGTTGTCCAGCAACGACCGGCGGAACAAGTGCGCATCGACTTTGAAGTCCGGTCTGCCGAGCCCATTCTTGATTGCCACTTCCCATACGCTGGCCGCGCTGAACAGCAGGTCGTTTTCCTCATCTTCGATCAGCGCCCGTGCTTCGTTGGAAAGCGAGCTATTCGAACGAACATCCGCGCTTGCAACTGCCGTCCACAACAGCAAATGCGTATCGAGCAGCAGCTTCATTCGTCACCGCCAAACATCGCAGCGATTTCGTCACGGCCCAGATCGTTGAACTTCTGCGCATCGGGCACGGTGACCTGGCCGGCGAGGAAACCGATGCGCTTTTTCTTTTTCGGTACCTCAGCGTCTATAGCGATGATCCGCACCATTGGCTTGCCCGCTTTGGCGATTACAACCGATTCACCCTGGACCGCTTTCTCGACCAGCCGTGACAGGTTGGTTTTGGCCTCATGCATGTTGACAGTGATCGTAGGCATAGCACTCTCTTTGACTTAGCTAAGTTAGCTTAGTCTATCATGGGGCCGAAAAAGCGCGTATGGCCGCGTTGATTATTTAGGGGGTGAGACTCGTGAGAGAAGCCTGAGCGGCATTCCGGAGTGTGCTCGACCTCGGGGGCGCGTGCATCAACGGACGACGGCCGCAAACAGCCGTGCTCCCCGCTGATCCCCCGCTCAAGCCGCCAGCATTTCCTTCGCATGTTTGCGCGTGGTGGCCGTAATCTCAAGGCCGCCCAGCATGCGCGCGACTTCCTCGACACGCTTCGATTTATCCAGCGGCGTCACCGTACTGACCGTTCCGCCCGTCGAATCTCCGGCTTTCGCCACTTGGAAGTGGTGATCGCCACGAGCCGCCACTTGCGGCAAATGCGTGACGCATAGCACTTGCCGGTCGCGGCCGAGTTGATGCAGCAAACGTCCTACGACTTCCGCGACGCCGCCGCCAATCCCCGTATCCACCTCATCGAAAATCAATGTGGGGGTCGGGCTTGCCGTGCTCGCAATCACCGCGAGCGCCAGACTGATCCGCGCGAGTTCGCCTCCCGACGCGACCTTCGCCAGCGGACGCAATATGACCCCGGCATGGCCGGCCACGCGGAACTCGATCTGCTCAAGCCCGTTCGCACCACCCTCTGCAAGCGGCACGAGCGCGACTTCAAAGCTGCCGCCGACCATCGACAACTCCTGCATACCTTTGGTGACCGCCTTGCCAAGCGACTTCGCAGCCTTCGCGCGCGCCTTCGACAATACCGTGGCTTCCGCCAGATAAACCTCTTTCGCCTTGGCTACCGCCGCACGCAGCGCATCGAGATCAGCGGCGGCATCGAGCGCTGCCAGTTGCCGGCGGCGCTCAGCATGCTCCTCGGGCAACGCCTCGGGTTGCATGCGGAACTTGCGCGCGGCCGAATGCAGTTGCTCCATCCGATGCTCGACTTGCGCCAGGCGGTTTGGATCGAGTTCGAGCCGCTGCGCGTAGTGCGAGAGCGAATACGAGGCTTCCTGCAATTGAATTTCGGCGGGTTCGAGCGAAGCCAGCACGTCGGCAAGCGCTGGGTCGATATCGACGAGACCGCGCAACTTCGACACGATCGCCGAGAGCTGCGTGATCATGGCTTCATCTGACTCGGACAACGCGTTCAGCGCGCCCTGCACACCGTCGATCAGACTAGCCGAATGCGACAGCCGATGATGCTCGGCACTCACGTCTTCCCACTCACCCAGTTGCGGCGCAAGCTTGTCGAGTTCGCTCAACTGCCATGCAAGACGCTCGCGTTCCAGTTGCAACTCGCGATCGCGGTTCTGCGCGAGTTCCACCGCATGCGTCGCGTCGCGCCAGACTCTGTGCGCACGAGCTACTTTCTGTGCAGAGTCGAGAAGACCCGCGTGGGTATCGAAGAGTTCACGCTGGGCGTCCGGGCGCATCAGCAATTGGTGAGCGTGCTGGCCGTGGATGTCGACAAGCATTTCGCTCAGTTCACGCAATTGCACGAGCGTGGCCGGCGTACCGTTGATGAACGCCCGCGAACGTCCGGTCGAATCGACGACACGGCGAAGCATGACCGTATCGGCGTCGCCAATAGCCAGCGCGTGCTCGTCCAGCCAGCGCGAGACTTGCGCGTGAATGGAAAACTCAGCGGTAATGTCCGCGCGCGCTTCTCCGGCCCGCACAATGCTGGCGTCGGCGCGCGCGCCGAGCGTGAGCGCGAGCGCGTCGATAAGAATCGACTTGCCGGCGCCGGTTTCGCCCGAAAATACGGTGAAGCCGCGCTCGAACTCGAGGTCGAGCGCGGCGACAATGACGAAGTCGCGAATCGAGAGATGACGGAGCATGGGCGTCTTAAAGTTTCGTGGCGTCGTCGTGCGAGGGATATTCGTTCCAGTGCAGCTTCTTGCGCAGCGTGGCGTAATGGCTATAGCCGACCGGATGTAACACCGGCACGGTATGGCGCGAACGCCGCACTTCAATGGTGTCGTTCAATTCGACAGCAGTAAATGACTGCATGTCGAAATTCACGTTCACGTCGCGTCCGCCAATAATCTGGATATCGACCTGCGAGTCATCGGGCAAAACAATGGGACGATTCGACAGCGAATGCGGCGCGATGGGGACGAGTACAAAACCCTGCAATTGCGGATGCAGGATTGGTCCGGAAGAGGAGAGCGCGTAGGCAGTCGAACCCGTCGGCGTGGCAACAATAAGTCCGTCTGAGCGCTGGTTGTACATGAAGCGCCCATCCACCGACACGCGCAGTTCCGCCATGCCCGAGAAGCCGCTTCGATTCACCACGACGTCATTGAACGCCAGAGCGTGATAGATCGGCCGGCCGTCGCGGACAATGCGCGCTTCGAGCAAGGTCCGCTCTTCACGCTCGAAACTGCCGGCAAGCATCTGCGGCACGAGCTCGTGCATTTCGGCCAGCGAGATGTCTGTAATGAACCCAAGCCGCCCGTGATTGACGCCGATCAACGGCGTGCGATACGGCGCGAGCTGCCGCCCAATGCCGAGCATGGTGCCGTCGCCGCCGAGCACGACCGCCACATCTGCACGCGCGCCAATTTCCTGCGCGGTCAACGCGGGGTAGTCGGTCACGCCAACGTCATGCGCCGTTTCTGCTTCGAACACGACGTCAAAGCCGCGTTTCACAATACACGCGGCGAGCGCCGTCAGCGGCTCCCTGATGCCGGGTGTATTGTTGCGCCCCACGAGCGCGACAGTCTTGAATTGGGTACCTATTTCCATGCCGGCATTACACCATAGGTAAGTGTCGAAAAGAACCGCGTGCCACGTCCGACGCGGCTACGGGTTGTGTATACGCTAAGCGCCGGGCGTGACGGGCAATTGTCGCTAGAATGGTGTGGATCATGAATTGATGACGGGTGAATGACAAAATGACGTCCACCGGCATCGCCTATTTGGTGTGCTCGCTGCTTCCTTACACGTTGAGCTAAAATTTCCCATGCTAGACCCACGTGCCCAGACCCTCCTCAAGACGCTAATCGAGCGCTATATCGCCGAAGGTCAGCCGGTCGGTTCCCGCACGCTGTCGCGTTATTCCGGACTCGAGCTCAGCCCGGCCACCATCCGCAACGTCATGTCGGACCTGGAAGACCTTGGGCTGGTAGTGAGTCCGCATACGTCGGCGGGGCGGATTCCCACGCCGCGCGGCTACCGGCTCTTCGTGGACACCATGCTCACCGTCGAAACGACCGACGACGAAGCCATGACCTCCGCTGTCAAGATCAAGCTGCAGGGCGGCGAACCGGCGAAGATCGTGGCCGCCGCCGCGAGCGTGCTGTCGAACCTGTCCACCTTCGCCGGCGTCATTCTCACGCCGCGCCGCAGTCACATGTTCAAGCAGATCGAGTTCATGCGGCTGTCCGACAAGCGCATCCTGCTGATCATCGTGACGCCGGAAGGTGATGTGCAGAACCGCATCATGGCGACCCAGCGTGACTACTCGCCGTCGCAGCTCACCGAGGCGTCGAACTATATCAACGCGAATTTCGCCGGCTTGTCCTTCGACGAAGTACGCCGCCGACTGCGCGAGGAAATCGACGCGTTGCGCGGCGACATGACCTCGCTGATGCAGGCAGCGGTGGCCGCGAGCGTCGACGAAACGGATCAGGGCGACACCTTGCTGATTTCCGGCGAACGCAACCTGCTGGAAGTCGCGGATCTTTCCTCCGACATGGCGCGGCTGCGCAAGCTTTTTGACGTGTTCGACCAAAAGACGAGTCTCCTTCAATTACTCGATGTCTCGAGCCACGCGCAAGGCGTGCAGATATTTATAGGCGGCGAGTCGAATCTCGTGCCCATCGAGGAAATGAGCGTGGTGACCGCGCCCTATGAAGTGAACGGGAAAATCGTGGGCACGCTGGGCGTGATCGGACCCACGCGGATGGCGTACAACCGCGTCATTCCCATTGTTGATATCACCGCGCGCCTGTTGTCCCTCTCGCTCAGTAGCCAGCAGTAGTGCAATAAGCGCCAACAAGTTGTCTGCCGATGCGGCCCGCAAAATGCTGTGGATCCCTCTGGCAGACAACCCATCTTGCCTTGCCACAGCCCCGTGCACCACTCGGCCGATCGGCCGATGTTGCGTTCCGAAACCCGCCGCTATAATGGGTTTCACTTACTTACACGGGCTTCACGGCCTCTTTCCGTTATGCGCTACGACCTCGAGTTGCCTTCGCAGCCTTCCGCTTCGCATCGCGTTGCGGTGCTGCTGATCAACCTCGGCACGCCGGACGCGCCCACGGCCAAGGCCGTGCGCAAGTACCTCGCGCAGTTCTTGTCGGACCCGCGCGTGGTGGAGATTCCGGCGCTCGCCTGGCAAGTGATCCTGCGGCTGGCCATTCTGCCGTTTCGCAGCCGGGCGTCAGCGAGAAAATATGCCCAGGTCTGGCTGCCCGAAGGCTCGCCGCTGAGGGTCAACACAGAAAAGCAGGTGGAGGGATTGCGGCGGTTGTTCATGGTGAACGACTATCACGTGATCGTTGACTACGCCATGCGCTACGGGACGCCCGGCATTCCGGCCATGATGAATCAACTCAAGCTGGAAGGCGCCGAGCGCGTGCTGCTTGTTCCCATGTATCCGCAATATTCGTCGTCGACCACGGCCACCGCGTTCGATGACGCATTCAACGCCCTACGGCGCGTGCGCAATCAGCCGGAAATTCGCACCATTCGCCAATACGCCGACCATCCGGCCTACATTGGCGCGCTGGCCGAGCAAGTTAGGGATTATTGGCGGCAGCACGGCCAGCCGGACTTTGCGGCCGGCGACCGGCTGGTGCTCAGTTTCCACGGCGTTCCCAAACGCACCATGGATCTCGGCGACCCATATCACGATCAGTGTCAACAGACCGGTTCGTTGCTGATGGCGGCGCTCGGGTTGTCGCCGGTCGAATGCCGGGTGACATTCCAGTCGCGTTTTGGCCGCGCGGAATGGCTGCAGCCTTATACCGCGCCGTCGCTCGCCGAACTCGGTGCGGCGGGCGTGAAGCGAGTGGACGTGTTCTGTCCAGGTTTTACGTCGGATTGTCTGGAAACCATCGAGGAAATTGGCATTGAAGTGCGCGACGAATTCCTGCACGCTGGCGGCAAGGAATTTCACCGGATTCCGTGTCTGAATGCATCGCCGGCGTGGATCAAGGCGCTGGGCGAAATTGTCGCGCAGCACTTGCAGGGATGGCCGGTGCAGGCGCCGCAAACGCTTAGCGCAGCCGCATAGAACGAGCTAATGAACTACCAGATCTCCACCGACCCGGGCGCGCGCCTTCGTATCGACAAATGGCTGTGGGCAGCGCGTTTTTTCAAAACACGCTCCCTTGCCAGCGACGCCGTCGAGAAGGGCCGAGTGCGCATTGGCGGTGCGAACGTGAAGCCGTCGAAGGACGTGCGAGTTGGCGATCTTGTAGAGATCGAGATTGAACACGTGCTTTGGCAAGTGAACGTGCTGGGAATTTGTGAAGTGCGCGGTCCGGCGCCCATTGCGCAGACGCTTTACGCGGAAACGGACCCTGGACGTGAAAAACGTGTGGCGGAAAGCGAGCGGAGGAAGACGTATCGTGAGCCGGCAGCGGCATTGCAGGGTCGCCCGACGAAGCGCGACCGCCGCATTATCGACAAACTTTCAGGTTCGGACTGAAAAAGTGTTCCATGGTGGCCGAGACGCCGCCGTACTCCGTAGTGTGGTCGTTGACCGCACCGGACATACAAATGGTCGTGGTGCCACCAACGAGTACCAACGCGACGATCGCAATAGCAAAGGTCAGTTTCATTGGGCACCCCCTGTAACGCAACAGCTCTGAAAAACGGGCGCTAGAGCGGGCTTGATACGAGCTTTAGCGATAAAAAAACTTGGATTCGGGCGTTCGTAAGGTTAGGGTTAACTAGGGCTCCCGAAGGCATGTTCGAAGTGTAGGCGAGCAAATCAACCGGCTCAATCTGAATCTGATGACGGGCTCAAAATGGTTGTAACCGGTCATTTCTGCAGACTAGAAATAGCCCCGGAAAGCACGTGCAACCCCTTGAAAACGCTTGATTGAGCCTCAGATGAACGGCTTGGGACGAGCGCAGGATGTCCCCGCTTCAAGCGCACTGACCGTCGATTGACCCCGTTGTGTTTTTGCAACGTTGAGTTGGCGGTTATCATCGGCAGCCTTTTGATGAATCGAAACCGCAACGTCGGGTCCGATTTCATCCGTTTTCACCCATTGCAAAATCTCAAGCGACATGGAAAACACGCAAGACAATACCGCGAGCCAAAACCCCACGCCTGCCGACGATACCGCGGCGGCTCAAACTATCCATCAAGCCGGCGCGCCGGACGGGACGTCCTCCCCGGATAACGTCGACGCAAACGAAACCGCGGCATTGCTCGCTGAAGCGCAAGCGCGTGCCGCGTCGTTGCAAGAAGAGTTCTTGCGCGCGAAGGCCGAGACCGAGAATGTCCGGCGCCGTGCACAAGAAGATGTGCAGAAGGCGCATAAATTCGCGATCGAAAACTTCGCGGAGAATCTGCTGCCGGTGCTCGACAGCCTGGAAGCCGCGCTGACGCATTCATCCACCGACCTGGCGAAAGTCCGCGAAGGTGTTGAACTGACGCTGCGCCAACTGACTGCCGCGCTTGAAAAGGGCCGTGTCGTCGAGGTGAATCCGGTTGGCGAGAAGTTCGATCCGCATCGCCATCAGGCT
Source organism: Caballeronia eucalypticola (assembly GCF_047608185.1). Taxonomy (NCBI): domain Bacteria; kingdom Pseudomonadati; phylum Pseudomonadota; class Betaproteobacteria; order Burkholderiales; family Burkholderiaceae; genus Caballeronia; species Caballeronia eucalypticola. The sequence goes on from NZ_JBLKRU010000008.1 coordinate 45,421, forward strand.
ATTTCCATGGTGCCGGCCGACCAAGATGCGAACACGGTGGTGTCGGTGCTGCAAAAGGGCTATGTGATTGCTGACCGCGTTCTGCGTCCGGCACTGGTCACCGTCGCCGCACCGAAATAAGCGTTTCGGCAAAAGACGTCGCCGTCATGGCCAATATCCCTGTCGACGCCACCGCGTTTGCCGTTTTCGACATGCAGGAACTGAGTGCCGAGACGTTCGATGCCGGCCTTGAGTCGGCGGCGGACGAGTTGGCCATCGTGTTTTTCTGGGGTTTCGAGTGCTTCAATTGCGAAATCGCGAAAAAGGCAATGCTCGCAAAACCGGACGAGATCCGGGCGCTCGGGTTGAAGTGGTTTCACAGCAACGTTTACGAGCATCGCGATCTCGGTCGCCGTTTCATGTTGCATGGCGTGCCAACGTGGTTCTTTTTTTTCCGGGGCAAGCGCCTGGGAAGAGCCACCGGATGGCATGGGCTTGGCCAGTTCGAAGCCGCTGTCGCCGCCGCTCGCGAGAAAATCCGGGCGCTCGAAGCGAAGGCTTGAGCCAGGTTCTCCAGGGAAAGTTTCAGATCGCCTGAAAAAAAGCGGAAAAGCATCGGTTTTTGGTCTTGAAATCGATGCGAACGCTCTTATTTGGCGTACAGGGTTAAATTTTGGGCGTCCAGCTAGCCGATTCGACTATGAACCACGTCGGAAACGCAAAAACGGACTCGCTGCAATCAAAGTCAGGAGAGTGATAAAAATGGGCAGAATCATTGGTATCGATCTGGGCACGACGAACTCGTGCGTCGCGATCATGGAAGGCAACACGGTCAAGGTGATTGAGAACGCGGAAGGCACGCGCACCACGCCGTCGATCATCGCTTATGTGGACGACAACGAAATCCTCGTCGGTGCGCCGGCGAAGCGTCAGTCGGTCACGAACCCGAAGAACACGTTGTACGCAGTCAAACGGTTGATCGGTCGCCGTTTCGACGAAAAAGAAGTGCAAAAAGACATCGCATTGATGCCGTATAAGATCGTGCGCGCCGATAACGGCGACGCCTGGGTCGAAGCCCGCGATCAAAAACTGGCACCGCCGCAAATTTCGGCAGAAGTGCTGCGCAAAATGAAGAAGACCGCTGAAGACTATCTCGGCGAAGAAGTGACGGAAGCCGTCATTACGGTTCCTGCCTACTTTAATGACAGCCAGCGTCAGGCTACGAAAGACGCGGGCCGTATTGCCGGTCTGGACGTGAAGCGCATCATCAACGAACCGACCGCAGCCGCGCTCGCGTTCGGCCTGGACAAGAACGAAAAGGGCGATCGCAAGATTGCCGTGTACGACTTGGGCGGCGGCACGTTCGACGTATCGATCATCGAGATCGCGGATGTTGACGGCGAGAAGCAGTTCGAAGTGCTCTCGACGAACGGCGACACGTTCCTCGGCGGCGAAGATTTCGACCAGCGCATCATTGAATACATCATCGGCGAGTTCAAGAAGGATCAAGGCGTCGATCTGTCGAAGGACGTGCTCGCACTGCAACGCCTGAAAGAAGCCGCTGAAAAGGCGAAGATCGAGTTGTCGTCGGCCGCTCAGACCGAAATCAACCTGCCGTACATCACGGCCGACGCGTCGGGTCCGAAGCATTTGAACCTGAAAATTACGCGTGCGAAGCTGGAGTCGCTGGTTGAAGACCTGATCGAACGCACGATGGAACCGTGCCGTATCGCTATTAAAGATGCAGGCGTGAAGGTCGGCGAAATCGACGACATCATCCTGGTCGGCGGTATGACGCGCATGCCGAAGGTGCAGGAAAAGGTCAAGGAATTCTTCGGCAAGGAACCGCGCCGTGACGTGAATCCGGACGAAGCCGTGGCCGTTGGCGCTGCGATTCAAGGCCAGGTTCTGTCGGGTGATCGCAAGGACGTGTTGCTGCTGGACGTGACGCCGTTGTCGCTGGGTATTGAAACCCTCGGCGGCGTGATGACCAAGATGATCAACAAAAACACGACCATCCCGACCAAGCACGCACAGGTTTATTCGACCGCTGATGACAACCAGAGCGCCGTGACGATCAAGGTGTTCCAGGGTGAGCGCGAAATGGCAGCGGGCAACAAGCTGCTGGGCGAGTTCAACCTCGAAGGCATTCCTCCGGCATCGCGTGGCACGCCGCAGATCGAAGTGAGCTTTGACATCGACGCGAACGGGATTTTGCACGTCGGCGCGAAGGACAAGGCAACGGGCAAGGAAAACCGCATCGTCATCAAGGCGAACTCGGGCCTGTCGGACGCTGAGATCGACAAGATGGTGAAGGACGCCGAAGCGAACGCCGACGAAGATCACCGTCTGCGTGAACTGGCCGACTCGCGCAATCAGGGCGACGCGCTGGTGCACAGCACGAAGAAGGCCGTGGCTGAATACGGCGACAAGGTTGAAGCGGAAGAGAAGGAAAAGATCGAAGCGGCGTTGAAGGATCTTGAAGAAGCGCTGAAGAGCACGGCGAGCGACAAGGCCGCGATCGACGCGAAGATCGAAACGCTGTCAACGGCGTCGCAGAAACTCGGCGAAAAGATGTACGCCGACATGGCTGCAGCGCAAGGTGCGGCGGGCGCGGCGGCAGGTGCGGCGGGCGCAGCAGGCGGCCCGGGTGCGCAAGCGGCGCCGGAGCAGCACGACGACGTTGTCGATGCCGACTTCAAGGAAGTGAAGAAGGACTAAGTCGATTGAACCGCGTCAGCAGTTCGTCGATGAAGGAACCGGTCTCGTGCGGCTTCGGCTTTGCGCGAGACCGCGACGGAAAATGTCTCGTGCGCGACTGAGCGTACAGACGAAGAGCGCGCCTGGCGAGCCTAATGGCTTCCCGGGCACGTTGTTTTTTAGAGGGCGCTGCGTTTTGTGCGGGTTGATTCAGGTGAGTTGACTCAAGCGCGCTGATCATCGTTTGATCGCGCGAGTCCCGCACGAAGGCCAGGCGTCGACGAACCACATGAGTCGCGAGACTCCAGGCATCCAAGAGGGAGCCGCCGGACCTGATTTCTGATCAGGCGCGGTGGCGCTGAACCGATATGGCGAAACGGGATTACTACGAGGTTATGGGCGTCGCGAAGAATGCGAGCGACGACGAAATCAAGAAGGCTTATCGCAAGCTGGCGATGAAGCATCACCCCGACCGCAATCCGGATAACAAGGATTCGGAAGCGCGTTTCAAGGAGGTCAAAGAGGCCTACGAAATGCTTTCGGATCCGCAAAAGCGCGCGGCCTACGATCAGTACGGGCACGCCGGCGTCGATCCGAACATGGCTGGTGCAGGCCAGCAAGGTTTTGGCGGATTCGCTGATGCATTCGGCGATATCTTCGGCGATATCTTCGGTCAGGCGGCCGGTGGTGGCGCGGGAGCCAGCCGTGGGCGCGCGGGCCCGCAGGTTTATCGCGGTGCGGATTTGCGCTACAGCATGGAAATCTCGCTGGAGCAGGCAGCGCACGGCTACGACACGCAAATTCGCGTGCCGAGCTGGGTGAATTGCGAGATTTGCAAGGGCTCGGGCGCGAAGGCCGGAACCAAGCCGGAAACCTGTCCGACGTGTCAGGGGCAAGGCACCGTGCGTATGTCGCAGGGCTTTTTCAGCATTCAGCAGACTTGCCCGAAATGTCACGGCACCGGCACCTTCATTCCTGAGCCGTGCGGTCATTGCCACGGGGCGGGCAAGGTGAAGGAAACGAAGACGCTGGAAGTCAAGATTCCGGCGGGCATCGACGACGGTATGCGGATTCGCTCGTCGGGTAACGGCGAGCCGGGCATCAACGGCGGTCCGAGCGGCGATTTGTACGTCGAGATTCACATCAAGCAGCATTCGGTGTTCGAACGCGACGGCGACGACCTGCATTGCCAGATGCCAATTCCGTTTACCACGGCGGCGCTGGGCGGTGAGATCGAAGTGCCTACGCTTGCTGGCCGCGCGAGTTTCACCGTGCCGGAAGGCACGCAGTCGGGCAAGACGTTCCGGTTGCGTAGCAAAGGTATCAAGGGATTGCGCTCGAGCATTGCCGGTGACCTCTATGTGCACGTACAGGTCGAAACGCCGGTCAAGCTTACTGACCAGCAACGCGATCTGCTCAAGCAGTTCGAGCGCTCACTAACCGAAGGCGGCGCGCGTCACAGTCCGCAAAGCAAGAGCTGGTTCGATCGGGTGAAGAGTTTCTTCGATTAAGATTCCGTCGACTAAGGTAATGATCATGCAGCAACGCAGCGAGGTTTTCGCGCTGCTCGACGATTGCGACTCGACCGCCGAAAGGCGGTCGAGTCGCCTTTACGCCAGCTTCTTGCACGAACGCTCGTGTCACGACGCCGCGCAACTCGATGAAGTGTGCGCGAGTGTTGGAGCGGACCTCCACGACGGATTGCACGCCGTCGTGCTCGCGGACTATGAATTCGGCCGCAACCTCCAGTTAGCGCAGCCCGGCGAAGCCGCGCTGCGCTTTTTATTGTTCCGCGAGTGCACGCTGTTATCGCGCGGTGAGGCGAATCAATGGCTTGCCACGCGTGATAACGGCCTGGCCGATCAGCCTTCTGTGGCGGGTGTGGCGAATATCGAAGCAAGTGTGTCGCGGGACGCGTACGAGCAGGCGATTGCGGCTGTCCAGGAAGCGTTGCACGCCGGCGATTCATATCAGATCAACTACACGTTCCGTCTCGCCTTCGATGTATTCGGCTCGATCGTCGGGTTATATCGGCGGCTGCGGGAACGCCAACCGGTGCGTTATGGCGCGCTGATCGCGCTGCCCGATGGACGCGATGTGCTCTCGTGTTCACCCGAGTTGTTCATCCAGCGCCAGGGCGACGTGCTCCGCGCCCGTCCCATGAAAGGCACCGCGCCCCGCAGCGCGGACCCGGAATGGTTGCGGCTCGATCCAAAAAATCGCGCGGAAAACGTGATGATCGTGGACTTGCTGCGTAACGACATGTCGCGTGTCGCGGTCACAGGAAGTGTCCAGGTGCCGCGCTTGTTTTCGGTTGAGCCATACAAGTCGGTTTGGCAGATGACATCGACGGTTGAAGCGCGCTTGCTTCTCAACACCACGTTCGCCGATATCCTCCGGGCACTTTTGCCTTGTGGCTCAATTACGGGCGCGCCGAAGCACAAGACGATGCAATTGATTGACGCGCTGGAAAGCACGCCGCGCGGCATTTATACGGGCGCGATCGGTTGGATAGAAACGAGCCGGGACTTCTGCTTGTCCGTGCCGATCCGGACGCTGGAAATTCAGCAGGGCAGAGGCAAGATGGGTGTTGGCGGAGGTATTGTGCTTGATAGCGTTGCCGCCGATGAATTCGAGGAGTGCCAATTGAAGGCTCGATTCCTGACCGGCTCCGATCCGGGTTTCGATCTGTTCGAGACCACGTTCGCGACCAAGGAGCAGGGGATACGCCATTGGGATCGCCATCGTTCCCGGCTTGAGACGAGTGCGAAGTGGTGTGGCTTTCCGCTTGACCTGGAGTTGTTGCAAAAGCGTGTTGATGAAACCTGCGCGGGCTTCGAAGCGGAAGCGGGTTATCGGTTGCGGATTGCGTTGGGCAAAAGCGGCGAGATTACCGTAACAAGTGCGCGGCTCGTGCCGTTGGCGGCACCCACCGTCGACGTGTTGCAGGCATCGGAGCACGGCTTCGCAGCTCGATCGGCGGATGATCCGTTGCTCAGGCACAAGACAACGTCGCGTGAAGAGTACGACCGCGCGTGGCGTGAGGCCGAATCGCTAGGCGCCTTCGACATGCTGTTTTTCAACGAGCGTGGAGAGTTGACGGAAGGCGGGCGGTCGAACGTCTTCGTGAAACTCGATGGCCGTTGGATCACGCCGCCGCTCGACGCAGGATTATTGCCCGGCGTGATGCGTGGCGTGTTGATCGAGGAACTGGGTGCAGAGGAACGCACCCTGACGCGGGAGGACCTGGACCGCGCGGAATCGTTGATGATTTGTAACGCGCTGCGTGGCGCGGTGCCGGCGCGATTGAAGTTGTTGAGCTAGGCGGCGTGGCACACAACCACGCCGCCTCGGCATAAACCCTCTTAAAACGTATGCTCCGGCCCGGGGAAAGTCTTTTCCCTGACAGCGCGAACATACGCCTCGACTGCCGCAAGAATACTCGGCTGCCCTTGCATGAAGTCTTTGACGAAGCGCGGCCGTTTGCCGGGGAAAATACCGAGCATGTCGTGCAGCACGAGCACTTGGCCCGAACATTCGATCCCCGCGCCAATGCCGATCGTCGGGATGACCAACTGTTGCGTCACTTCGCTGGCCAGCAGCGTAGGCACTGCTTCGATCACCAGCAATTGTGCGCCGGCATTCTGAAACGCCAGAGCATCGCGGCGCATTTGTTCGGCGCCGGCATCGGTTTTTCCTTGCACCTTGAACCCACCAAACGCGTGCACCGATTGCGGCGTCAACCCGACATGACCGCAAACCGGAATTGACCGGTCTACGAGAAACTTGACGGTATCGGCGACCCATTCACCGCCTTCAATCTTCACCATCTGCGCACCCGCGCGCATCAACTGCACGGCGTTCGCGTAAGTTTCCTCGCGCGAGCCGACCGTACCGAACGGCATATCGGCGACAACCAGTGCGTTCTTGTTGCCGCGTGCGACCGAAGCGGTGTGATACGCGATATCGGCCAGCGTCACGGGCAGCGTCGTGCCATGCCCTTGCAGCACGTTTCCAAGCGAATCACCGATCAGCAATACGTCGACGCCGGCACGATCCAGCAGCGCGGAGAAACTCGCGTCGTAGCATGTGAGCATCGATATTTTTTCGCCGGCGTCGCGCATGGTCCGAAGCTTCGGGACGGTAATCGCGGAGCGGCTGGTTTCCTGCAAATAAGCCATGAGAATTTCCACATCGACTAGATATGAGACGGCGCGCCTGCGCGCAAGCCGGACGGACTTAAAGTGACGTGCCCTTGACAAAGAATTCCTTGCGCCCACGCATGGTTTCAATGCGGTCTACCAGCAGCGCCAGATCGGCGTCCGATTCCAGCGGATTCAAATGCTCGGCGTTCACCGTCAAGAGCGGTGTGGCGTCGTAGTGATAGAAGAAGTCATTGTAGGCGTCGCAAAGGGCGCGCAGGTAGGCGTCGGGAATCTGCAGTTCCATTGGCACCGCGCGCTTTTGAATGCGCGCGAACAAGACTTCGGGACTGGCCTGCAAGTACACGACCAGATCCGGTGCGGGCGCGGAAGTATCAATCCGCCTGGTGATTTCCCGGAACAACTCCAACTCGTCGTCGGGCAGCGTGAGACGCGCGAACAGCGCGGTTTTATCGGTGATGAAGTCGGTGATCAGCGGCGCGTTGGTGTTTTGCCCCAAGTGTCCTGGTGTCGGCGCGCCCGCCAGCGCCGTTGCGATCTCCTGCGTTTGCTGCGTGCGCTGCAATGCAAACTGCAATTGCGTGGGCAGCGCGTAACGCGTGTTGTCGCGATAAAACCGCTCGAGAAACACGTTCTCCTGCGGGCGTTCGAACAACGTGCGCATTGACCAGCGTTCGGCAAGCAAGCGCGCCAGCGTGGTCTTGCCGACGCCAATAGGCCCTTCTATCGCGATATACCCATGCGGCGGCCGCAATTGCGGCGCGGTGACGGTGAGGGGCGACATGGTCATGGGCTATTCACCTTTCAGGCTTCACGTCGCCTGGTTCCAGGCTTCGCGTCGCAAATTTTTAGGCTTCGCGACGCGAAGTGCAGCGGGAAGCGAATAGCGGGCACTGATGTGTCGCCACTTTTTCAATGCGCTGATCCTGAACCGAGGCGAGAAAGGCATCGGCGCGGCCGCGTTGGGCGATGACCACATCGCGGTCGAGTTCGATCAGCGGCACGAGTGTAAACGCGCGCTCGGTGAGACGAGGGTGGGGCACGACGAGATCGGCTTCCTCGATACAGGAATCGCCGTACAGCAAGATGTCGATATCAAGTGTGCGCGGCGCGTTTCTATACGGCCGCTCGCGTCCGAAATGGCTTTCCACGCCGTGGCACAGCCGCAGCAACTGGCGTGCGGGCAGCGTGGTATCGATCTTCACGACGCAATTGAAGTAGTCGTCGCCACCGGCGTCAATGGGCGCGGTGCGATAGAGGCTCGACTTCGCGAGCACGGTGATCGTGTGTTGCTGAGCAAGACACACCACTGTGTCTTTCAGGGTCTGGCGCGCGTCACCAAGGTTTGCGCCCAGGCCCAGATAAGCTACCGTCATGGCATGAATCCTACGACTGTCATTCGGCGAAACACGACTCACACGCGTTAATCAAAACGTAAAAACGCGTACGGTCTGTGTCAATCGTCGCGCTGGCCACCGCTTTCGTCGCCATAACGCACATCACGTACATCCCGCACGTCACGCTCTTCGCGATTGTCGCGAGCTGACCCTTCCGTGCTCGCGCCGCCCTCCATTCCGTCACCCGGCCTGCGGCTTTTGGCGTTGCTGCTACGCCGCCGTCGTTTCTTGGGTGCCCGGTCCTTCCCGCCTTCCGAGAGCAGTGACTCTCGTGCAGCAGCGTCCCCTTCGATGAAATCTGTCCACCACTGGCCAACCGATGCATCCAGTTCGCCCGATTCGCATCGCAGCAGGAGGAAATCATAACCCGCCCTAAACCTTTGGTGTTCCAGCAGCTTCATCGCGCTTCTGCCCGAGCGTTTTTCGAGCCGAAGTTGCAGACCCCATATCTCGCGCATATCCGATGAAAAGCGCTTATGGATAGCGAGTTTTTCCGTCTGCATGTCGAGCACGTCGTCCATCGCGCGATGCAGCGCGGGCACGGGAAATTCACCGGCTGCGATGAACTGTTCCCAGCGCGTTTGCATGTCGTTCCAGAGCAGCGTGGCGAACAGGAATCCCGGCGATACACCCTTGCCGGCGCGCACGCGTTCATCGGTATTGGTCAGCGCGAGCGTGATGAATTTCTCGCCGTGCGGGGACTCGAAGATCACGTCGAGCAGCGGTAATACGCCGTGATGCAAACCTTCCGCACGCAGCCGCGTCAGGCACGCGAGCGCGTGGCCTGAGAGCAGGAGCTTGAGCATTTCATCGAAGAGACGCGCGGCCGGCACGTTACTGATCAGGCCGGCCAGTTCCGCGATCGGCGCACGCGTCGCTGGCTCGATCTCGAAGCCAAGCTTCGCTGCAAACCGCACGACGCGCAGCATGCGCACCGGATCTTCGCGATACCGCGTAGCCGGGTCGCCAATCATGCGCAGCAAACGCGCGCGGATGTCGGCCATGCCGTCGTGATAATCCAGCACGGTTTGCGTGGCCGGATCGTAATACATGGCGTTGATCGTGAAGTCGCGGCGCGTGGCGTCTTCGTGCTGCTCGCCCCACACGTTGTCGCGCAGCACGCGGCCGCTGGCATCGACTGCATGCGTGCGCGTGTCCATCTCCCCGCGTCGCAAGCGTGGCGGCGGCGGTGAAGGCGGGGCGTCAGCGGGGGTATCGACGAGCGCGCGAAACGTCGATGTCTCGATGATGTCCTGGCCGAACTGCACGTGCACGATCTGGAACCGACGGCCAATGATGCGCGCGCGGCGGAACAGCTTCTGCACCTGGTCCGGCGTGGCGTCTGTTGCAACGTCGAAGTCTTTTGGCGCCACGTTCAGCAGCAAGTCGCGCACGGCGCCGCCGACGATAAACGCGCGATGCCCGCCTTGCTGCAGCCCATCGGTCACGCGAATCGCGTTCTTCGAGATCAGCGCCGGGTCGATGCCGTGGACGTCCGCCGACAGGATCACCGGCACGTTGGGATCGCGCTTCGTCGTTGCTGGCGCAGCCTTTTTGCGCGTGCTCTTGCGGGCGGGTTTTACATCGTCGGAGAGCGGGGCGGTTGCCGGAGCTTCTTCTTTGGCGCTTTCCTGGCCGAACAGCTTGCGGATGAGTTTTTTAATCACGTGAGGAGAAGATTTCCAGGATGCGCCAGCCGCGGGATTGCGCATGCGCGCGCAAGGTGTCGTCGGGATTGGTCGCGATCGGGTCGGTGACTTTCTCGAGAAGAGGAATGTCGTTGTGCGAGTCGCTGTAGAAGTAGCTGTGTTCGAAGTCGTTCAGGTTTTTTCCCATGGACGCGAGCCACGCTTCGGTGCGCACGATCTTGCCCTCGCGATAGCTCGGCGTACCCGTGGCGCGGCCGGTCAGCTCGCCGTTGGGGATATTGTCGACCGTTTCGACCTCGCACGCGATCAGTGCTTCAATTCCGAACGCCCGGCCGATCGGTGCCGTAATGAACGCGTTCGTGGCGGTGACGAGGCAGCACAAATCGCCGGCTTCCTGGTGCTTGCGCACGAGTTCCAGTGCGGCTGGAGCGATGGCCGGCGTGATGATCTCGCGCATGAATTGCGCGTGCCAGTCGTCCAGTTGCGCCCGCGGATGTTGGGCGAGCGGTGAAAGCTGGGCGGTCAGGTAGGCGTGGATATCGAGCGTGCCAGCTTTGTAATCTTCGTAGAACGCGTCGTTTTGCTTGGCGAACTTCTCAGCGTCGACAATGCCGAGCTTCGCCATGAAGCGACCCCATTCGTGGTCGCTGTCTGTTGGGATGAGCGTGTGATCGAGATCAAATAGGGCTAGGTTCATGGGAGCGCATTTTACTTGAAGCGGGTGGAAGCGTTCGCTGGGTGCTCGCGGCGGGGATGATGGCCTTGAAAAAGGGCTAAAAAAGCTCAGTTTGCGGACGCGGTGCATCGTCTTCTTTTGCGGCGAGCATCGTGCGTAATAACGGCAGCGTCACGGCGCGCTTTTGTTCCAGCGAAAAGCGGTCGAGTTCGTCGAGCAAGGTCATCAGGCTGGGCATGTCGCGGCGAAAATGCGTGAGCAAGTAAGCCGGGACGTCGTCAGCCAGCGCAATGCCGCGCTCGCGCGCCGCGTGTTTCAGCGCGCTGGCTTTGCTTTCGTCGGAGAGGGGCGTGAGCTGGAATACAAGTCCCCAGCCGAGGCGCGTGCGCAAATCTTCTCTCACCGATAACCCCAGCGGCGCCACATTGCCCGTTGCCACCAGCGCGCTGGCCGGATGCGCGCGCACCTCGTTGAACAGGTTGAAGAGCGCGATTTGCTGCGCGCCTGACAGCCGTTCGCAATCGTCGATGGCGTAGATGCTCGCCTTGGGGTCGAACGTGAACGCGGCCAGCGGCGCTTGCGGGCTCAGAAAGCGCGCCCGGCCGTTCGCTTCGTGCACCAGCGCCTGCAGCAGATGGCTGCGGCCGCTGCCGGCTTCCCCCCATACATAGAAGGTCCGGTCGGCCACGGGGCCGGCAGCGAGCGCACCGTCGAGTTCGCGCAGGCGGGTCACCAGTTCGTGGTTGCCGGCGGCGAAAAAATTATCGAAGGTGGCGAGCGGCGGCGTGCCGAGATCGAGCGTCAGTTGGCGTTGCACGGGCAATCGGTTCCGTCAGGGCGTATCTTGAAAAGCGGCGCGCTCAGCGGGCCAATGCCGGGTTTAAACCGTGGCGAAAGGCGTTGAGCGCGGGGTCGAGTTTCCAGCCGGATGGGCGCGTGTCTCGAAAAGGGTTTGGTGCGGTCTTTCGGAGGCAGGGCCGCGAACTGCGAGAAATGCGGCCGGGCGGCTGGCATCGGTTAAAATCTCATTTTACCGACCTTCTCGCCGATCCCCCATGAATCAACCGAAATCCGCCCCAGACGCCCAAGGTTTGTCCTATCGCGACGCGGGCGTGGACATCGATGCCGGCGACGCGCTTGTCGACCGGATCAAGCCATTTGCCAAGAAAACCATGCGCGATGGCGTGTTGGGGGGAATTGGCGGGTTCGGCGCGCTGTTTGAAGTACCTAAACGATACAAAGAGCCGGTGCTGGTCTCCGGCACCGACGGCGTGGGTACGAAGCTGCGGCTGGCTTTTCAACTGAACAAGCATGACACGGTCGGCCAGGATCTGGTCGCCATGAGCGTCAACGACATCCTGGTGCAGGGTGCCGAGCCGTTGTTTTTCCTCGATTATTTCGCGTGCGGCAAGCTGGACGTGGATACGGCTGCGACCGTGGTGCAGGGCATTGCGCAGGGTTGCGAGCTGGCCGGATGTGCGTTGATTGGCGGTGAAACCGCCGAAATGCCGGGCATGTATCCGGACGGTGAGTACGATCTGGCCGGGTTTGCGGTGGGCGCGGTTGAGAAAAGCAAGATTATCGATGGCTCGACCATTCAGCCGGGCGATGTCGTGTTGGGACTTGCTTCTTCGGGAATTCATTCGAACGGGTATTCGCTGGTGCGCAAGATCATTGAGCGCGCGCAGCCTGACCTGAATGCTGATTTCGATGGCCGTTCGCTTGCTGACGCGTTGATGGCGCCTACGCATATTTACGTAAAGCCGTTGTTGTCGCTGATGTCGCAAATGGCCGTGAAGGGCATGGCGCATATCACCGGTGGCGGGCTGGTCGAGAATATTCCGCGGGTTTTGCGTGATGGTTTGACGGTCGAGTTGGATCACCGGGCGTGGCCGTTGCCGCCGTTGTTCTCGTGGCTGCAGAAGCACGGCGGTGTGGCTGATGCGGAGATGCACCGGGTGTTTAACTGCGGAATCGGGATGGTCGTTGTGGTGGCCGCTGGCGACGCTGAAGCCGCGACGGGGCTTTTGTCGGCTGCGGGCGAGCAGGTTTGGTCGATCGGCGTGGTGAGGGAATCGCTTGCTGGTGAAGCTCAGACTGTAGTGGTTTAGTTTTTCATTCGCGACTTGGTTTTTCGCTCGCGCCGGTGGACCGAAAGGGGCTGGCGCGGGTTTGGGGGTTTGCGGTTCTGGGTCAATGCCGGGTTGCTAGGTTCTGGAGTTAGCGGTCGGGGTCATTGCCGGGTTGCTGTTCTCCAGGGTAGTGGTTTGCTTAGGTTCGCTAATCTTTTTATCACTATTAGCCACTGCGCGTGGCGGCGCGTCATTTCTTGGTCCTTAGCGACAAAGAAACGAAGCAAAGAAAGCGCTTTTAACAGCACTACCCTAAGTGTCCACAGCGTGCAGTTTTCATTCATTGGTGCCCCAAAAGCACGGTGCTCGCAAGAGCCACGGATGTGTGAAACCCTCTTTCTCCGAACACGGATACCCCACGCTGCGCCACCAGTGTTTGAACCTGCCAAGGGGCACCTCGCGCTATCCGCGTAAACCACCCGCCAAATAGGTTCGCATACGGAACCATGTCGGCAACCCGCCAAGAAATTGCGTCATAAAAATGCGTGAGGCCGTAGCCGGCAATAAATAATATGCGGGCTAAACAAACGCTCAAAAAAAGAGGCAATCAATCTGCATCCGGCCGAAAGTCCATGAAATTGCTGGGCAGAGCTCGCAACCAAGCTGCCAAAGCTCACGAAGTAGGCTGTTTCACGGGGATTGCTGCGCAAACCGGACGGCTAGGTTCGCAAACGAAGTGGAGTCGCACAAACGCGTAAGGCCGATCGGATTGTGAGGCACGGGTGCTAGCCCGAGAGCGTACGGGGCGAAGCGTTTTGCTGTCAGGATTCGCGAGAAGGAGGGTTTCAAACATCCTAAGCTCTGGCGAGCACCGTGCTTTTGGGGCACCCATGAAATGGAACTGCACGCTGTGGACACTTAGGGTAGAGCGGTGAAAGCGCTTTCTTTGCTTCGTTTCTTTGTCGCTTTGGACAAAGAAACGAAGCGCCGCCACGCGCAGTGGCTAATAGTGATAAAAAGATTAGCGAACCTAAGCAAACCACCAACCTAGAGAGCAGCAACCCGGAATAGACTCCGACCGCTAACGCAAGAACCTAGCAACCCGGCATTGACTCCGCCCACTAAAGCTAGAACCTAGCACCCCGGCACCAACCCCGACCAAACCCCTCCCGTCCACCGGCGCGAGCACCCTCAAACCGCCGGCATTGGCGCCAGCAACGCCTCAATATCCTCGGCAGAAAATTTCGCTGCTCCAGCCGCGTCCTCACGCAAAATACTATCGGCGAGAGCGGCTTTGCGGCCTTGCATGGCCACAATCCGTTCTTCAATACTCCCCGCCACAATCAGCTTGTAGACAAACACCGGCTTCAACTGCCCAATCCGATGTGCCCGGTCCGTCGCCTGATTCTCCGCCGCCGGATTCCACCACGGATCGTAATGAATCACCGTGTCTGCAGCAGTCAAATTCAACCCCACGCCACCCGCCTTCAGGCTGATCAGGAACAACGGCACCTCACCATCCTGAAAGCGCGTCACCGGCGTAATCCGGTCAGTCGTATCGCCAGTCAGCGTCACATACGGAAGCCCCGCTTCATCGAGCGCGGCGGCAATGATCGCCAGCATGCCCGTGAACTGCGAAAACAGCAGCACCCGACGTCCTTCTTCAAGCAACTCCGGCAGCATATCGAGTAACAAATCGAGCTTCGCCGATTCCTCCACACCGCCCGCCCGCGCCAACTTCACCAACGCCGGATCGCAGCAAACCTGCCGCAACTTCAGCAACGCCTCGAGCACGACAATGTGGCTGCGCGCCAATCCCTGATCCGCGACCGCCATCCGCACTTTTTCCTGCATCGCAATCCGCACGGTCTCGTACAAATCGCGCTGCGCACCCTCGAGCGCCACGGTCCGCACGATGGTCGTTTTCTGCGGCAATTCCTTCGCGACTTCATCTTTCCTTCGACGCAGCATGAACGGCCGAATCCGGCGCACCAGCAAATCGCGCCGCACCGGGTCATCGTATTTTTCGATCGGCGTGCGCCAACGCTTCGTGAAATCTTTCTGCGTTCCAAGGAACCCGGGCAGCAAGAAATCGAATTGCGCCCACAACTCGCCCAAGTGGTTTTCCAGCGGCGTGCCAGTCAAACATAACCGATGCCGCGCGCGTAAATCGCGAATGCCCTTCGCGGCCTTCGTCGCGACGTTCTTCACAATCTGCGCTTCATCGAGGATCAGCAGGTGATATTCGTGCAGCGACAACATCGCCTGATCGCGCCACAGCAGCGGGTACGTGGTCAACACGAGATCGTGCTCGTCAATCTGATCGAAACGTTCCTTGCGCTGCGGGCCATGCAGATCCAGCACGCGCAGATCAGGCGCGAACTTCTTCGCTTCCTCACGCCAGTTGTGAACCAGCGTGGTCGGCAACACGACCAGCACCGGCCGGTCCAGCCGTCCCGATTCCTTCTCGACCAAAATGTGAGCCAACGCCTGCACGGTCTTGCCGAGACCCATGTCATCGGCGAGAACACCCGACAGATTGCGCTCGCGCAAATACTGCATCCAGTTGAGCCCTTCGCGCTGATACACCCGAAGCTCGGCATGCAAGCCGCGCGGCACGGGCACTTCCCGCAGCCCCGGCCCTTCCTGCAAACGCTGCGCAAGCTCGCGAATGGAGAGGTCGCCGTGAAACTGCCAACGGGCTGTGTCGGTGAGCGCTTCCAGTCGTCCCGCGTCCTGTTCGGAAACGCGCAGCGGATGCGTGCCGATAGTATCGAAGAGATCGATCAGCACGCGCACCACAGGCTTGATCCGTGCCGCCCGCACCCGCAGGCGCTCGCCGAGATCGGTCTTGAGTTCGATGCCTTCTTCGTCAGGAATTGAATCGATAGCGCCAGCCAGCCAGCGCCGGTCGCGCTGAAACAGGTCAGCCAGAAGCGGTTCGAGCCGGACGCTCCGATCGCCCACGGCAATGCCGAGTTCCAGGTCGAACCAGCCATCGGTTCCCTGGCGCGCAGTGCCCTCGATGTCATCGATCTCGATGAAATCGAAGCGAAATTCCGGCGACATGCTCACGCGCCAGCCGTTCTCCCGCAACTCGGGCAGCGCGTCGTTAGTGAATACGGCCCATGCGTCGGGCACGGGCAAGCCGATCACGCCGCTCGGAATGGGCTTGGGTCCAAAACGCTGATGCGATGGAATCTGGCGGAAGCCAAGATCGTAGAGCGAGGCGAGATAGCGCGCTTCCACATCGTGACGACGCCTCACCTGAACCATCTCGCCGGACGTGGACCGCATGACCGTGGTGGCCCGCGTGGGGTCGATGCTGAAACCGTCGTAATCGAAAGTCACCAGCGCAAAGTCGAGCACGTTTGCCGCAGTGCGCTCGTCGCGGGAGCGCCAACTGCTGTTGACGGGACGTGTATCGAGCAGGAGCACCGGCACCGGCTCCACATCGATAACGCGCACGTTCAGCGTTTCCGGCTCCGGCGGCGGAGGCAGGTCGGAGTCGACTTCACGCAGCATGGCGCTGACCAGCGGCGCTTCGGCCAGCGAGATGGGCGGCATCGACAAATAGTCGGCCAGTTGCCGCGCGGGTTGCGGCATATCCACGACGCCCGCTTCAAGCGTTTGCGCGTCGGCGAACCACAGCGGTTCGGTGGGAATGACCAGCGTGGCGGGCGGGTCGGTTTGCAGCACCGGCCGCACGCGATCGTCCGGATCAGGCGTCCACTCGATTCGTCCCGGGCGTTGCTCACCTTCACGCAGCGGCCGGCGCGGCGCCGACGTGTCGTGGTCAGCCGGCATGGCGCTGAACAGCCGTCCTGTCGCCAGCATGCGCTGCAGCAGGTCCGCGCCTTCTTCGCCATGCAATCCAAAGCCACCGAAATCGTTGCGGGTGCGTCCAATGACGAGGCCCCGAACGATGGTCATGTCTTCATCGCTGACGAACTTCGGCTGCTTGACAAGCGCCGCATCCAGATTGGTCCACGGCCGGTCGAGCGTCTGGAACGAACCGTCGGGACTGAGCCGCACTTTGTGGAGCGCGACCTCGGCGGTGCGCATGACGCGCGACGTTCCCAGCACATAAGCCAGCGCAAGCGCACCGTTCGATTCACCGGGTTTTTTTGCGGACGTATTGCGAGTGGAGGCAAAGCGCGAGCGGAATCCTTCAAGCCAGCCCGCCACTTCCGGGCGCACGCCTTCAGATTCGCGCGGTCGGTCAGCCGCGCTCGCGAGCAACACGGCGGCGGCGTGCTTGCAGCCGAATCCGACCGGGCAGGAACAATGGCCTTGCGCTGAAACCGCGCCGTCGTGATCATTGAACATCACCTCGACGGTGTAAGGCTGGCGTTGCGTCCCTTGAACATGGGCACGCAGGACGTCGTCATCCCAGTGCAGACGCGTCACATCGTCCACATACCCGCGTGCCTTGGCAACGGTCTGCGAGCCGAGCCACTTGATGATTTGAGCCGTGTCGTACACAAAGGCCGGCATCAGCAACCCCGTCCGTGCATGGCCGTTCCCGTGTCACCCTGGTCAACCTGTCTTGCCGCCATCCGCTCGATCACCGTCTACTCACCGTTCCCTGCGTTCCAATAGTTCCAGCAAGCCGCGCAGCGCGTACGCTGCCGCCTGGGTGCGAATCTGCTCGCGATCGCCTTTGAATTGCTGCGTCTCCACCGACGTGTGCAAGCGGTTGCTCCACGCAAAAGACACCATGCCAACAGGCTTTGTTTCCGTGCCGCCACCCGGCCCCGCCACACCCGTAATCGACAGCGATACCTGCGCCCGGCTATTCCTCAGCGCGCCTTGCGCCATGGCTTTGGCGACCGGCTCGCTGACCGCGCCGTGACGTTCGATCATGTCGGCCGGCACGCCGATCATCTCGGTTTTCGCGGCATTCGAATAGGTGACGAAACCACGCTCGAACCACGCGCTGCTGCCGGAAATGTCGGTCATGGCGGCGGCGACCATCCCGCCGGTGCACGACTCGGCGGTTGCGAGCATCAAACGCTCGTCGCGCAGTTTGTTGCCGGCACGGATGGCGAGCTGGTGGACGACGTTATCGGTAGCCATGGCAAAGCCTCGGGTGGGGGCGGTCGGAAACGTGAGATGCAGGCAACACGGAAATCAAATGGTCATGCGCCATAGCGCAATCACGAGCAGCGTGAAGAAAGCAGCGGCGATATCGTCGAACATGATGCCGAAACCGCCTTTCAACTGGCGGTCGAAATAACTGATGGGCGGCGGTTTCACCATGTCGAAGAAACGGAACACGATGAACGCCCACAACTGTCCCGTGAACGTAGCCGGCGTGACGAACAGCAACACCAGCCAGAACGCGATGATCTCGTCCCACACCACCGGCGACGGATCGGAAATGCCCATTTTCTTCGCCGTGAAACCGCAGAACCAGCAGCCGGCCACGAAGCCCGCGGCGATCAGCACGGCCCATTCGGCGACCGTCAGGTGCGGGTTGAAGACCACGAACGACACCCATGCAAACAAGGTGCCGACCGTGCCGGGCGCGATCGGCGACAAGCCGCTGCCGAAGCCGAGCGACAGGATATGCAGCGGATGCGACAGCATGAAGCGCGCGCTGGTACGGCGCGATGGTTTCGGGCGTGGTGTGTCGTCGATTGTGTCGATGATCGGATCAGTCTGCATGAAAATGGTCGAAGCCCGTGTCCAAAAAGGAAACCGGACCAATGTTGTCGCGCCAGTCGATGGCCGCTGGCTCTGGACGCTTGCTCGGCGCGCCAGATGCCGCTGGACTCTCGGTGGCCGGACCCTCGATTGTACCGATACGCGTCACCAAAACTTTCTGCGCCGTTCCTGTCCGCTCGATTTCGGTCCTTGCGGCGACCGGCGCGGTGAAGCAGAGCTCGTAGTCGTCGCCGCCCGCCAGGATGCAACGCCGCTGCGTGGTTTCCGGCAGCGTGGCGAGGGTTTCGGAGCGCGGTATCTGATCGATATTCACCGTCGCCCGCATCTTCGAGCGCTTCAATATATGGAGCAGGTCACCAGCGAGGCCGTCGGAGATATCGAGCGCAGCGTGAGCGACGCCTCGCAACGCGATGCCGAGCGCCACGCGCGGCTCCGGCTGTTCGAGCGCATTGATGGCGATAGCTTCGTTGGCAGGGCTGTCTAGCGACCATTCGCCGCGGCGGATGCCGAGCCCGGCACGTGCGCCGCCAAGCACGCCGGACACCCAGATGTCGTCGCCCGGGCGAGCCGCGTCACGACGCAGCGCCTGCGCGGCGGGCACGTCGCCAAACACGGTGATGCTGATGGTGACGTGAGGACCACCGGTGGTATCGCCGCCGATCAGCTCGCAGCCGTATCGGTTCGCCATTTCAAATAGACCGCTGCTGAATGCTTCGAGCCAGCTTTCATCAGCTTTCGGCATTGACAGCGCCAAGGTGAACGCGCGCGGCTTCGCACCCATGGCGGCCAGGTCCGACAGATTCACCGCCAGCGCTTTGTAACCTAGCGACCACGGGGAGACATCGGGGAAAAAATGGCGGCCCGAGACGAGCATGTCGGTGGAAATTGCCAAGTGCTGACCGGGTTGCGACGCGAGCAGCGCGCAGTCGTCCCCGATGCCGAGCGTCGCGTTCGGCTCATCGCCCGTTGATGGAAATGCGGCGGCGGGCTGGGAGAAATATCGTTCGATCAGGGAAAACTCTGAGAGCATCGGCGATCCGGCAAATGTCGAGGGGCGAGGTTGGAGACGATGCGCGCGTGTTGGCGCGCGTTTCATCTTAATAAGGGAGCGTTGCGGCGTAACCCGCTGCCGGCTTGGCGCTCATGGTGCTTTTCCAGGCCTTGTCCAAATGGGCTATGTGCCGTGTATTGCCGGTATCACCGGTCGGGACGGACTTTGATTGGCGCTACAATGCATTCGAACTTCTATTCTAATCTTGCCTTCAGACCGACGCCTCATGACCACTCCAGCCGATAACGCCAAAGCCAAACTCCGCGAAGCCGCGCTCGATTACCACGAGTTTCCGACTCCCGGCAAAATCGCGATTGCCCCCACCAAGCAGATGATCAACCAGCGCGATCTCGCGCTGGCTTATTCACCGGGCGTGGCGTTCGCGTGCGAGGAAATCGTCGCCGATCCGCTGAATGCCGCGCGCTTTACCGCGCGCAGCAACCTGGTCGGCGTCGTGACCAACGGCACTGCGGTGCTCGGGCTCGGCAACATCGGCCCGCTGGCATCGAAGCCGGTGATGGAAGGCAAGGCCGTGCTGTTCAAGAAGTTCGCAGGTATCGACGTGTTCGACATCGAGCTGAACGAGATGGACCCCATGAAGCTCGTCGATGTAATCTGCGCTTTGGAGCCCACGTTCGGCGGCATCAACCTGGAAGACATCAAGGCGCCGGATTGCTTCATCGTGGAACGTGAATGCCGCAAGCGGATGAAGATCCCGGTGTTCCACGACGACCAGCACGGCACGGCTATCGTGGTCGCGGCTGCTATTACGAACGGCCTGGTCGTGGTCGGCAAGAAGATTGAAGAAGTGAAGCTGGTTGCGTCGGGTGCAGGTGCTGCGGCGCTGGCGTGTCTGGACCTGTTGGTTGAACTCGGCATGAAGCTCGAAAACATCTTCGTGACCGATCTGGCCGGCGTGGTCTACAAGGGCCGTGTGGAATTGATGGATCCGGACAAGGAACGTTTTGCGCGCGAAACCTCGGCGCGTACGCTCGCCGACGTAATGGAAGGCGCCGACGTATTTCTGGGGCTGTCCGCCGGCGGCGTGCTGAAGCAGGAGATGGTCAAGGGCATGGCGCAAAAGCCGCTGATTCTCGCGCTTGCCAACCCGACGCCGGAAATCCTGCCGGAACTGGCGCTGGAAGTGCGTCCGGATGCCGTGCTTGCCACCGGCCGTACGGACTACCCGAACCAGGTCAACAACGTCCTGTGTTTCCCGTTCATTTTTCGCGGCGCACTGGATGCAGGCGCAAGCACGATCACGCGCGAAATGGAAATTGCCGCGGTGAACGCAATCGCGGAACTGGCGCGGCAGGAACAAAGCGATATCGTGGCAACCGCTTATGGCATTCAGGACTTGTCGTTTGGTCCCGAATACCTGATTCCGAAACCGTTTGACCCGCGCCTGATCGTGAAGATCGCGCCGGCCGTGGCAAAAGCTGCCATGGACTCAGGCGTGGCCACGCGTCCTATCGAAGACATGGATGCTTACGAGCAGCATCTGCAGCAGTTCGTCTATCACAGCGGCACGACCATGAAGCCCGTGTTCCAGCTCGCACGCAGCGTGGAGCCAGACAAGAAGCGCATTGTGTTCGCCGAAGGTGAAGAAGAGCGCGTATTGCGCGCCGTGCAGATCGCGGTGGACGAAAAGATCGCCAAGCCAATCCTCATCGGACGACCGGCTGTGATCGCGCAACGGATCACGAAGTACGGTTTGCGTTTGACGGCCGGCGTAGACTTCACGGTGGTGGATACGGATCACGACGAGCGGTATCGCGACTTCTGGCAGACGTATCACACCATGATGGCGAGGAAGGGCATCAGCGCGCAAATGGCGAAGCTTGAAATGCGCCGACGCACCACGTTGATCGGCGCAATGCTGGTCAAGAAGGGCGAAGCGGACGGCATGATCTGCGGCACGATCAGCACGACGCATCGGCACCTGCATTTCGTCGATCAGGTGATTGGCAAGAAGGAAGGCTGCAGCGTCTACGCAGCAATGAACGCGCTGGTGCTGCCGGGCCGGCAGATTTTCATTGTCGACACGCACGTGAACGTGGACCCGACCCCCGAGCAGCTTTGCGAGATCACGATCATGGCGGCGGAAGAAGTGCGCCGTTTCGGTATCGTGCCGAAGATCGCGTTGCTGTCGCATTCGAACTTCGGTACAAGCAACGCGCCGACGGCCGTC
Organism: Caballeronia eucalypticola; assembly: GCF_047608185.1. Lineage (NCBI taxonomy): Bacteria > Pseudomonadati > Pseudomonadota > Betaproteobacteria > Burkholderiales > Burkholderiaceae > Caballeronia > Caballeronia eucalypticola. The sequence continues at coordinate 66,969 of NZ_JBLKRU010000008.1, forward strand.
AAGATGCGCGACACGCTGGCATTGCTGCGCGAGCGTGCGCCGGATCTGGACGTGGATGGTGAAATGCACGGCGACGTCGCGCTGGACGCCAACCTGCGCCGCGAAGTCCTGCCGGAGTCAACGCTGGTAGGCGACGCGAATTTGCTCGTACTGCCGAATATTGATGCCGCGAATATCTCGTACAACCTGCTGAAGACGGCGGCCGGCAACAACATCGCGATTGGCCCGATGTTGCTGGGCGCGGCTCAACCTGTGCATGTGCTGACGGCATCGGCTACGGTGCGCCGGATCGTGAACATGACGGCGTTGCTGGTGGCGGACGCTACGGCTGTGGCGCGGTAAGGGTTCAAGGCTCGGGCGGCTTAGACCCGCGGGAGCTCAACCCGCGCCGGGCGGCGGTTCGAGTCGAACTCCGGTAAGAAGAACTGCAAAAGAGGGATTGCGACGAGGTGTCGCAATCCCTCTTTTTATTTCTGCGCTCGTCTGGCCAGCGTGAACAGAGCGTCCACTCGGCTTCATGCCTTGGAATCTCTTTTGGCTTATCGGGTTTCCCCGCACGAAAAAAAAGGCGTGCCGGATGATCCGACACGCCACGAGGTGTGCAAGGGGATTTGCTTTCTCCTCCAAACAGCGATGGTGCCGATTTTTACACCGTGGAAGCTTCGCGAGAGAGGCGACACTGGTTCCACGCCCCAAACCATGCATGAAGTCATTTTTCACTAAATCAAGCTAAAAGTATCTCGGACTGATCCTAAAAATGATCGAGGCCTATTTTTCTTGTCATTGATGAAAAAGCGTTGGCGAGCCGCATACAACGGTCAGATACGAGGGAGAAAGCGCCTGAAAAATGAGCATCTGCCGAACCAACGTTGATTCCCGGTGTCATTAGCGATACCCTTACGTCTTTCATGGTCGTCATATTTTTGGGTTCAAAGCGGGGACAGGTTTCGTGAAGCGCGCGTGGTTTTGTGGATTGATCGTGGCGCTTTCATGGGTGTTGAGCGGCTGCGGGAAAAGCGGGCCGGATGCCCAAAGCCCGGGTGCGAACACCTCTGCAGTAGCGTCGCAGGCGGAACCGCCGCACGTGTTGCAAGACAAGGACAAGCTGAAAAGCGATCCGCGCGCAGAGAGCTGGCGCGATACCGCCTCAACGGGTTCGGAACCGTCGCAGACTACCGTCGATGCCGCGCAATTGCCAAAACAGGCCATTGTGACGCTACGGCGGATCGAGGCTGGCGGGCCGTTTCCGTATGAGAAAGACGGCATCGTGTTTGGCAATCGCGAGCGTATGCTGCCGCCGCACCCGCGCGGCTTTTACCACGAATACACCGTTCCTACGCCGCGCGCCCGCGATCGCGGCGCACGTCGGATCGTATGTGGCGGGCCCCGTCGGCAGATCGACAACTGCTTCTATACCGACGACCATTACGTGAGTTTTAAACGCATTGCGGGATTAACTTCGGGATGAACGGCATGAGCGACAACATCTACGCGCACGACAACGGTGTCGCGGGTGATCTTTTCGCCGGCGATGGCAACATGTTCCAGCGAGTTTTGCGACTCCGCACGACAGACGAAAATCGACCCGACGACGAACAGAGCACGGCGCTGTCATCATTGAACGAGGGGTCTATGAGTCTTTTCAAGACGGTGCGATCAAATATCGTGCAGTCGATCCGCGCTTTCAGGGTCCAGGATCTCGCCGACGAAGCGAGCAAGCTGGGTCAGCATTTCCTATATGCGTATTGCGGTCAGGCCCAGAGCAAGCAGGAAGTGCTCGAAACTATCGCTACATCGTTTTTGTTTCCGAAGCACTTCGGGAAGAACTACGACGCGCTCTACGACAGTCTTACCGATCTGGTGCATAAAGCGGGTTCGCAGCCGGGCTTCGTGATCGTGCTGGAAGCGCTGCCGGTTGCGCAGAAATTTGACAAAGAAGGGCGCGAAACCTTGCTCGACGTGTTTCGCGAAGCAGCGGAATTCTGGGCGGAACGGCGTGTGGCGTTCAGGGTGTTTTACTCGTTCGCCTGAGGCGTTTGCCTGAGTTCTTCGCCGGCACGTAAGCGATAGCGCCCGAATTCAGGGTTTAGCACTGCGGGCAAGGCGCTGCGGTCTCTCGGCGAAAAGAGGTCAGAAAGCCGGTCGTCGTCTGTTGAACACAGGCGTTGACTGGCTTTTTTGCGTTTTATTGCGGAATGAATCGCAGCGCGGGAGCCTACCGACGTGCATCACCACCCGCCCCAGCGCGCGGCGAGTGCCCCAAGGACTGCTATACCCGCCGTTTCGGTGCGCAAGACGCGAGGTCCAAGGCCAAGCGTGGCAAACCCGGCATCGACAATAGTCGCTTCCTCTGCCGGCGAAAACCCGGCCTCCGGCCCGATCGCGACGGTCACCGGTGCCGCGGGCGCGCTTGTTGGCAAAGACGCAAAGCCAAGCTGAGCACGCGGTGACAGCAGCAGCCGCAACTCGCCATCTCCGGCGGGCGGCAGGTTACCGAGCCATTTGTCCAGGTCCAGAGGCGCCGCGACATCCGGCACCCGGTTTCTCCCACATTGCTCACATGCGGCTCGTACCAACGCCTGCCAATGTCCTTGCCGACGCGCCGCGCGTTCACCCGAAAGCCGCACCACGCCGCGTTCGGCCGTGAGCGGAACGACGGCCGCGACGCCCAGTTCCACCGCCTTCTCGATCAGCCAATCCATTTTGTCGCCGCCCGCCACGCCTTGCGCCAGGGTGATTCGATACGGCGCTTCCGCTTCACGTTCGATGAATTCATCGAGGTGAACGATCGCAGTTCGCTTGCCGATTTCAACCAGATGCGCGCGATATTCACCGCCCGCTCCGTTGAACAGATGGACCGTGTCGCCCGATTGCAGGCGCAGGACGTGCACATGGCGGACGACATCGTCCGGCAAGGGCATCATTTCGCCCGCGACGAGCGGGCTGGCAACAAAGAAACGTGGCATGAAATGACTCGCCCGGGCGCTGTACAGCGCGGGGGCAGGGAAGTGATGGATGCTGAACTTGGCTATTTATCTAGAACGCAGAACACGACGACGTAGAACACGACGGACCCAGCCTAATTCAAATGCCGGGCGATTGCCCACCGATACCCGTCCGGGTCTTCGAACTGTGCAAAACGATCGCCCCAGTACTGGTCCTGGGGTTGGATCAGCGGTTTCGCGCCGACCGCGATTGCACGCGAGAACACGGCGTCTACATCGTCTACATAGAGATAGAACGATTGCGGCGCCATCAAGCCCGTGCTTTTTGGGGTCTTCGCGTGCGAACCATAAGCGCCTTCGGGGGCGAACATCAGGATCAATTGCCCGCGATAGGTCATCTCGACATGGATCACGGCGCCGTCGTCGTTGACGCTGTCACGCACTGCAAAACCTAGCGCTTGTTCGTAGAACCCCGTGGATACACGGGCATCGCGAACGGTCAGGTAAGGCGTGAGCCACGGCACATCGGCGGGGCGGGGGTCGGACATAAGGGCTTCTCCTCGAGCTCGGCTGATGCCTGCATTGTGCCATGGCGCCCTTTGGCAGACGGGCCGGGCCGCGAAGGCCGGGCCACGCGGGCTGGGCGGGTTTCAGTTGCGGCGCTACGCCGCGTCTGCCGATGTGCTGGTGCAGGGAGCGTGCCCGCAGGAAGCCTTCGTCATGATTGCCGTTTCCGGCGAACAATCGCTTCCTGCGCCGCCCGGTTCCCCGCCGCCGTCCCGCCAGCGCCTCAAAGTCGTCTGCTAGAATAACCGGCTTCCGATCCTCTCCGTTTCTCGTCGCTCCGGGTGTTGAAAACGTAGGTTCTATCGTTTGCTCCGGTGCGTCGCTCAGAATCATCCCAGGATCTTTTCAGGACCTACCGGACTCGACATGACGACCCCGACTTCCAGCCAGACCACCCTGATGGCCAACGCAATCCGTGCGCTGGCAATGGACGCCGTGCAACAGGCCAACTCCGGCCACCCGGGCATGCCAATGGGCATGGCGGAAATCGGCGTGGCGCTCTGGTCGCGTCACCTCAAGCACAACCCGAGTAATCCGCATTGGGCCGACCGCGATCGTTTTGTGTTGTCGAACGGTCATGGCTCCATGCTGCTGTACTCGTTGCTGCATCTGACCGGCTACGACCTGGCGATCAACGAACTCAAGAACTTCCGTCAACTGCATTCGAAGACGCCGGGGCATCCGGAATACGGCATTACGCCGGGCGTTGAAACGACGACCGGCCCGCTTGGCCAGGGTCTGGCGAACGCGGTCGGCATGGCGCTCGCCGAAGCACTGCTCGCAGCCGAGTTCAACAAGGACGGCACGAAGATCGTCGACCATCACACGTACGTGTTTCTCGGCGACGGCTGCATGATGGAAGGCATCTCGCACGAAGCCTGTTCGTTCGCCGGCACGCTCAAGCTGCACAAGCTGATCGCGCTGTACGACGACAACGGTATTTCTATCGATGGTCACGTTGAGCACTGGTTCCACGACGACACCCCGAAGCGTTTCGAAGCCTACGGCTGGAACGTGATCCGCGCGGTCGATGGCCACAACGTTGACGCGGTGGACGCGGCCATTGCGCAAGCGAAGAACTCGGACAAACCTACGCTGATCTGCTGCCGTACGACTATCGGCAAGGGTGCGCCGACCAAGCAAGGCAGCCACGATTCGCATGGCGCGCCGCTGGGCGCCAAGGAAATCGCGGACGCGCGTGCCGGTATGGGCTGGACCTGGGAACCGTTCGTGATTCCGCAGGAAGTCTATGCGGCATGGGACGCGAAGGAAGCGGGCGCGCGCGCCGAAGCCGAGTGGAACAAGCGCTTCGATGCCTACCGCGCGAAGCATTCGGCTGAAGCCGCCGAGTTCGTGCGCCGCATGAAAGACGAACTGCCGGCCACGTGGGCGCAGGACGCGAAGAACATTATTGAAGCTGCGAATCAGAAGGGCGAAACCATTGCCACGCGCAAGGCGTCGCAGCAGACGCTCGACGGCCTTGCCGCCGCGCTGCCTGAACTGCTTGGCGGTTCTGCCGACCTGACGGGCTCCAACCTGACCAACTGGAAGGCATCGAAGCCGGTGCGCGCGGGTGAGAACACGAACGAGATCCAGTGGGGCAACCACATCAACTACGGCGTGCGCGAGTTCGGCATGAGCGCGGCCATCAACGGCATCGTGCTGCATGGTGGGTATCGGCCGTTTGGCGGCACCTTCCTGACGTTCTCGGACTACAGCCGCAACGCGCTGCGCGTGGCTGCACTGATGAAAGCGCCGTCTATCTTCGTGTTCACGCACGATTCAATCGGCCTGGGCGAAGATGGCCCGACGCACCAGTCGGTGGAACAAACGTCGAGCTTGCGCCTGATTCCGCACTTGCAAGTGTGGCGTCCGGCCGATACCGTCGAAACCGCCGTTGCATGGACGCATGCCATTGAGCACAAAGGGCCTTCGGCGCTGATTTTCACGCGTCAGAACCTGCTGTTCTCGGCGCGTAACGACGTGCAGATCGCGAACATTGCGAAGGGCGGCTACGTGCTGCGCGACTGGAACGACGACATTCCCGCACGCAAGATCATCCTGATTGCCACGGGTTCGGAAGTCGAACTGGCGCTGAAGGCCGGCGAGAAACTGGCGCAGGAAGGCATTGGCGCACGCATCGTGTCCATGCCGTGTACGAACGCGTTCGATCTGCAAGACCAGGAGTATCGCGACCGCGTGTTGCCGAAGGGCGTCGTGCGTGTGGCGATCGAAGCCGGCGTGACCGATTTCTGGCGCAAGTATGTGGGTCTCGAGGGCGGCGTGGTGGGCATCGATTCGTTCGGCGAATCCGCGCCCGCCGGCGAGCTTTTTAAGTATTTCGGCTTCACCGTCGAGCATGTCGTGGAGACGGCAAAAGCCGCGCTCGCGGGCTGATATCGGGTACTTTGTCTTTGGAGGAGTTGATGACCCAACTCATCCGGCAAACCCCGCAGCAGCGAACTGGAACATTTTTTCAGCCATCAGGAGATAGACCATGACGATTCGCGTTGCAATCAACGGCTACGGCCGGATCGGCCGCAATACGCTGCGCGCCTTCTACGAAAACGGCAAGAAGCACGACATCGAGATCGTTGCGATCAACGATCTCGGCGATGCCGCCACGAACGCGCACCTGACGCAGTACGACACGGCGCACGGCAAGTTCCCGGGCGAAGTGTCGGTGGATGGCGATTACCTCGTGGTGAACGGCGACCGCATCCGCGTGCTGGCTAACCGCAACCCGGCCGAATTGCCGTGGGGCGAATTGAAGGTCGACGTGGTGCTGGAATGCACGGGCTTCTTCACGACGAAGGAAAAGGCCAGTGCGCACATCAAGGGCGGCGCGAAGAAGGTCATCATCTCGGCGCCGGGCGGCAAGGACGTTGATGCAACCATCGTCTATGGCGTGAATGATCACGTGCTGAAGGCGTCGGATACGGTGATCTCGAACGCATCGTGCACGACGAACTGCCTGGCGCCGCTCGTCAAGCCGTTGAACGACAAGATCGGCCTGGTGAACGGCCTGATGACGACGATCCACGCGTACACGAACGACCAGGTCCTGACCGACGTCTATCACGAGGACCTGCGCCGCGCGCGCTCGGCCACGCATAGCCAGATCCCGACGAAGACTGGCGCCGCTTCAGCAGTTGGCCTGGTGCTGCCGGAATTGAACGGCAAGCTGGACGGTTACGCCATTCGCGTGCCGACTATCAATGTGTCGATCGTGGACCTGTCGTTCATCGCTGCACGCGACACGACGGTGGACGAAGTGAATTCGATCATGAAGGAAGCATCGGAAGGCTCGTTGAAGGGCATCCTGGGCTACAACACCGCGCCGCTGGTGTCGATCGACTTCAACCACAACCCGGCATCGTCCACATTCGACGCAACGCTGACGAAGGTGTCAGGCCGTCTTGTGAAGGTGTCGAGCTGGTACGACAACGAGTGGGGCTTCTCGAACCGCATGCTGGACACGGCTGTTGCTTTGGCCAACGCCAAATAACGCCGACAAGTAAGGCAGTGGAATCAAGCTGAAAAAAAGCCGCCGGTTTGCAAGAACCGGCGGCTTTTTCACGCTTGTTTTACGTTACGTGCTGAATCACACGCACATACACTCATCAAGATCAGTTCTTCCTGTGCGGGCAATGTTCCTTCGTACACGTGCCATACAGGGCAAGCGCGTGCTCGTGCAGCTTGAAGCCGCGTTCCTTGGCGATATCTTGCTGGCGGCTTTCTATTTCAGCGTCGAAAAACTCTTCCACCATGCCGCAGTCCAGACACACCAGATGGTCATGATGGGTGCCTTCGTTGAGTTCGAACACCGCTTTGCCCGACTCGAAGTTACTGCGGGAAAGCAGGCCCGCTTGCTCGAATTGAGTGAGCACCCGGTACACGGTGGCGAGACCGATGTCGAGTTCTTCGTGCAACAGGTTTCTATACACGTCTTCTGCAGTCAGATGACGCACAGGACTATGCTGGAAAATCTCAAGTATCTTGAGCCGGGGCAACGTTGCCTTCAGCCCGATATTTTTCAGATCGGCGGGATTGGTCATGGCTAGGCATCCCTAGAGTACAATTCAAGGTTCTCATAGTAATGCGTTTTTACCGTTCCGGTCACCATCCGAACGAAATGGCGCGATCTCCGAAAGACTCCGCAACTTCTTGCGCCCCCACGGGCGATGGGCCAGGCGAAGGGTGAAATGAAGGGTGAAATGTTTCTAAAATCTTTATTGAATAGCCGGGAGAGCCGTCGTATGCGCGGAACTTTGATCGCTGCCGCCACTATGACCGTCCTGGCTGGATGTTCCACTTACGACAGCGTTACGCAAAGCATCGCGCAGCACATCACGCCGTATCGGATCACGGTTGTGCAGGGGAACTTCGTTTCGGCGGAAGCCGCGAGCCAGATGAAAGTCGGCTTGTCGCGAGACCAGGTGAAGGCGCTGCTGGGCACGCCGTTGCTGGCAGACATGTTCCACGCGGATCGCTGGGACTACGTCTTCTACTTCAAGCGCGGTTCTACGTCGGTTGTGCAGCAGCGTGACTTTGTCGTGCTGTTCGCGGGCAATACGGTGGCGAGCTGGTCGGGCGGCGAGAATTTGCCGTCGAATCTCGAACTGCTGGCTGAAATCGATGGCGACAAGGGCGTCAAGCTGACCTCCGCTACGGCTGCGGCCACGGCGGCCTCGGCCAAAGGCGCCAGCGCAATAGACGCAACGGCCGCAGCGGGATCGGCGAGCGGGGCAGCGGTCGCGGGAGCGGCTAGTGCGCCGGGCATCCGTCCGGATGCATCGAATGCGTCGAACGCGTTTGCCGGCGACGCCAACCAGCAAGCCGCTCAAGCTGCAAATCGCGCAACGGACGCCGTGCAGACACCTACGGGCCGCACTCGCTCGTCGGCCATGCCGGTTGTGCCGGGCAACCCGGGATTACCGCCGAACGTCAGTGCCGCAGGCAACTCGCAGATCCAGTTGCAGCGTCGCCCGAACCCGGTCACGATCCCGGACAGCAGCGCCGTGGGTCCGTCGGGCACGTCGCCTGCCCCGGCGAACTCGGGCAACGGTCTAGGCGCGCCCTCCGTGCCGACGACTACCAACTAAGCAGAACGGCGGGCAGACGTACGTTGCCCGCCTGCTTTGTCTGGTTTCGTCAGGATCTATTCTGCTCGGGCGGCTGCGCGCCAAGCTGCGGCCGCATCCGTCGTGTCGCTATCATGCTTCTGACTTCGTCGCTTTCGTAGCTCCAACTCACGCGAGACACGCCATGAAAATCGCCATCGCCGGCGCATCGGGCCGCATGGGCCGCATGCTCATCGAAACAGTTCTGAAGGACGCCAACGCCACGTTGGCCGGTGCGCTCGACAGAACCGGCGCGCCGCAGCTCGGCCAAGACGCAGGCGCGTTCCTCGGACAAGAGACCGGCGTTACGCTGACTGACAACATTGAGCAGGTGTTCGCCAGCGCGGACCTGCTGATCGACTTCACGCGTCCCGAAGGCACGCTCGTGCATCTGGAAGCGGCGTTGCGGCATAACGTGAAGATGGTCGTCGGCACGACCGGTTTCGACGATGAACAAAAAGTCCAATTGCGCGCGGCCGGTGAAAAAATCGGCATCGTGTTTGCGCCGAACATGAGCGTGGGCGTGAACGTGACGCTCAAGCTGCTCGAGTTCGCAGCGCGACATTTCGCCGAAGGGTACGACATCGAGATCATCGAGGCGCATCACCGGCACAAGGTCGATGCACCGTCGGGCACCGCGCTTGCAATGGGTGAAACCATCGCCCACGCGCTCGGCCGCGAGCTGAAGGATTGCGCCGTGTATGGGCGCGAAGGCGTGACTGGCGAACGCGATCCATCGACCATTGGTTTCGCGGCCATTCGCGGCGGCGATATTGTCGGCGATCACACTGTGTTGTTCGCCGGCATTGGCGAGCGCATCGAGATCACGCACAAGTCGGCCAACCGGCTGTCGTATGCGCAAGGCTCGTTGCGCGCCGCGCACTTCCTTGCGGGCCGCGAGCGCGGTTACTTCGACATGCAAGACGTGCTCGGTTTGCGCGAAGCCTGAGTCCGAGCCACTAAACCCCGGGGTTATTTTTCCGATGGCTACAACCGGCATCATCCATTATTTGCAGAGCAGCGACGGCATCACGCATGGCGTCGCGGGCGTGCTTCTGGCCATGTCGGTGGCGAGCTGGTGTTTTCTCATCGTGAAGGCCTGGGTCCTGGTGCGCGCGAAGCGTCAGGGACCGCGCGCCGTGCAGCGTTTCTGGCAGGCGCCGACGCTGTCCGAAGGCATCGCGGAATTGCGGAAAGTGGATCGGGAACGGGTGTACCTGCCGCTTGCGGTTGCTGCATGGCGTGCTTCCGAAGCCGAGATGCCCGGCGCCTTGATCGCGCATGTGGAGCCCGGCGAGCGCGTGCTGCGCGCGTTGCGACATGCGTTGCTAGCATCGCAACGGCGGCTTGAATTCGGGCAGGTCCTGCTGGCATCGGTGGGAAGTACAGCGCCGTTTGTCGGCTTGCTCGGCACCGTGTGGGGCATTTATCACGCGCTCGGCAGCATTGCCGCGAGCGGGCAGGCCATGATCGAAAACGTGGCGGGTCCGGTTGGCGAGGCGCTCATCATGACGGCGTTCGGGCTGGTCGTGGCTATCCCGGCCGTGCTTGCGTACAACGTGCTGGGGCGGATGGTGCGGCAGATATCGGAAGAACTCGACGGTTTCGCGCACGATCTGCACGCGTACACGAGCGGCGTTGCGCCGCGCCGCGCCAAGAGCGCGCCGGTTGAAGACCGCGTGGTTTAACCGACCACCCGCCGACCCTCATATTCCCGCACCCGGACGAGTACATCATGGCATTCGGCGGACTGGACAAGAAATCGAACGGCGCGCCCATGGCGGAGATCAACATGACGCCGTTGATCGACGTCATGCTGGTGCTGCTGGTGATTTTCATCATCACGGCGCCGTTGTTCACGCATGCCATCCGGCTGGACCTGCCGAAGGTGGCGTCGCAGGTGGCGCGCGAGACGCCGGACACCATCACGCTTTCCATCGACGATACGGGAAAGTTTTACTGGAATGACAAGCCAATCACGTTCGAGCAGATGCAGACGCAATTCGCGGCGGACGGCAAGAAGCCGACGCAGCCTGAGCTTCATTTGAGGGCATCGGCTGCAACACATTACGACGTGATCGCCCGCGTGATGGGTGCAGCGCAAAGCGCGGGGCTGAGCAAGATTGGCTTCGTGACTGACCCGGGAAAGCCGGCGCGATAAGAAGTTGCAAGCCTACTGATACGACATGGTGAAGGTGGCCAGAGCCTTGATGGAACCCGCTGCCAGATCGCCGGTGCGAATATATTGTGCCGACAGCGGTAATTCGAGCAATCCATTCGGCGATGCACCGATCAACCATTGGTTCTCCACGTTCTGGCCGATTGCGTCCGGACCGAACAGAACCGGTGTGTGCCCCGCCTTCAATACCTGGACCCCAACCCCCTTCGCTGTCGACTCCGCCGCGAGCTTGAGCACGTTGGATCGATTCGACGGATCGACGGCATCCGTAATCACAATGGACACCTGAGCACCCGCCGCGCAGGCGAAGCTCAAGTTGAACGCCTGCCTGCCTGCAATTACTCCCACGCTCGCCAACGAACGTGTGGCAACGGTTGGGAGCGTGATTGCAATGCCCGGCGTCTGCACCGAACAGGCGGCGGTCATAAGCGTGCCCGTTGCGGTGCTTCCGTATAGATCTGCTTTTGGCCACGAACCGCCGGCATCCTTGATCGTGAATTTTACGATTGGCGCGCTCGACAGCACGGACGCGCCGCCCTTCACCGCGCCTGTTACCACAAGACTAGGTGTAACCGTCATGTCCGAATAGAGCCACACAGCCGAGTCCGGGATGCCGGAGACAAGATACGAGATGGCGATCTTGCCATTCTTCATCGTCAGGTTCTGCGCGTCGCATGTCTTGTCGCCGTTGAATGTGTACCGGACGCCCAGACCTGGCACGCTGGTCGGATAAACGTCGTCGAATCCCGGCGCTGGCGTTGTGGTCGTAGTCAGAGTGGAAATGGTGATCCCCGACGTCTGCCCTTTCGTGAGAAGGCACTGCGCCTGAAAGGTGCTCGGCGGCAACGTGAGCACGGTCTGGCCTGACGTGGCGCCCATGGGGATCGAAATCCCGCCCGCATCAATCGTATTGCCGAGACCAAGCCCGTTGCAACCGAGGTCCGCCTGTGCAGGCGCTGCGGCAAGCGCCGTGAATACTATCGATAGTGTCCGCATTGCGTTTTTAATGGTTTGCGAGAGCATATTCGATCTGCGGACTTCATCGCTCGCACGCGAAATGGCGAGCGAATGTATAGCAAAAGCGGTCATTTGAATCGTTTCCCGTTCATCGGTCGTGTGTGCCAGTACGACCAACAATCGTTCTGACTGATCCCGTACGTCAATCCCCGCCGTGAACACAGTGCGTTTCGATTTCGTGCTGACGTGGCGCACGAACGGTTATCGTGACGAAGCGAAGCGATTTGCAGCCGAGAGCGAAACGGCGGGATAGTTTGCTGTGGCGAGGCCGATTCGCCAGTCGGCAAAAAACGGGTGGAGCCGTGCAAGCGTTCGAACACCACAGGCGTCGTTTCAAATCGCTGGCGCCTCAAGGGCACCCGGCGTCGCCCACCCATCACAGCCGGTATAATCACGCTTTGCCCGGTTTTCACGTCCGCCGGGCCCCAAACCTCTGAACGCGATCATGAGCGCCAGGTCCGGCGAACGCTGAACGCCCGCACTAGCCGAAGAAAGCCAAAAACCACCATGCAAGATAAATACGTACCCGCCGACGTCGAATCCGCAGCGCAAAGCGACTGGCGCGCGAAAGATGTCTACCGGTCGACCGAAACCAGCGACAAGCCCAAGTTTTACTGCGTGTCCATGCTGCCGTACCCGTCGGGCAAGCTGCACATGGGGCACGTGCGCAACTACACGATCAACGACGTGATGTACCGGTTCCTGCGCATGAACGGGCATAACGTGCTGATGCCCATGGGCTGGGACGCGTTCGGCATGCCGGCGGAAAACGCCGCGATGGCGAACAACGTGCCGCCGGCGAAGTGGACTTACGACAACATCGACTACATGAAGAAGCAGATGCAGTCGATGGGCCTCGCTATCGACTGGTCGCGGGAAATTGCGTCGTGCAAGCCCGAGTACTACAAGTGGAACCAGTGGCTGTTCCTGAAGATGCTGGAAAAGGGCATCGCGTATAAAAAGACCGGGACGGTGAACTGGGATCCGGAAGATCAGACCGTGCTCGCGAACGAGCAGGTGATCGACGGGCGCGGCTGGCGTTCGGGTGCGCTGGTGGAAAAGCGCGAGATCCCGATGTACTACATGCGCATCACGGACTACGCGGATCAGTTGCTCGGCGACCTGGAAGGCCTCGGCTGGCCCGAGCGCGTGAAGGTCATGCAGCAGAACTGGATCGGCAAGAGCTTCGGCGTGAATTTCGGCTTCCCGTACGAGATCGACGGAGAAAGCAAATTGCTGCGCGTGTTCACCACGCGCGCCGACACCATCATGGGCGTGACGTTCGCTGCCGTTGCCGCCGAACATCCGCTGGCAACGCGCCTTGCTCGCGATAACGCTGCGTTGCAAGCGTTTATCGAAGAATGCAAGCGCGGCGGCGTGGCTGAAGCCGACGTCGCAACGATGGAAAAGAAGGGCATGCCCACGGGCTTTTTCGTCACGCATCCGCTGACGCAGGAAAAGGTCGAAGTGTGGATCGGCAACTACGTGCTGATGAGTTACGGCGAAGGCGCCGTGATGGGCGTGCCGGCCCACGACGAACGCGACTTCGCGTTCGCGAAGAAATACGCGCTGCCGATCAAGCAAGTGGTTGCCGTTGAAGGCAAGACCTACAGCACCGACGCGTGGGAAGAGTGGTACGCCGAGAAGGGCACGGGCACGCTCGTCAATAGCGGCAAGTACGACGGTCTCACATTCGTAGACGCGACCAACGCGATCGCCGCGGACCTGAAGGCGCTCGATCTCGGCGATAAAAAAATCACTTGGCGTCTGCGCGACTGGGGCATTTCGCGCCAGCGCTACTGGGGCACGCCGATCCCGATCATCCACTGCGCCACATGTGGCGACGTGCCGGTGCCCGAAGCCGATTTGCCGGTCGTGTTGCCGGAAGACCTCGTGCCGGACGGCACGGGCAATCCGCTCGCGAAGTCTGAAGCGTTCGTGAATTGCACGTGCCCGAAGTGCGGCGCGCCGGCCAAGCGCGAAACGGACACCATGGACACGTTTGTCGATTCGGCCTGGTATTTCTCGCGTTATGCCGCGCCGGACGCGACCTCAATGGTCGACGAACGCACCGATTACTGGATGCCGATGGATCAGTACATCGGCGGGATCGAGCACGCGATTCTTCACCTCTTGTATTCCCGCTTCTGGACGAAGGTCATGCGCGACTTGGGTTTGGTGAAGTTCGGCGAACCGGCGAAGAACCTGCTTACGCAGGGCATGGTGCTCAACGAAACCTATTTCCGCGAAGACGCGGCGGGCAAGAAGACGTGGATCAACCCGTCCGACGTGACCGTCACGCACGACGACAAAGGCCGACCGGTCGGCGCGGTGCTGAACGCCGACGGCAAGCTGGTGGTGATTGGCGGCGTGGAGAAGATGTCGAAGTCGAAGAACAACGGTGTTGATCCGCAATTGCTGATCGATGCCTACGGCGCGGACACGGCGCGTCTCTTCGTGATGTTCGCCGCTCCGCCCGAGCAATCGCTCGAATGGTCGGGCACGGGCGTGGAAGGCGCAAGCCGCTTCTTGCGTCGCGTGTGGCAACTCGCGCATGGCCGTGCGGACACGCTGAAAACGCACGCGAAGCTGGATACATCGAAGCTGAACGACTCGGACCGCACGCTGCGCCGCGAGATCTACACCATCCTGAAGCAAGCCGATTTCGACTACGGCCGCTTGCAGTACAACACGGTAGTATCGGCGGCCATGAAGATGCTGAACGCTGTCGATGCTGCCAAGGACGCGACGCCCGCCGTTCTCACCGAGACCTTCGGTGTGTTGCTGCGCGTGCTGTACCCGGTCGTGCCGCACATCACGTTCCAATTGTGGCAGGAACTTGGTTACGCCAATCTCTACGGCGGTTTGCTCGACGCGTCCTGGCCGAAAGTGGACGAAAGCGCGCTCGAACAGGCTGAAATTGAGCTCGTGCTGCAGGTCAACGGCAAGGTGCGTGGATCGCTGACCATGCCGAAGGACGCGTCCCGCGAGGACATCGAAAAAGTGGCGGTCGCGCACGAGATGTTCGAGAAGTTTTCGGAAGGGCGCGCGCCGAAGAAGGTCGTCGTGGTGCCGGGCCGGTTGGTGAACGTGGTCGTATGAACCGGACATCGCGCACTGTGAAAATCCTGGAGGACGTTGTGAGCAGGAAAGCTGTCAGCTTGAGTTCGACCCAGATCCAAAGCCAAGCGAAGACCAAGCGCGCAATCCGCCGTCGCTCGATCCTGACGCTGGCATGCAGCGCGGCGCTGCTGTCGGCATGCGGCTTCCAGTTGCGCGGGCAGCAGGACTACGCGTTCAAGCGGCTCGCCATTAGCGGCGGCACGCCGGAAATGCTGGGGCGCCTCCAGCGCGTGGTGGAAGGCGGCAGCGACACGGTGATCGTCAAGGTATCGGAAAAACCCGACGCGATCCTTTCGCTGACCGGCGGCAACGGCATGAAGACCTTGAGCCTGAATGCACAAGGTGTCGTGCAGGAGTATGAACTCGACTACAACCTGAGTTACTCGATGGTTGGCGCCGACGGAACCTTGCTGATTCCACCCAGCGTGATTTCACTGAACCGTGCGCTGACCTATAGCGATCAGTTCACGCTGGCGAAGGGTATTGAAGCGCAGACGCTGTATCGCGACATGCAGTTCGATGCCGTGGACCAGTTGACGCGCCGGCTTGCGGTGGTGCGTTCGCTGCATCCTTCGCCGAATGAAGCAGCGCCTGGCATTGCGCCGCGTGCGCCTTTGCCTGTACCGCCGCTGTAACCCCGGGTGCCTGAACAATGCAGTTGAAGCTCGACGCGCTCGACGCGCATCTCGCGAAAGGGCCGAAAGGCTTGTACGTCGTCTATGGCGATGAGCATCTGCTCGCGCAGGAAGCGTGCGACAAGATTCGCGCGAGTGCCCGGGCGAAGGGTTTCACGGATCGCTCGGTGTTTGTGGTCGACCGTTACTTCGATTGGAGTTCGCTATTGGGCGCAAGCCAATCGATGTCGCTCTTCGGCGACCGTCAACTGGTCGAGTTGCGCATTCCTACGGGCAAGCCCGGCAAGGAAGGTGGCGAGGCGCTGAAAACCCTGGCCGCCGCCGATAACCCCGATGTCCTCATGCTCGTCACCTTGCCGCGGCTCGACGCCGCCACGCAGAAGTCCGCGTGGTTCACGGCGCTGAGCGGCCCGGGCGTGATGATGAAGATCGATCCGGTCGAGCGCGCGCAGTTGCCCATGTGGCTCGGCCAGCGCTTGAACGCCCAAAACCAGCGCGTCGAGCCGGGCGAGGATGGACGGCGGGCGCTGGTGTTTATCGCGGAACGGGTGGAGGGCAATCTGCTCGCCGCGCATCAGGAAATCCTGAAGCTGGGTTTGCTCTATCCGGCGGGCGTGCTGACGTTCGAACAGATTCACGAAGCCGTACTGAACGTCGCGCGTTATGACGTATTCAAGCTCAATGAAGCCATGCTCACCGGCGATGTCGCGCGCCTCACGCGCATGCTCGACGGCCTGAAAGGCGAGGGCGAAGCTGGAACGCTCGTGATCTGGGCGCTGGTCGAAGAAATACGCACGCTGCTGCGAATGAAACGCGGCGTCGCGGCCGGCAAGCCGCTCACCACGCTACTGCGCGAGAACCGCGTCTGGGGACCACGCGAACGGCTGATCGGCCCTGCTCTCACGCGTGTGACGGAAGCGACGCTGGAAAAGGCGCTGTCGCTGGCGGCGAAGCTGGATCGGCAGGTCAAGGGCCTGTCAGGCGGTACCGGTCCGCGAGGCAGTGCGAACCCGGGCGATCCGCCGCCCGACCCGTGGGACGGCATGTTCGAGCTCGCGATGACCGTCGCGTCGTCGAGCAGCCCGCTGCAACGCAGCGTGCCGCTCGCACCGCCGTCAAAGCGCCCAGCCTGACTCCGGCATAAAATCGACCTATTTCGGCGCTCCACGCCAAAATCTGCTCTACACCGCAGCGTCGAACGAAACCAAGAGAATGACGATGACTGACATCGACGAATACATGACCGAACTCGGCCGCCGTGCGCGCCGGGCCTCGCGCGCGATGGCGCGTGCATCGACGGCCGCGAAGAACGCCGCGCTCGAAGCGGTGGCGAACGCGATCGAACGCGAGCGCGCGGCATTGAAAGACGCCAACGCGCGCGATCTTGCCCGCGCTCGCGATAAAGGCCACGACGCTGCGTTTATCGACCGCCTGACGTTGTCGGAGAAAGCACTCAATACGATGATCGAAGGCTTGCGGCAAGTGGCCGCGCTGCCTGACCCGATTGGTGAAATCAGCGGCCTGAAGTTTCGGCCCAGCGGGATTCAGGTCGGCCAGATGCGCGTGCCGCTCGGCGTGATCGGGATCATTTATGAATCGCGGCCGAACGTGACTATCGATGCCGCCGCTTTGTGCCTGAAGTCGGGCAACGCGACCATCCTGCGCGGCGGTTCCGAGGCGCTGGAATGCAATACGGCGTTGGCACGGTTGATCGGTGAAGGCCTTGAAGCTGCCGGTTTGCCGCAGGAAGCTGTGCAAGTTGTCGCGACTGCCGATCGTGCGGCGGTGGGCAGGCTGATCACCATGACCGAGTACGTCGATGTGATCGTGCCGCGCGGCGGCAAGGGACTGATCGAACGATTGATGGCCGAAGCGCGCGTGCCGATGATCAAACATCTGGACGGCATCTGCCATGTCTACGTGGACGACCGAGCGGATCTGAACAAGGCGCTCAACGTCTGCGATAACGCGAAAACGCATCGTTACGGAACGTGCAACACGATGGAAACGCTGTTGATCGCGAAGAGCATTGCGGCAGAAGCGCTGCCCTTGCTCGCCAGCGCGTTCAAGGTGAAAGACGTGGAATTGCGCGTCGACCCCGCCGCGCGCGCCGTGTTGCAGCAAGCGAAATACGACGGCCCGCTCAACGACGCGACTCAAGCCGACTGGAGCACCGAATATCTCGCGCCCATCCTGGCTATCAAACTGGTGAGCGACCTGGACGAAGCCATCGAGCACATCAACACGTATAGCTCGAATCACACCGACGCCATTGTCACCGAAGACCACGACCGCGCCATGCGCTTCCTTCGCGAAGTGGATTCGGCGAGCGTGATGGTCAACGCATCGACGCGTTTCGCCGATGGCTTCGAATTCGGCCTTGGCGCGGAGATCGGCATTTCGAACGACAAGCTGCACGCGCGCGGACCGGTTGGGCTGGACGGTTTGACATCGCTGAAATACGTCGTGCTCGGTCACGGCGAAATCCGCGAATAAACGACGCGAATAAACGACGCTAACAAACGACGACAATAAGCGAGACCGCCATTCCAATGCTCTGGATCAAATCGCTGCATATAGTATTAGTGGCCTCGTGGTTTGCGGGCCTGTTCTACCTGCCGCGTATCTTCGTCAATCTCGCGATGGAAACCGAGCCCGCAGCGACCGCTCGTTTGCTCCTCATGGCACGCAAGCTGTTCCGCTTCATGACGTTTATCGCGGTGCCGGCGCTGGCTTGTGGTTTATGGCTGTTGCTGGTTGTGGGTATCGGGCAAGGGCAGGGCTGGATGCACGCGAAGCTCGGCATTGTGGTGCTGATCATTCTGTACCACGCGTATTGCGGTGTTTTGTTGCGTCGTTTTCAGCGCGGCGAGAACACGCGCTCTGATAAGTGGTACCGAATGTTTAACGAATTGCCGGTGCTTGGGCTGCTCGGTGCGACGCTTTTAGTTGTAGTCAAACCGTTTTAAGCAGCAAGCATGTTGCAGTAAAAGAAACGCCGGCCAACGTGCCGGCGTTTTGCTTTTCGGCCGCTCCGTCTGCCTCAAGTGCGTGATCTGTGCGGTCTTATCCAAGGTGCTCGGGTCTATCCCAGCTCTCGTTCGCTCGAGCGATGATCTGTTTCACCAGATCCGCCGATGTCTCGACGATCGCGTATTCGTCCTGTCCCGGTCCCCCCATCTTGACGCGTTCATTTCGGTAGCGCATGCCGCTGGCGAACGGCGCCCGACCCGACGTGTGATATTCGACGCAGCCCGTTTCATCGATCAATTGCGCAATATTGTTAAGCCGCACGCCGGCACCGGGCATGACGGTGAGCCGCTTGCCCGCAGCCTCACGCAGTTTGCTGATCAGGAGTGCGCCTTCCAGCGCGTTGGCTTCCTGGCCCGAAGTGAGAAGGCGAGTGCAACCTGTAGCGGTGATGTCTTCAAGCGCTTTGAGCGGATCGCGCGCGACGTCGAATGCGCGATGGAACGTGACCGGCATGGGCGCAGCCAGTTCAACGAGATGCTTGGTACGGGGCACATCGATATCACCGTCCGCCGTCAGCAGCCCGATCACGACACCCTCCACACCGAGTCTCTTGCAGGCAATGATGTCGCGCTCCATCACGTCAAATTCCACGTCCGTGTAAAGAAAGTCGCCACCGCGTGGACGGATGATCACGTTCAACTGTATGGACAACTTATCACGTGCGCTCGATACAGATCCATAAGAAGGCGTGGTGCCGCCTTCCAGCAAGTTGTCGCAAAACTCGACGCGGTCAGCGCCGCCTTCTTGCGCGGCGATGCATGAGATGACAGAACCTGCACAGACTTCCAGCAAAAACGGTGACGTGGGCATGAATGTGTTTTCTGGTTAAGCCGCCCTCGCAGCTTAATGCACATCGCTCAGATCGGCGATTCCTGAGGTCCTCCGGGACTTCGAGATCCGAAATTGTATGAGCGCAACTCGATCATGGCGCACGCATGCGGCTCTTTCTTATGAAGTAGATCGGCATGACAGTCGCTATCAGTCCGCTACACACCAACTCAGTATCTTGCAATAACCGAAAAACCGGGCAACGGCGCCAGCGCCTGTCCGGCCGTGACTTCCGTTGCAACCCCCGCCGCTGCTCGAATTCCCCTGCGTAAGCCCTTGATTCCGCTGCGCAAAAGCATCTCTATTTGCGATGTCCGGCATCCGTTTAATTCGGACGTTTCTCATGGTTCTCCGAGCCTCTGACGCCGAGAATCAACTCATCGCATTAAACCAGTGCGCAGCAGCAATTACGGATTCCTTTCTCGATTTGTATTTAAGACGCTTCCGATTTTCCGCGTAAGAGCCCGTGCAGATAATGCATCCGCTGCAATAAATGCTTCCCGCGACGAATCGTTCCGCGTTGTTTCATGGCGACGCTCACCCTGGCCGGTCCGAGGGCTCACGCCTTCCGCCCGGACGCTCAAAAGTCAAAAGCCATGAAAAATGAAGTACCGGGCGCGATAACGCCCATGCAACCGAACGGCGACGACGCCTTGCTGCAAAGCCTCGTCTGGATGGCTGCCTATCATGGCAAGCCGACCAGCGAAGCGTCCATGCTGTCAGGTCTGCCTGCGGGACGATTCATTCACCGAAGCAGGCGCAACTTGCTATGGAGCAGTCCGGCTTCTCAGTCGGCGTTATCGAACGCCAGCCGAATGAAGTCTCGCCCATGTTGCTGCCCGTCGTGCTGTTTCGAAAGGATCACGGCGGTTGCATCCTGATCGGCCGTTCGCCGAACGACGTCAAGCTCATCAAGCCGGCTGCGGAGATCAAGGAAGGCGACCAACCTGCCCAAATCGAGATGGAAGCGGCTTATCTCGTCGTGTTGCCGGAAGCAGGCTCGAAAGTGGTGGCTATCGGCGTGAGCCAGCTGAAGGCGAACTACACCGGTTTTGCCATGCTCTTGAAGCCTATCGGCCGGAATGATATCCGCGCCGGCGCACCCGCACCCAACAGTGGCAGCCGCACCAATATCAAACTGGACCGACGTTCTTGCAACCGGTAACACGGACAAAGCAGGGACGACCATTGCCGAAGGTACTGATGCAATGGCGATTGGCCTCAATACACATGCTACCGACGTGAGGGCTGTCGCAATTGGGTAGAACGCGCTTGCGACCGCGCAGGACGCTGTTGCAATCGGTAACGGTGCAATTTCGAACGGCATAGGCGCCACCGCGATTGGCGTGAATGCCAGCGTGACCGGCTTGAATGCTCTGTCGATCGGCTATTCCTCTGTTGGCGATAGTCAAGATGCGGTTGCGATCGGATCGAGCGCATACTCAGGCGGTGTGGGAAACGTTGCGATCGGTAAGGAAGCAGCAGTTACGAGCACGGCTGACGGCTCGTTCTTGCTGGGTAATGGAACGACAGCAACCTGCGCGAACACCTTCGTAGTGGGTAACAACATTGCCGAGGTAACGGGCACGAACAGCGTTGTGCTGGGTTCAGGCAGCGATGGTTCGCAGAACAATGCGATCTCTGTTGGTTCCAAGGGTAAAGAGCGCAAGATCGTGAACGTGGCTCAGGGTATTGCTGACACGGACGCGGTCAACGTTAGCCAGATGAAGCAGTCTATCAAAGACGGCGGCGGCGGAGACGGCGGTCTGAATCTCGTTACTCAAGACGTCCCCAGCAACGACATCATGGTTGCGAAGACGTCAACCGGTAACCATGTCAACTTCACAAATGGCGCGAATGCGGCTCGTGAACTGATCAACGTGGCAGCAGGTACGACGGCTACCTCAGCGGTGAACCTTGCTCAACTGAAGCCGGTAGTCGACGCGCTCGGCGGCGGTGCAAAGGTTGATGCAACGACCGGTGCTGTGACTGGCCCGACGTACACCATCCAGAAGGCTGACAAGCACACGGTTGGTGAAGCATGACATCGTTGGTACGGGCTTGACTGACGCTAACGTCGCTATTGCCAATTCGAGCAATGCCGGTACGGGCTTGGTCACGCAAGATGCAACGAGCCAGGACATCCTGGTGGCGAACAAGGTTGGAGGCAGCCATGTGAACTTCGCTGCTACTGGTGGCACCGCTCGTGAATTGACGGGTGTTGCAGCAGGTACGACGCTTACTTCGGCAGTCAACGTTAGTCAGTTGCAGCCGATGGCAGCAGCATTGGGTGGCGGAGCAGGCGTCAGTGCAGCCGGTGTCTTCACCGCACCGACGTACACAGTCCAGAAGGGTAGCCAGAACAACGTTGGTTCCGCGTGACTGCACTGGATACCGGCTTGACTACGGCCCAGATCCAGATTGCGGATATGAACGCGACCTCGGGTCAGGGTCTGGTGCTTCAGAATGCAACGACCGGCGCGATCACGGTGGGTGCAACGGCAACGGGTAACACAGTCGACGTGTCGGGTCTGAATGGCACGAAGCGCGTGGTTACGGGCGTAGACGCTGGAAACGTGAGTGAGTCGAGCTACGACGCAATCAATGGTTCGCAACTGTTCAAGACTGCTTCCGCTCTCGCAACGGCGATCTGCGGCGGTGCAGCTCTGAACGCCGACGGTTCGATCACGCAGCCTTCGTTTAGCGTTGGCGGTAACACGGTTCACAACATGGGTGATGCAATCACCCATGTTGACGGCCGCTTAACCACCAACACGACGAACCTGACGACCCTGCAGACGCAAGTGAACAACATCACGACGAACGGTGTAGCAAATCCGAACGAAGTGGCGTATGACTCGTCGACGCATGACAAGCTCACGCTGACCGGCTCGAACGGCACTTGTACCACGTTGCTGACGAAACTGACGGCTGGCGCAGTGGAAGCAGGCAGCACGGACGCAGTAACCGGCGACCAGTTGAACACCACGAACGCCAATGTCTCGGCACTCGAAACGTCGGTGAAGAACTTCTCTACCATGGGTTCCAGCAGCATCGGCATCAATGGTACGAATGGTACGAACGGCACCAACGGTACGTCGCCAGCAGCTGCTTCGGCAACTGGCAACGACGCAATCGCCCCGGGTGACGGCGCTTCGGCTTCTGGCGATCACGCAATTGTGATTGGCGGCGGCGGAGCAACCGGCACGGGTTCGGGTGTAGTGGTGATTGGTCGCGGCGCGGGCGCATCGGGTACGGACTCGGTCGCTATTGGCAACGGTGCTTAGGCTCCGGCCAACAACGCAGTGGCGCTGGGTGCGAACTTGGTTGCTGATCGTGACAACAGCGTTCGGTCGGTTCCGGTGACCAGCAACGCCAGATCACGAACGTTGCAGCCGGTGCGCAGGGTACGGACGCTGTCAACCTGAACCAGATGAACTCGGCGATGGGCGGTATTGCTCGTAAGGCTTACAGCGGTATTGCGGCAGCCACTGCGCTGGCCATGATCCCGGACGTCGACGCGAACAAGACGCTGTCGATCGGTATTGGGGGTGGTACGTTCCAAGGCTATGCAGCAACGGCCATTTGCGGTGCGGCTTGTATCACGCAAAACATCAAGGTCCGCGTGGGTGCCGGTTGGTCGGCAGCGGTACAACGGTCGGTGCTGCTGCTTCGTACCGGTGGTAATCGAAGTCTGACCTGAGGGGAGCCCGGTTCGTCAAAGCCGGGTTTTTCGGAAGGTTGGTCTTGTCAGTTTTTAAGCTGAATTAAACTAAAAGCGGATTCTTCTTGGGAAGAACCCGCTTTTTTTCGCCTGCTGCAGGCCTGATCGCCTCAACCACGAGGTCAGTTCCTGGATCAGCGTTGGACGGCAGCCCGAATGCCAACCCTGATTATTTTTCTACTCGTCGTCGATCAAGCACACCCTTCGCTTCAGCCAATCTCTCTGCAAACTCGGGTCCACGCGCCAGCGCCACACCCACTGCCAGAATGTCGCCGATCGCGAGGTGCGAAACGCGCGATGTCATCGGCGAAAAGATATCCGTGTCTTCGTCTACGTTCGCGAACAGGCCTACGCTCGCCATGCGTGCGAGCGGCGAATTGCCATGTGTAATCGCGATCACCTTTGCACCGCCATGCAGCGCCGATTTCACCGCCTCGAGAATGTCGCGTGTCCGGCCCGTGTTCGAAATCACCACCACCACGTCCCCGGCAGCCAACAACGTTGCCGATGTGGTGTACGTATGCGGATCGGAATACGCCACGCTCGGCACACCAAGACGGAAGAACTTGTGCTGGATATCGAGCGCTGCAATTCCCGACCCTCCCGCGCCATAGAACTCGATGCGCCGCGCCTCCGCCAGCAATGTGATCGCGGCCGCCACGCTATCCGATGACAAACTGTTGCGCACCTGTAGCAACGCGCCGATAGTCCGATCCAGCACCTTCGCTGCAACGCCGGCCGCAGGTTCATCGGCGCGAACGTCGCGGAAAACTGCGGGCGCGGGGACGTCGGAGGCAATGCTTTGGGCCAGCCGGATCTTGAATTCGCGGAACCCTGAAAACCCCAGCGCCTGACAAAAACGCGCGATAGTCGGCTGACTTACCCCCGCGCGCGCGGCGAAGTCGGTCATGACCAGATCAAGCACCTCGCGCGGCGCTTCAAGGACGTAATCGGCGAGCTTGCGCTCGGAGGGGCGCAATTGCTCGCGCATTGCTTCGACCTGGGACAGCAACATCGGGAATCTCGCCTATGCTGGAATTGCGTGGACTATAGCTGATTCGTAAGAATGTACAAAAACTACAAAACAAAACACGCAACAAAGTTCATTCGGTATCGATAATAAGCATTCAAAGTAAGCCTACCCGTAATACCTCAGCCAATTCACGCGAAAACTAAGGGTTTTCCAGATGGTGATTATGTAGTTTTTCTACTAAAATTCTGTTCATGGCACGGGACGTCTCAAAAACAAAATCAACCCGGTATCCCGCGATCGTTCAACCTGGCGTCAATCGCCCGCTCGCCGCCCATCGGCGAAGGAGTTTCGATGGTTTCCCCGCATTCGCATCTCAACACCGTGACGCAACGCGTGATCGAGCGCAGTAAGCCGACGCGCGCGGCGTATCTGGCGCGTATCGATGGCGCCCAAGGTCATTTCCCCGCCCGCGGCGCATTGTCGTGCGCCAACCTCGCGCACGGCTTCGCCGGCCTTGAGGGCCAGGAAAAAATCTCGATCAAGGCGGTCAAAGAGCCGAACATCGGCATTGTTTCGTCTTATAACGAGATGCTCTCGGCTCACGCGCCTTTCAAGAATTATCCCGACATCATCAAGCAGGCAGCGCGCGAAGCGGGCGGTGTGGCGCAATTCGCCGGCGGCGTTCCTGCCATGTGCGATGGCGTGACGCAAGGCAACGCGGGCATGGAACTGTCGCTGTTTTCGCGCGAAGTGATTGCCATGAGCACGGCGGTCGCGCTGACCCACAATATGTTCGATGCCGCCCTGTGCCTCGGCATCTGCGACAAGATCGTACCGGGCCTCTTGATTGGCGCGCTGCAATTCGGTCATCTGCCAACTGTTTTCGTGCCCGCCGGGCCCATGACCAGCGGCCTCACGAACGACGACAAGGCCAAGGTCCGCCAGCAGTTCGCAACGGGCGGGTGCGACCGGGACGCGCTGCTCGAAGCGGAAGCCGCTGCGTATCACGGCCACGGCACGTGTACTTTCTACGGCACGGCGAACAGCAACCAGATGCTGATGGAAGTGATGGGCTTGCATCTGCCGGGTTCGGCGTTCATCCATCCGCATACGCCATTACGGGACGCGCTGACCGCAGAAGCCGCCAAGCGCGTTCTCGAATTGACGGTCGAGCGTGGCCATTACACGCCGGTTGGCCATGTGGTCGATGAAAAAGCCATCGTGAACGGCATCGTTGCGTTGCTGGCAACAGGCGGTTCGACCAACCACACCCTGCATCTTGTGGCGATCGCGCGCGCGGCGGGCATCGTGATCGACTGGAATGACTTCGATGAGCTCTCGCAAGCCGTGCCGCTGACGGCGCGGATCTATCCGAACGGCAAGGCCGATGTGAACCATTTCCACGCTGCCGGCGGCGTGGCGTATCTGGTGCGCGATTTGCTCAGTGCCGGGTTGCTGCACGAAGACGTTAAAACGGTCGCGGGCGAAGGCCTCAAGCACTACACGCGCGAACCGAAATTAATCGATGGCAAGCTGCAATGGGTCGACGGCGCCGAATCCAGCCACGACACAAAAGTTTTACGCAGCCACAAGGAACCGTTCGCACCCGATGGCGGTCTGCGTCTGATGCAAGGCAAGCTCGGTCGCGGCGTCATCAAGATTTCGGCGGTGGCGGACGCGCATCGGCACGTGAAGGCGCCGGCGATTGTTTTTGATTCGCAGGAACAAGTGCAAGAAGCCTTCGATAACGGCGAGCTCAAGCGTGATTTCGTGGCTATTGTGCGGTTCCAGGGAGCGCGCGCGAACGGCATGCCGGAGTTGCACCGGTTGACGCCGCTTCTCGGCGTGTTGCAGGATCAGGGCTTCCATGTGGCGTTGGTGACGGACGGGCGCATGTCGGGGGCATCGGGCAAGGTTCCCGCCGTGATCCATATCTCGCCGGAAGCGTTGCTGCACGGTCCGATTGGTAAGGTCCGCACGGGCGACATGATTGTTATCGATGCAAACAAGGGCGTGCTTGATATTGAGATTGATGCTGGCGAATGGGCTGCGCGTGAAGTCGAGCAGCCGAAGCATCAGGCGGAAAACGAAGTAGGCTTTGGACGCGAGCTGTTCGGCGTGTTCCGCAACGCAGCGATGCCGGCGGAGCTGGGCGCGTCAGTGTTCGGCCCGATGGTCGGAGAGGCGAAGTAAAGGCAACTTTGCCTAAGAAGTGCCATGCAGCCGAAGAGATCCAACATAAGGAGCAACAAATGAAATCAGTAAGCGAAATCGTGCGCCTCGGGCCGGTTATTCCGGTGCTTGCTTTCGAATCGGCCGAACAGGGCGAAAGCGTTTCGCGCGCGCTGCACGCGGGTGGTGTGAAGGTTCTCGAGATCACGTTGCGCACGGCAGCAGGACTTGAAGCAATAGAACGGGCGAGCCATTTGGCCGATGACATCGTGGTCGGTGTTGGCACGATCACCAAGCCTGAGCATTGCGGGCAAGCCAAGAAAGCGGGCGCGCAGTTCGGGGTATCGCCGGGACTGACGAAAGACATCCACCAGGCTGCGCTCGATTGCGAACTGCCGCTTCTGCCGGGCGTGATGACGCCGACGGACATCATCGTGGCAATAGAGCTCGGGTACGAAATCGTGAAGCTGTTCCCGGCACAACAGGCGGGCGGCATCGCGATGTTGCAAGCGCTCAACGGTCCGTTCCCCGGTTTGAAGTTCTGCCCGACGGGCGGCATCACCGCTGAAACGGCGCCGAGCTTCCTGGCGCTGCCGAACGTGGTGTGCGTGGGTGGTTCGTGGCTGACGCCCAAGGCTGCGCTCACCGCGCGCAACTGGGAAGAGGTCACACGTCTCGCTCGTGCAGCGAGCACGCTGGCGCCACCACAGCACTGACGTGCGCAAGGAGGGCCAGTCCACGCCTCACCCTTCGCAATAAGTAGTAACCCAAAAACCTCCGCACTCGACCGCGGTGGTTTTTTCACATTTGGACACCCTTACCGCGCGAGTTTCTCAACCTGCAAGTAAAATCCGCAACAGTCATTAGCCGACTGCACGCGTTGATCCATCGTCCGTTCTGAAAGTCGATGAAAACCGCAGCGCAGGAAAGGAACATCAACGAACATGGGAGGCGCTACATGGAGCCAGTCCACGGCAGCATGCTGCTGGTGTACGGGGTGATTGCAATTGGGCTGCTGATCCTGCTGATCACGCGCTACAAGGTTTATCCGTTTCTCGTCCTGATCATCGTTTCATTGCTGCTTGGCCTCGCCGCCGGCATGCCAATGGACAAGATCGTGAAGGCCTTCGAAACGGGCAATGGCAATACGCTTGGGCACATAGCGATCGTGGTCGGTCTTGGCACGATGCTCGGCAAGATGATGGCCGAATCGGGCGGAGCCGAAAGAGTCGCTAATACGCTGATTGCGTGGTTCGGCGAAAAACATATTCACTGGGCAATGATGGTCGTGGCGATCATAGTCGGCTTGCCGGTGTTCTTTGAAGTCGGCTTTGTGCTGCTGATTCCGATTGCTTTCAACGTGGCGAAGCGCACGGGCAAGTCGCTGCTGCTGATCGGCTTGCCGATGGTCGCCGGTCTTTCCGTTGTCCACGGGCTGATCCCGCCGCACCCGGCCGCCATGCTCGCCGTGCAGGCGTATCACGCGGATATTGGCCGCACGATCATGTACGGGCTGATCGTCGGCGTGCCGACGGCGATTGTCGCGGGTCCGCTGTTCGCGTTGCTGATCCACAAATACATCAAGCTGCCAGAGCACAATCCGCTCGCGGCGCAGTTCATCGATTCACGCAAGGAAGGTGATCCGCCGCGCGAACTGCCGGGTTTCGGCATCACGTTGTTCACCATTTTGCTGCCCGTGATCTTGATGTTGATTGGCAGCTGGGCGGACCTGATCTCCACGCCGAAAACCTTGCCGAATGATGTGCTGCATTTCATCGGCAATTCGGACGTGGCGTTGCTGATCGCGGTGCTGTTCAGCTTCTGGAGCTTCGGGAAGTCGCGCGGGTTTGATCGCGAGCAGATCCAGAAATTCTGCGGCGAGTCGCTGGCGCCCATTGCAGGGATCACATTGATTGTGGGCGCCGGTGGCGGCTTCGGTAATGTGCTGCGCGAGAGCGGGATTTCGCAGCAGCTGGTAACCGTCGCAACGGCCGCGCATTTATCGCCGCTGTTGCTTGGCTGGTTCGTCGCGGCGCTGATTCGTCTGGCAACCGGTTCCGCGACTGTCGCCATGACCACTGCGTGCGGGATCGTCGCGCCGATCGCATCGGCGGCAGGGGCGAGCGTGAGCCCTGAATTACTGGTGCTGGCAACCGGTTGCGGCTCGCTGATTTTCTCGCACGTGAACGATGGCGGTTTCTGGCTGATCAAGGAATATTTCGGCATGACGGTGGGTCAGACGTTCAAGACCTGGTCACTGTGCGAGACGATCATTTCGGTAATGGGTTTGGGTTTGACCTTCGTGCTAGCGTCGGTCGTGTAAGGAGATTCTGATGATATTGATCGTGATGGGTGTATCCGGCTGTGGCAAGACGACAATTGGCGAAATGCTGGCGCGGCGGCTGAACTGCGATTTCGCCGATGCCGACAGCTTTCACAGCCAGGCTAACAAGGACAAGATGCACAAGGGCATTCCCTTGACGGATGAGGATCGCTGGCCCTGGCTGAATGCGATTCGGGCATCGATAGTGGAAAAGCAGGCGACCGGCACCGTGCATGTGTATGCGTGCTCGGCGTTGAAACGCGTATACCGCGACATTCTCCGCCAGGGCGACAAGGACGTGACCTTCGTTTATTTGAAGGGATCGCCGGAATTGCTGCGCGAACGGATCAAGACGCGCAAGGGCCATTTCTTTGACCCGGCGTTGTTGCAAAGCCAGCTCGATACGCTTGAACCGCCGGGACCTGACGAAGCGATTGAAGCGGACATTGCGTTGTCGCCTGAGCAGCTTGTGGACAAAGTGTTGAAGGAAGTGAAGGATCGTTGACTACGGATACCACGGGTCACTCCGGTGCGGCGGGGGTCCAATGGCCGTCACCGTTGCGTCAGGAGCAGCGCCGGTCAAGCCGGTCATCAACGGCATAACCGACGATCACGGCGTGCCGATTGTCGGTCCGACAAGTGACCCGCATCCGACCATGAGCGGGACGGTTACGCCGGGGGACAAGATCACGATGTACGACGGCGCAACGCCGATCGGCTCGGTCATTATTTGCGGGGACGGCAAGTGGACGGTTCAGCCCGAAAAGGATCTGGGTAGCGGCACGCATGACATCTATGTGCTCGAGACGAGCCCGTCGGGCGTACCGAGCACTCGGGTGCGCATACCGAGTTGCTGGTTCAGCAAGGCGTGCAGATCATCGTGCATTAAGGTGTGAATCCGCTCTCGCTGGTTGAGGAGAGCGGTTGATCAAGAACGCAAGCAGAAAGCCAAGCCGTTACCGGAGTGATCCGTGAACGGCTTTTGTTGCCTTTTGCCGAGTCGAATTCTCATGGCAATCGCGTATTGGAGCGCAAACTGATTACACCGTCCGAGGACTCGCTACGACGCTGCGCCAACAGAAGCAAACGCCGAGATAATTTCTTTACTTGGTCTATAAAGTTTGTCCTCTCGCCCTCAAGCAAAAAATGCAATAAAGCGTTGCACCAATGTGATCGACTCGCGTCATAAACCGAATAGCCTTTCGCGGCATAGGTGAATTTAACCTATATTTTTTGCGATATTCTCAATCATTGATTCGACATCCTGATCTATCAAATATCCCACTGCAAATCACACTACTTTAGTCATGCCATAGGACATATTAGAAGCGTTAGTACTTCTCTACCTAATCAACATTGGAATGTCCCTTCACTCATCCAAACGCTACAAGAAAAAGCCGGGGCGTGAAATGTCGGGTGAAAAAACGCGTCGATTCCTTATCAAAAGGGGATGCAAATAGTGGCGTCTGATACAGATACGCGGGTCCAAGCGGTTATAACGGAAGTAAGCGGCACTGCGCGGCGACAATTGTTCTGTCCGGCGGCCACAGTAGTTGACGCCATACACGGCACAATGGCTGGCGGCATGACCCACAATGAAACACCATTGATTGTGGGTAGGGCCGATCCATTCGCCACCGTCGACGTGTATGACAGCGCCACGTTGCTCGGCGTAGCGGTGGCGAATGGACAAGGCGCATGGCCGCTGCAACTATCGACCCCTCTGTTCGATGGTATTCACGACCTCTCCGCAGTCCAGGCAACGGACTACGGGACAGGCCGCGTCGCGACCTATTTCGCCGTCACGGTGGAAGCGTCCGAACGCGTTCAGGCGACCTTCGAAGAAAGTGTTGCACCTACAGACGCAATTCGCGTATTCGACGCGGCCAGAGAGCCAGGGCAGGCGTATTTCCCTCCAAATTATTTCACCGTGCGATCAACGGAGGCTTCAGCAGAAGTAGAAGCCGGCGCTGCAAAGAACGATCGCAGTGTGCCGCCAGATCCTCCACCGCCGGCGAATGCCGAGGCAGCAATCGACTCGCAAGCGTACGTGAGGCAGGCATTGACGGGTGTAGCAGGGGGAAAGAGTTTTGACACCGTTGCGTTTCTGGGCCATCACCTCGCGCTCGATCTCAACGGTTTCGCGTTTGCGTTGCCAGTCGCATATGCGCCCAACATAGGTGGATTTGATCTCGGCGGCCACCATAACGCGCTCACTCTGTCTCTCGCCGACGTCCTTTCTCTAGGCGGCCACAACCTTTTCGTCGACGATGGCAAACGCCAGGTGATCGTCAACGGCAAGGCGGGTGACTCCGTCGACCTAACCAATTCGCACGTAACTGGCTTATCCGAACGTGCGTGGCAGCAGCATGGAGCGGCGCACGTGGGAGGGGGCACGTATAACGTGGTCGAGCACTCGAGCGCGAACACGGAGTTGCTGGTTCAGCAGGCGTTCACATCGCGCTCCATCACTAAGCAAAGCGCTGACTTCTTACTGAAAGGGACGTCAAATGGCTACTGGCATTAACACTCGCTCCCCGGCGGAGATCACGGAGCTGGAAGGCAGGGCGGATCGCGGCTCGACTTCGAAAATACAGGGAGCCTCGCAGGCGTCGAATAACGCGGGGACTGAAACTGGGCCCTTACCTCACGCTGATCTTGTCTTAACGTTGAGCCCGGCAATGGATGGCGATGCGCAATTGTATGTAAAACATGTGTTGCCGCCCATCGAAGGCGGCAAGGGTTTTGACATGGTCGGTTTTTTGGGCGACCACCTCGTGCCGTCAAAGACGGATTACGACTGGCGTGCCTCGAACCGATCAGGCCGCACGAAATTTCTGTCGGGATCTGAAGCAAAAAAAGCCGCTCCGAAAAACTGGAGCGGCTTTTGCACGGGTTGAAAACAGTGCGTTATTTGATTCGCTGCGCCAGTTCCACGGCTTTACCCACATAGGAATGCGGCGTCATGTCGAGCAGGAGCTTCTTGGCATCGTCGGGAATGGCGAGACCATTGATAAACGTCTGCAACCCTTCCCGCGTAATGCCTTTACCGCGCGTGAGTTCCTTCAGTTGTTCATACGGGTTCTCAATGCCATAACGGCGCATCACCGTCTGGATAGGCTCAGCCAGAACTTCCCAGCAGTTATCCAGATCTTCATTCAAGCGCGCGGCGTTCACTTCAAGCTTGTCCAGCCCGCGAATCAGCGAGTCGTATGAAAGCAGTGAATAGCCGAACGCAACGCCAATGTTACGCAACACGGTTGAATCCGTGAGGTCGCGCTGCCAGCGGGAAATGGGCAATTTATCCGCGAGATGGCGCAGCAGCGCGTTGGCCATTCCCAGATTGCCTTCCGAATTTTCGAAGTCGATAGGATTGACCTTATGCGGCATGGTCGATGACCCAATCTCACCCGCTTTCGTCCGCTGCTTGAAATAGCCTACCGAGATGTAACCCCACACATCGCGGTCGAGATCCAGAAGGATGGTGTTGGCGCGCGAGATGGCATCGAAGAGTTCGGCCATGTAGTCGTGCGGTTCAATCTGGATGGTGTATGGATTGAACGTGAGTTGCAGGCGGTCTTCCACCACGGCTTTCGAGAACGTTTCCCAATCGAATTCCGGATAAGCCGACAAATGCGCATTGAAGTTGCCCACGGCGCCGTTCATCTTTCCAAGGATCGGCACTTCGGCAATCCGCTCGATCGCACCTTGCAACCGCGCTGCCACGTTCGCCATTTCCTTGCCGAGCGTAGTCGGACTTGCCGGCTGACCGTGCGTGCGGGAGAGCATGGGCTGCGCAGCGTTGGCCTGCGCCAGCTTGACCAAACGTTCGTGCACCGAGCGCAGGGCAGGCAGCAACACATGTTCGCGAGCGCCGGCCAGCATCATGCCGTGCGACGTGTTGTTGATATCTTCCGACGTACACGCAAAGTGGATGAACTCGCTGGCTTTTTCGAGTTCCGGCTGCCCTTTCACGGATTCCTTCAGCCAGTACTCGACCGCTTTCACGTCGTGATTCGTGACCTTTTCGATGTCCTTGATCCTGGCGGCATCGTGCGCGGTGAAGCGTGCGGCGAGTTGCAGGAGGCAGTCTTCGGCGGCGTTGGAGAAGCGCGGGATTTCATCGAATCCCGCTTGCGCCAGCGCGATCAGCCAGTGAATTTCCACCTTCACGCGATGCTTCATGAACGCATATTCCGATAGCCACTCGCGCAGCGCCTCGGTTTTGGCGGCGTAGCGGCCATCGAGCGGCGAGAGCGCGGTCAGGGCGAAAAGGGTATCGGGACGGGTATCGGACATGGTGGGGAGCCGCGCAGTGAGACAAAAGGAGTAGCGGATTTTACCATTTGGCCGGGGAGGGGCCGAACGGGGGCGGTCTAGCTGGGATTGTTTGAGAAAGGCATCGCGTAAAAAGCCGTCGCAATTGATCTTCGTGAGCCGCGAACGATTGATTGTGAACCACAATGGTCGCGTTATTTGCGTGAGGGATACAACTTGGCCGTGACACTCAAACTATCGGACGAGCTGATCGAGATTGCAAAGTCGAATTCAGCGGCATTGCATCGTTCGATCGCACAATAATTCGAGCATTGGGCATGGCTCGGAAAGCGAGTTGAAGAAAAATCCCATCCTGGCGCGCACTTCAGTAAGTTGGGCAACGCTTTCAATTCGTGCTAGCATTGCAGTCAATGACAGCAAATCGGGGGGCTAGTGGCAACGCTGACAATTCGCAATCTGGACGATCAAGTGAAGGCGCTGCTTCGTCTAGAAGCGGCCCGGCATGGCCGGTCCATGGAAGAAGAGGTGCGAGTGATCTTACAGAACGCATTGGCGGGTACCGCAAACGTGAACGGTTTTGGCAGCCGTGTTCATCAACGCTTCGCGAGCTTCGCCGACGAGGGCCTGTCGCTACCGGATCGCACGGAACAGCCCCGGGCCGCCGAGTTTCCGGAATGATCATTCTGGACACAAACGTCTTGTCCGAACTCATGCGAGCCGAGCCTGACGAGAACGTAATAGCGTGGCTCGATTCGCAGAATTCGCAGGACCTGCACACTACAGCCATCACTGTTGCGGAGTTGTTATATGGTGTTGCCCGGCTCGCGCACGGCAGACGCAAAACCGCATTGCGCGGCGCGATCGAGTCGATGCTCGACGGAGAACTGGCCGGCAGGGTATTGCCCTTCGATGGTGACTCCGCCCGTTGCTACGCCATGCTCGTAGCTGAACGCGAGGCACATGGCCGGCCAATCAGTTCAGCCGACGCGCAAATTGCCGCTATCTGCCACGCCCGTGATGCAGTGCTCGCTACTCGAAACGGCAAGGACTTCGAGGCGACAGGCATCCCAATCATCGATCCTTGGACGATGGAGTAGTGTTCACGTCTACCTGGCCCGCAACACCCTATCCAACGCCTCCAACTGCGCCGCCGTTCCAACGTTCTCCCATCGCCCTTCAAACAACTCGCCGGTGGCGCGTCCTGCTGCGACCGTCTCCTGGTAATACGGCGTCAATGCGCGCCGAGTGTTGGGAGCGAGATCGCGGAACATGCGCGTATCGTACAAACCGATATTGCCGAACGTGAAGCGCGGCTCGTTATCGAGCGAGAGGGTGCCGTCCTGGCGCAATGCAAAGTCGCCGAGACGATGAAACGGCGGGTTCGGCACCATCACCAGATGCATTGCCGGCGTTGCTTCCAGCGCCATCTCCGCGGCGCGCTCGCGCAAGCTCGCGTAGTCGAACTCGCAAAACACGTCGCCGCTGACTGCTGCGAATACGGTGGGTTCGCCGTTCTCTTCCAGCAGTGGTAAAGCATGCCCAATGCCGCCTGCTGTTTCCAACGCATGCATCTCGGCCGAATATCGCAGTTGAACGCCCCACCTGGAACCATCGCCGAGTTTGGAATGGAACATCCGTCCAAGCCACGCGTGATTGATCACAATCGTCTTGAAACCCGCCGCGGCAAGCCGTTCAATCTGCCAGACGATCAGCGGCTTGCCGCCCGCCAGAAGCAGCGGCTTGGGACACGAGTCCGTCAGCGGACGCATGCGCTCGCCACGCCCGGCGGCGAAAATCATCGCGGTAGTCAACGTGGAGTTCAACGTGGCGCTCAAAACGTATAACCCACGTCAACGGCGCGTCCTTCGAGCGTATCGAGCAACCGCGCAAACGGACGCAACGGCCTGTACCGCTCCGAAACTTTCCGCGCATAGCCAATAAATCGCGGCAAATCGGCCAGATACTGCGGCTTGCCATCGCGATGATAAATCCGCGCAAAAAGCCCCAACACCTTGATATGTCGCTGCAAGCCCATCCATTCAATCTGCCGATAAAACTCGCCGAAATCCGCATTCACGGGCAATCCGGCTTTGCGCGCGTCTTCCCAGTAGTACACGAAGCAATCCAGTTCGAACTCTTCTTCCCAGCTGATGAACGCATCGCGCAGCAACGACGCAATGTCATAACTTAACGGCCCGTACACCGCGTCCTGAAAATCGAGCACGCCGGGATTCGGCTCGCTGACCATCAGGTTTCGCGGCATGAAGTCACGCAGCATGAAAACCTGCGGCTGGGCCAATGCGCTTTCGACCAGAACGTTGAACGTGTCGTCGAGGACCTTGCGTTCGGCCGCCTCCAGTGTATGACCCAGATGCTTCGCCACGAACCACTCCGGCATCAGTTTCATTTCGCGCCTCAGGAACGCTTCATCGAACGAAGGCAACACGCCTTCTCGCGATGTCACCTGGAACTTGATCAACGCGTCAATCGCCGCGCGCATCATCGGCCGGGCGTTCTTTTCATCGAGGACGGAAAGGTAGGTCGTCGTGCCGAGATCGCTCACCAGCATGAAGCCGGCATCGAAATCCGTTTCCAGGATTTGCGGAACATGAACACCCGCGTCACGCAGCAACCCCGCGACCTGCACAAATTCGCGACACTTCTCGGGCGGCGGGGCATCGACGGCAATCAGCGTCTTGCCGGCGTCGCAGTCGGCAACCAGCCGAAAATATCGACGGAAACTGGCGTCGGCAGAAGCGGGAGCAAGCGTTGAAAGATCCAGCCGATACCGCTCGGCCAAGGGTTGCAGCCAGTCGTGAAGCTGGGTAAGGCGAAAATCGGTGTTTGGGGGCGTCATAAATTCGAGGGGTGAAACGTCTTGCCATATAATACCCCACGACTTTTTTAAGCATTCCGTATGCGCCCGGCGCGAAGCCTTTGGCAGGCCTTGAAGGCTGCCGCTGGTCGAGATCACCGCCCGTTTCATCCATCGATCGATTCACTTTCGTTCGCAGCGAACCGACAACTCCGGTGGCGCGAGTCCCGGTGGCTGTGCCCGGGTGCTCTCGTCGAGCGCCGAGCGTGACGCGATTGAACAGCACTCAAACATGCCGCCACGACAGTTTTCCAAAGCAGTTCCATTGCGCGAAGCGCGGCCACGCAGGCGGCGGCTGTTCGCGGCGTTGATCGCCGTGCCAGGCCTCATGCCAGCGCTCGCGCACGCGCAGCTAGCGGGCGCGGCAGCCGACACCCAGCCGCTCGGCGACGCCTGGAGCCTGCGGCTCGCGCCCCAGCTCCAGGAGCGCCCGTTGCAGCAGGGCAGCCAGCCGGCTACGTTTGTCCTCGGCGACCACACCACGGGCACAGCCGACCAGGACATGGCCGCGAAGGGTTCGGCGGAGTTGCGTCGTAACGTCTCGGTGATCAAGTCGGACGCGCTGCATTACGACCAGGACACCGACATGGCCGATGCTTACGGCCATGTCAGGATCTTCAATAACGGCAATACGTTCATCGGCCCGGAAGCGCACTTGAAGGTGGAGGCGAACGAGGGTTACATGACGAACCCGAAGTACCGCTTCAATCTTTCGAACGGCTCGGGCAGCGCGCAGCGCGCGGACCTGATCAACGACGAGCAGACGACGGTCGACCACGGCACCTACACGGCGTGTTCGTGCGAGACCGACCCGGCGTGGTACATCAAGGGCACATCGTTTGACTTCGATACCGGCGCGAACGAAGGCGTCGCGCACAACGGCGTGCTGTTCTTCCAGGGCTTCCCGGTATTCGCGAGTCCGTGGCTGTCGTTCCCGCTGACCGGCGAACGGCGCAGCGGCCTCTTGCCGCCCACGGTGTCGGTGAATTCCACGACCGGTTTTGAAGTGTCGCTGCCGTATTACTTCAATATCGCGCCGAATCGCGACCTGGTGGTCACGCCGCGCATCATGACCCGGCGCGGCGTTCAGATCCAGTCCACGTTCCGGTATTTGTCGCCGACTTATTCGGGCACGATCACCGGCGAATTCCTGCCGCAGGACTTGCAGACGCATACGAACCGCTATGCGATCTACATCCAGCACCAGCAGAACTTTGGTGGCGGTTTCGGCGCGTATATCAACTACAACAAGGTCTCGGACAATCAGTATCCGGAAGACCTGGGTAACGCGTCGAACCAGATCATCAACGGCACGCAGGTCCTGTATCAGCAGGAAGTGGGTGTCACGTACAACAACGGGCCGTGGTCCATTCTCGCGCACGAGCAGCGCTGGCAAGTGTTGCCGCCGGCAACCTCGCCGTATGCCCGCGAACCGCAGTTGAACGTGCTGTACAACAAGTACAACGTTGGCGGCTTCGACTACGGCGCGGAAGCGGATTACACGCGTTTCACGACGACCATCGCGGATTCCACGGAAGGCCAGCGCGTTGTATTTAATCCGTACCTGAGCTACAGCGTCACTGGACCGGGTTATTTCGTCACCCCGAAGGTGCAGTATCACCTGGCGTCGTACGACTTGAACGAGATCGGCAGCGCAGCCAATGGCACGCCACCGAACCAGCCGAAGAACCTGACGGAATCCATTCCTACGGTCAGCTTCGACACCGGCCTCGTGTTCGACCGCTCGGTGCGCATCTTCGGGCAGGATTACATCCAGACGCTGGAACCGCGGCTGTATTACGTGTACACGCCGTACCGCAACCAACAATTCGCGCCTATTTTCGATACCGGCCAGTCTGACTTCAGCCTCGCTGAAATCTACACGCCGAACACGTACGCGGGTAACGACCGTATCGCCGATGCCAACCGTCTCACGGTCGGCCTGACCTCGCGTTTCATCAACCCGGCAACGGGCGACGAACGCGCGCGTTTTGTGATTGCGCAGCAGTATTATTTCCAGCCGCAGCGCGTCACGATCACGGAAGGCCAGCCGCTCGACCAGGCGAAACACTCCGACCTGATCCTGGGCGCGTCCTTCAAGCTGGGCGCTGGTTTTTCACAGGAAACCGCGTTCCAATATAATGCCGATAACAACCAGCTGGTGCGTTCGAGCATTGGTTTCGGGTATAGCCCCGCCGCGCGCGAAGTCATCAATATTGGGTATAGATACACGCGGGCGAACGAGACCACGCTGTCCACCTCGCCGATCAACCAGATTCTGGTTTCTGCACAATGGCCATTATCGCGACACATTTATAGCGTCGCCCGGGTGAACTACGATCTGGCAGGCCATCGTCTCGTCGACGGGCTGCTGGGCTTCCAGTACGATGCCGACTGCTGGACGCTGGGCGTGGGCTTGCAGCGTTACGCAAACGGTATCACTAGCACCGGAAGTAACACTGCCGGGACGCGTATTCTTGCTCAAATGACGTTCAAGGGCTTGTCGAACGTCGATAATGGCTTGACCGCGGCGTTCCGCGCCGGCGTCAACGGTTACACGCCGCCACCGCCTCCGCCCGCACCGCTCGCGCGTTACACGAATTACGAATGAGCGTGGGTCGTGAGTGCGGAATGGGCGGCGGTACGCCGCAGGTAATAGTGCACAAGCAATAGGGCCGGTCACCGGCCGCAATCGATGGAGTATCTGTGTCAAACATGAACAAGTTGAAGTGCGCAATGGTCGCGGCAGGTGTTTTCGCGGCAGCTTTACTGGCCGGCCCGGTGGCGCACGCTCAGGCGCTGGCGCCCATCAAGGCGGGCGGCGCACAGATTGCGGATTCGGTCGTGGCCATTGTGAACAATGACGTCATTACGGAACGTGAACTCGCCGACCGCACGGGTCTGATCGTGCGCCGCCTGCAACAGCAGAACGCGCCGGTTCCCCCGGCGGATCAGCTGCAACGCCAGGTGCTCGACCAGATGGTGGTCGAGCGCATTCAGTTGCAGAAGGCGAAGGAAGACAACATCACCATTGACGACGCCACCGTGCAACGCACGCTCGAGCGTCTCGCGCAGCAAAACAACATGACGCTCGACGTGTACCGCGCGCGCATTGAAGCGCAAGGGGTGCCCTGGACGACGTTCCAACGCGATGCCCGCACCGAGCTGACGCTATCGAAATTGCGTGAGAAAGAGGTGGACAGCAAGATCACGGTGTCGGACGGCGAAGTGGCCAACTACGTGGCCAGCCAGCGTGGACCGGGCGCGCGCGGGTCCAACGACCTGCATCTCCAGCACATCATGTTCAAGGTGCCGGAGAACGCAACGCAGGCTGACATTGCCGCTATCCAGGCGAAGGCCGAAGGCGTGCTGAAAGATGCGCAAAGCGGATCGGACTTCACCAAGCTCGCCAAGAACAATTCGCAAGATACCGATGCACCCAAGGGCGGCGATCTCGGTTTCCGCACGCAGGCTTCGCTGCCGGCTGACATTGTGAGCGCGGTTGCCAGTCTCCGTCCGAACGAAGTGAACCCCCAACTGATTCGCACCGCCGGCGGTTTCGAGATCATCAAGCTGGTGGAACGCCGCGTAGGCCAGGGCCAGGCTGCTGATGCACCGAAACTCGTGCAAACCCACGTTCGCCACATCCTGCTGCGCGTAGCCGACGGCGTGTCCGAGGCGGCCGCGCGTCAAAAGCTGCTCGATATCCGCAGCGACGTTGCGAAGGGCGGCGATTTCGCCAACTTCGC
The DNA here is from genome assembly GCF_047608185.1 of Caballeronia eucalypticola. Taxonomy (NCBI): domain Bacteria; kingdom Pseudomonadati; phylum Pseudomonadota; class Betaproteobacteria; order Burkholderiales; family Burkholderiaceae; genus Caballeronia; species Caballeronia eucalypticola. The sequence goes on from NZ_JBLKRU010000008.1 coordinate 106,513, forward strand.
GCGGACGTATTCGCAGGATGGTTCGGCGTCGCAGGGCGGCGATCTCGGCTGGATCAGCCCGGGTGAAACCGTGCCGGAATTCGAGCGCGCGATGAACAACCTGCAAGACGGCCAAGTCAGCGAGCCGGTGCGCAGCGAGTACGGTTATCACTTGATTCAGGTACTGGGACGCCGCGATGCGGAAGGTTCGGTACAGCAGCAACTGGACACGGCACGTCAGGCGATCGGTCAGCGCAAGGCGGAGCAAGCGTACTCTGACTGGCTGCGTGAACTGCGCGACACCGCTTACGTGCAGTACAAGGGTGTTGCAGCTCAGCAAGCGATGAACCAGTAAGGCTTGGCGAGATGAAAGCAGCAAGCCAGCCGCCAGTGTCCTCATTGTCTATCGCCATTACCACCGGGGAACCGGCGGGGGTGGGGCCTGAATTGACGGTGGCGGCGCTGGCTGAGGCGGCTGAGCGCTGGCCGTCGGTGCGGTTCACCGTACTTGGCGACCGTGAGCTGATGGCCGAGCGGGCGGGTTCATCGTCGTGGCTTTCCAAAGGCGCGGACATCGAGATCGAGCATCACGCGCTTGGTGCGCCCGTCACAGCAGGCACGCTGAACGCCGCCAACGGGCGTTACGTGCTCGGTCTGCTCGATACAGCCATAGACGGCGCAGTCAGCGGTCGGTTCGACGCAATAGTCACCGCGCCGCTGCAGAAAAGCACCATCAACGACGCCGGCGTTCCGTTCAGCGGCCACACCGAATATCTCGCTGAACGCACCCATACGCCGCGCGTCGTCATGATGCTCGCGGGCATGGGCGAACGGCCGCTGCGCGTCGCGCTCGCTACGACGCATCTGCCGCTGAAAGATGTGTCGGCGGCGTTGACGGTGGATGGCATTGTCGAGACGCTGAGCATTATCGATCGTGATCTGAAAGCGCTGTTCGGGCTGCAAAAACCGCGCATCCTGGTGACCGGACTGAACCCGCACGCGGGCGAAAATGGTTATCTGGGCCGTGAGGAAATCGATGTCATCACGCCCGCGCTGCTGCAAGCGCGCGCGCTGGGGATCGATGCTCCCGGTCCCTATCCGGCGGATACGCTGTTCCAGCCGCGTTATCTCAAAGACGCCGATTGCGTGCTCGCGATGTTCCACGACCAGGGGCTGCCGGTCCTGAAATTCGCGACGTTCGGCGAAGGCATCAACGTCACGCTCGGGCTGCCGATCATCCGTACCTCTGTCGATCACGGCACCGCGCTCGATCTGGCCGGCACCGGCCGCGCTGATCCGGGCAGCCTGATCGTTGCTATCGATACAGCCGTTGCCATGGCGCGCCATCGTCGCGCGGCCTGATTGCGCGCCGCCTGATTGCTTTTGCGTCCTTTCTTTCCATTGCGGTTTTAATCGGCTTCTCCGATGTCCATCAAGCACCAGGGCCACTTCGCGCGCAAGCGCTTCGGGCAGAACTTCCTCGTCGATCAAGGCGTGATCGATTCGATCGTGGACACCATCGCGCCCAAACGCGGCGAACGCATGGTCGAAATCGGGCCGGGGCTCGCCGCGCTCACCGCGCCGTTGATCGAACGGCTTTCCACGCCGGAGTCGCCGTTGCATGCGGTGGAGTTGGATCGCGACCTGATCGGGCGGCTTGAGAAGCGGTTTGGCAACCTGCTGGCACTGCATGCCGGCGATGCCCTCGCGTTCGACTTCGGTTCGCTCGCGCTGGAAGGTGACAAGCCGTCGCTGCGGATTGTCGGGAACCTGCCGTACAACATTTCCAGTCCACTGCTGTTTCACTTGACCGCGTTCGCGCCGAAGGTCATCGATCAGCATTTCATGCTGCAGGATGAAGTGGTCGACCGGATGATCGCCGAGCCGGGCAACAAGGACTTTGGCCGCCTGACGGTGATGCTGCAGTATCGGTATGCCATCGATAAACTCATCGATGTTCCGCCTGAATCGTTCAACCCGCCGCCGAAGGTGAATTCGGCGATCGTGCGGATGATTCCCTTTGGGCCAAGCGAATTGCCCGATGTGGATGAAAAGGTGCTCGGCGAAGTGGTGCTCGCGGCGTTCTCGCAACGGCGCAAGATGATGCGCAATACATTGGGTGTGTATCGCGATCGGGTGGATTTCGATGCACTTGGGTTTGACCTTTCCCGGCGCGCGGAAGAAGTACCCGTGGCCGAGTTCGTGAAATTGGCTCAGGTGGTCAAGGCGGCACAGTAGCCGATTTTTAGGCCGCTGGCGGGTTTGGATGGCGCGCGTCTCAGTCAGGGCGAGGCGTGCCGCACCGACCGCGCCAGGGCGGTTCTATCAGGCCGCGATCGCACCTGCTTCCGTTGATCTCACCTTTTCTATCTCACTATTCCGGGTTCGCTTCGGCGAATCACGCGACATCTCTTCCAAGTCTCTTTCCTCGTTGCCTCCATGCGGTTCCTGCATTCTTTCGATGCAAGGAATGCACTGGAGTTAATTCCTTCGTTAGTCTCAAATTGGCAGCGCAACCGCGCAGCAGACTCTCATAAGGGGGCGTCCGCTTCAGCGGCATGACGCGGGTGCATCGGAGACGGACAACGGCTTCTTTGATTCGTGGCGATACAGGCAAATGCAGGCAGGGCCTGATCGTCGCATTACGAGATCACGAGGAGACGTATGAACAGGTCGGGACAACTTAGGAAAATTGGCAGTTTACAAAAATGGTGCAAGGTGAGTTACGCATTGCTGCCCGCCGCGTTCGCCAGCGAAATGAGCTACGCGCAATCCAGCGTGACGCTTTACGGTGTTGCCGACACAAGCTTGCGTTATCTGTCCAATGCGGACACGCAAGGTAACGGCCGTTTCCTGATGGGGCCCGGCGGCATGAGCGAGAGCCGCTGGGGCGTCAAGGGCGTTGAAGACCTGGGCGGCGGTTGGTCCACTACCTTCTAGCTTGAAAACCGCTTTTTCCTGAACACCGGCCAGAGCGATCCCACCATGCCGTTTTTCAACGAAGCGCAAATCGGGCTGCGGTCATCGACGTATGGAGAGGTTGTGTTAGGCCGTCAGTACAACGTGATGATCGAAGGCATCACCATGGGCGGGTACTCCAGCAATCCCTGGATTCCCTACGACTTCAACTTCCAGCCCGAAGTCACCATGACCGGGGGCATCTGGAGCAGTAACCAGATCCAGTATCACGGCAAGTACAAGGACTTCCGCATTTCGACCGCGTATTCGTTCAGCGGCAACGCCGGCCATATGGCCTACGGCAGCCAGTACGGCGTGGCCGCAGCCTACGCGCCCGCGAACGGTCCAGTCACGATCGGCGGCGCGTTTAAACAGACAAAGGACTCGATCAACGGTAGCGGGGCAAAGGCGTGGACCATCGGCGGTTCGTACACGTGGGACAAGACGCGTTTCGCGCTCGGTTATATCGTCAACCAGAACGACAAGGGATTCTCCACCTTCGCCAACGGACCGTTCGCCGCGCCAGGACTCGCCGCGCTGAAATGGTCCGACTTCAAGAAGCGCAGGATGATTCTCGGCGGCGTTACACAGCAAGCCGGCGCGTGGCACTTCGCCGGGAACGTGTGGCGCACGCTGCAAGCCGGCAAGACGCAACCACGGGACGGCTCGGCTTGGCAATTTCAACTGGTCGCCGACTACGACCTGTCCAAGCGCACGGACGTGTACCTGGAAGCCGACTATTCGCTCTATAGAGCCGATCTGATCGGCTCGCAGTTGCAAGGGGTCAATGCGGTCAGCCTCGCGCAGAAAAGCACGCAGCTTGGCGTGATGGCCGGGATTCGGCATAAGTTCTGAAGCAAGAGCGGCGTATCCGACGGGATATCGCCGCTCTTTTCTGAACGCTCGGCGCAGCGGCCGTGGAAGATGGGATAACCTACCGGCTTCCAGGCCGGCAATTAATCATTTAGGGTTCCGTTTTAAATCATGCATGAGATCAATTCGCGGCGCCTCGCGCATCTGGTGGCACTCGCGGAGGAGGGCAGATTCGCGCGTGCGGCGGAGCGGGTTCATCTGAGTCAGCCCGCGCTCAGCCGGAGTATCCAGGCGCTGGAAGATGAGTTCGATATCAAGCTCTTCGATCGCGCGGCACGCGGTGTAGCGACAACCGCCGCCGGCCGGATGCTGGTCGAGCGCGCGCGGCGAGTGCTGTTCGAAACACGTTGTCTTTTCCGCGATGTCGAGCTGATCCGGTCCGACGCGTTGGGCGAGGTGAAGATCGGCCTCGGACCTTATGCCGCCGCTATTCTGTTTCCGGATCTGCTCGTCGAATTTGCGCGGCGGTTTCCCGCCATCAAAGTATCGGTTCAAATAGATGAGGCCAGCGTGCTGATGCAAAACCTGCGCGCGGAGGCGGCTGATTTCGTGGTGGTGGATCGTCGTGAAATGCCTGCTGCGCCCGATGTCACCACTCACCGCCTGATCAGCCACGACGGCGGCTGGTTCGTGCGCCCGGATCATCCGTTGCTCGCACGCGCTACGGTGCCGCTGGCGGCGTTAAAGGATTATCCGATGGTGTCAGTGCCGCTGTCCGCATTCATGGAAGATGCGTTGCGCCGGTTGTTGAAATTTCGCGCGCACGAAGCCGTTCCCGTGCAGTTGAAATGTAACGATATCGCCGTGCTGAAGGACGTGGTCGCGCGATCGGATGCCGTGATGTTTTGCACGGCTTCAGTGTTACAACGCGATCCTGATGGCCGGCGCCTCATGCGCGTGCCGATTATTCACTCGCGCAAACTGGGGCTGCAGTTTGCGCTTGTTTGTCTTGCTGACCGGACGCAATCGGCAGCTGCTGACGCGGCGCTCGTCCTTGCCGGGCAGGTCATGAACGATGCCAGCCGCGCGGCACAAGTAGCGGGACGTACGCGATAGCCCGCGCGCTCAAGCGCTCATGTGCGCCGACGTCCTGCGGGTGCATTGACCAGCGCAATGCCCGTCACAACAAGCGCCGATGCAACCATGAAACGCGTTGTCAGCGATTCCCCCAGCAGCAAGACACCGAACGCGACACCAAAGATGGGTGTGAGAAACGAGAACACCGATAGCCTCGACGCCATGTAGCGTGTGAGCAGCCAGAACCACGTGAGATAGCTCAGGAACGCGACCACGATTGCCTGATAGGCAAGGCTGGCGACGGCTGTCAGCGTGATGGTGCTCACGTGTGTTTGGCCGAGCGCGAAGGCGAGCGCGAATAAAACTATTGCCGATACCCCAAGTTGATAGAACAGCGTCTTGCTGGCGCTTGCACGCGCGAGCGGCGATGCACGGATGACGACGGTGGTCGCCGCCCAGAACACGCCGCCGAGTACGCCGAGGGCGTCGCCGGCGGTGCCTTGCCATGTCGATGCACTGCCGGACGCGGTGCCCGATGCGCTGCTCGTGGCCGCGTGCAGGAAGCCATCGGCGAAAGCGAGTGCGATACCGCCGAACGCCAGCGCTATCCCCACCCATTGCACCCGCTTGAGCTTTTCTCCCGCGACGAACCAGTGCAGGCCAAGCGCCATGAAGCACGGTGCGGTGTAGAGAAAGACGACCATGCGCGTGGCGCTGGTCAACGTCAGCCCCAGGAAAATGCACACGAACTCGCCGCCAAACAGCACGCCGGCGAGCAGGCCGGACGCGAGGGTATTGTCGCTGCGAAACAGCGCGATGCCGCGTGATCGCGTCCATATCCAGACGAGGACGGTTGCTATGGTTGAACGGATGCCGGCCTGGAGCATCGGGGGAAACGATGCGTTTGCACCCTTGATGGCGACCTGCTGGAAACCCCACACCGCGCATAGCGCGATCATTAGCAGAATGGCGGTGGAGTCGGGCGCGCGACGCACAGGCAGGGCAGTGGTGCTCATCGATTATTGTGTTTGTGTTTGCGTTTTGACCGGTTGCTGAGTCAAGTCTCTGGCGCATTCTGCCATTGATGGCGTGGGGATGTCATGCGTAGTTGGGGCGTGTGGCGTTGGACTTGCCGACGTTTGGGCCGCCGCCCGTGATGTCGAGGGATTGAACTTGGTGTGTTGTGCGTCGCACGATAATGGTGAACCGCAGACCTTTATTAATCACGAATAGATCGTACTGGTGATTGCCGATAAATCAGGATATCTGATGATATTTCGCGCAAGGTCAGCATTGAGCGGAAATGAATGAGGCTCCTGAAGGAGCGTCATTCAAAGAGTTCGGAGACAACCAGCCATCGCTGGCCATCCGTTGCCCCCGAACCGCTTCAGGCATGCTTTTCGATCAATTCGACCTTGTATCCATCCGGATCTTCAACAAACGCGATCACCGTCGTTCCGCCTTTCACTGGACCGGCTTCGCGCGAGACCTTGCCGCCGGCTTCGCGGATGCGATCGCACGCTGCCGCCGCATTGTCCACTTCCAGCGCGATGTGGCCATATGCCGAACCGAGATCGTACTTATCGACGCCCCAGTTGTAAGTCAGTTCAAGCACGCTGTTTTCGCTTTCATCGCCGTAACCGACGAACGCCAGCGTGTATTTGTACTCGGTGTTTTCGCTTTGACGCAGCACTTTCATGCCGAGGATACGTGTGTAGAAATCGATGGATCGCTGCAAATCTCCGACTCGCAGCATGGTATGAAGAAGTCGCATGATGGGGTTCCTGTGGGGAATGTCGATGGAACGGATGGTCCGATTTACCGTGTCTTTTAACGTGCCTCAATGCACACCGCGCACGATGAAAACGGCCACATCGAAAATTGTACCGCTCGTAGCAAACGCTCGCAGCGCTCTGCTCGGCGCCATTTCCGTGCTGGCAAAGCGTTAAAGCAGCGGCAGCAATTCGGGCGGATGATGCTTGAGTGTATGCCGCGCTTCGCGGAAGTCCGGGAAAATGGATTCGACCGTGGCCCAGAAGCGCGCGCTGTGATTCATCTCCCGAAGGTGCGCGAGTTCGTGCGCGACCACGTAGTCGATCACATGGACGGGGAAATGAATCAGCCGCCAGTTGAGGCGAATCTTGCCTTCGCTGGAGCAACTGCCCCAGCGCGTAGAGGCGGATGACAACGCATAGGCCCTGAACTCCACGCCTAGTTTGGCCGCATACACCGGCAACCGCTCGCCAAACACCTGCAGCGCCTGAGCATGGAGCCAGCGTTGCACACGCTCGCGAATGACCTGCCCATCTGCCAGCGCGGGAAGGCCGAGCCACAGCACGCCGGTTTCTGTATCGAACGCCGGTTGCGTAGCGCTCTTGCCGGTTGTGCCCGGTGCGGCGGTCATCATGACGGTGACGTTTTGTCCAAGGTACGGAAGCTGCGCGCCATCCTTCCATTCAATCCGCGGCACCGCGCGTTGCTCCACGCGCGTTTGCCATTCGGTCAGCTTCTTGAGGATCCACTTTTCCTTCTCGGCAATCGCGCTTTCTATTGCGCCGATTGTTACCCAGCGCGGTGCGGTAATCGCGAGGCCAGTGCCATCGATAGTGAAGCCAATCGTCCGGCGCGATGAACGTTTCAAACGGTAATCGAGCATCTGCGAACCGAGCATGAGTTGCCGGTAGCGCGAACCATCGGGCGCAATGGGCGTACGTGAAGGCGGCGCGGACGGGCGTGCCGTTTCGGTTGTATCGGTCGGCGTGATGTCGCCACGCAATGTTGCGGGCATGGCGGGAGGCGATGCGACGGGCGCGGCAGACGTGCCCGACATAGCAGGCGAGGGTGCCACACTCGACAGCCTTGGCTCACTGGGAAAGTTGAGCGGCAGGTCGAGTTGCGGGTTGTCGAGCGCGGCAGCGGGACGCTGTCGCGAGGGGGTCTTCTGCATCGGCTCAGCTTGGCGCACGCGGCGCAGGAATGACGGAAAGGACAACACTAACGATAGAAACGAACGTAATGAACCTGACGATAACGACATCCGGATCTACAGGCCGGTAGCCGCGCCCTGAGACTTGGAGTCGGAGGCAGACGCGGAGTCAGCGCCGGAATCAGACCCAGCGATGAAACGATCGGCGGGACCGTACGAGTCCGGATCAATTCGACGCATTTCCGTTTCGATCCAGCGCTCCACGCGCAGATTGACTTCTTCCGGCGTGAGGCCTGTCGTGTCGATCGGACGACCGATTGACATTGTGACTATACCCGCATATTTGAGAAACGATTTCCGCGGCCATACGTGTCCGGCGTTGTGGGCAATCGGCACGACCGGCGCGCCCGCCGCGCACGCGAAGCGCGCACCGCCTGACTTGTACTTGCCTTGCTTGCCCACGCTTGTGCGCGTGCCTTCAGGAAACATGATGACCCACGCTCCCTCGGCCATGCGCTCGCGCCCTTGCCGCGCCACCGATGCAAATGCATCCTTGCCCTGACGCCGGTCGATATGAACCATCTTCAGCATGCCCATGGTCCAGCCGAAGAACGGCACGAACAGCAACTCACGCTTGAACACATAGCAGAGCGGCCGCGGCATTAACGCGGGGAATGCCAGCGTTTCCCAAGCCGATTGGTGCTTCGACAACAACACGGCGGGACCATCGGGCAGATTCTCCATGCCTTCAATCTGATAGCGGATGTTGTTCAGGTAGCGCATCACCACGATGCACGACTTGCACCAGTACGCCGCCATCCAATAACGCTTTTCAGCGCGCATGAACGGGAACACGAGGAAGCAAGCGCACGCGTACGGCACCGTATAAACGACGAAAAAAACCATCAGCAACAGCGAACGAATGAAGCGCATCGGCTTGAATAAGTCTTATGTGATGTGACGAAAAAAACCCGCCGACAGATCGGCCGGGTCAGTCGTGATGTGCGGCGAGGAAGTCGAGCGCGAAGGTGCGCAGGTCGTTGTGTACCTTCGTATTTGCCGGCAGATGGCCCGCTGCCAGCGTTTTATGCCCCTTGCCGGTCAGCACCAGATGCAGCTCGAAGCCGAGCGCCGCGCCCGCTTGCAGGTCGCGCAGCGAGTCGCCGACCATGGGCGTATCAGCCGGATCGATCTCGAAGCGCTCCACAATCTGCTGCAACATGCCGGGCTTCGGCTTGCGGCACTCGCACTCGTCTTCCTGTGTGTGCGGGCAGAAAAACACCGCGTCAATGCGGCCGCCTACCGCCGCTGCCGCCCGGTTCATCTTTTCGTGCATTGCGTTGAGCGCGGCCATGTCGAACAGACCACGGCCTATGCCCGATTGATTCGATGCAATTGCCACGCGGTAGCCGGCCTGGTTCAAACGCGCGATCGCTTCGAGGCTGCCGGGGATGGCAACCCATTCGTCGGGCGACTTGATGAATGCGTCGGAGTCGACGTTGATCACGCCGTCCCGATCGAGTATCACCAGTTTCTTGTTTGCGTTGGTCGGCATGGTGTGGCGCATCAGGCGGCAAGCTTCGAAATGTCCGCGACGCAATTCATCTGCTGATGCAGTGCGCCGAGAAGAGCCAGGCGGTTGTTACGTAACGCCGGATCTTCCGCGTTCACCATCACGTCGTTGAAGAAAGTATCCACGGCATCGCGCAGCGCGGACAGCGCCGACAGCGCTTCCGTGTAATTGCGTTCGGCCAGTTGCGTTTGCACGCGCGGCGCAACTTGTTCGAGCTGAGCGTACAACGCCTTTTCGGCGGCTTCCTGAAGCAAAGCTGGCTGCACGCTCGCCGGCACGCTTTCCGCCGACTTCTTCAGGATATTCGAAATACGCTTGTTCGCCGCGGCAAGCGACGCGGCTTCCGGCAACGACGCGAATTCGCGCACGGCGTCCAGACGCGCGACGATGTCGTCCAGGCGCGTGGGGTTCAGGCTCAGCACGGCGTCGATTTCAATTGCGTTGAAACCGCGTTCACGCAGCACGCCGCGCAGCCGGTCCATGAAAAACGCGTAGATGGCGTCGGTTGAATCAACCACGTACGGCATGTCGGCGAATTGCTTGTACGCAATACGCAGCAAGTCGAACAAGTCGATGGCAAGGCGCTTTTCCAGCAGGATGCGCAACACACCGAGTGCGTGACGACGCAGCGCGAACGGATCTTTCTCGCCGGTTGGCTGCAAGCCAATGCCCCAGATGCCGACGAGCGTTTCCAGTTTGTCGGCCAACGCGACGGCGCTGCTTACGCCGGTGGCGGGGGTTTCATCGCCGGAGAAACGCGGCTGATAATGTTCCGAACACGCGAGCGCGACTTCCTCCGGCTCACCATCGTGGCGCGCGTAGTACGTGCCCATGGTCCCTTGCAATTCGGGAAACTCACCGACCATGTCAGTGATCAGGTCAGCCTTCGCGAGCAGGGCGGCGCGCTTCGTGACGGCCACATCCACGCCGATCATGGGCGCGATTTCGCCAGCTAGCGCTTCGAGTCGCTGCACGCGCTGCAATTGCGAGCCGAGCTTGTTGTGATACACCACGTTCGCGAGCAGCGGCACGCGGTCGGCAAGGCGTTTCTTCTTGTCCTGCTCGAAGAAAAACTTCGCGTCGGCCAGACGCGGGCGGATCACGCGCTCGTTACCTTCGACAATATCGCCGGGCGTTTGCGTCTCGATGTTCGACACGATCAGAAAGCGCGAACGCAGCTTGCCGTGCTCGTCAGTCAGCGCGAAATACTTCTGGTTCGTCTGCATGGTGAGGATCAGGCATTCCTGCGGCACTTGCAGGAACGATTCGTCGAAACGGCACTGATACACGACCGGCCATTCGACCAGCGCATTCACTTCGTCGAGCAACGATTCAGGCATGACCACGCGGTCTTCGCCTGCGAACGCCAGCAATTGCGTACGGATGGATTCGCGTCGATCCTCGAAATTCGCGACGACCCTGCCCTTCGAACGCAGCGTCTCGGCGTAGTCGTCGGCGTGTGTGATCGGAACAAACCCTTCCGACATGAACCGATGCCCCAGCGTGGTGTCGCCGGAGTCGATACCAAGCGCGCTCACCGGCACAATGTCGCGGCCATGCAGCGCGATCAGCCCATGCACCGGCCGCACGAATTGCACGCTGGTGCCGTCGGGACGTTGATACGTCATGACCTTCGGAATGGGCAACTTGCCGAGCGTTTCTTGCAGAGCGATCTGCAGGCCGTCGGCAAGCGTTGCGCCGGGCGCCGCGTAGCGCAGGAAGAATGCTTCGGCCTTGCCGTCTTGCGCGCGTTCGAGATCGCTAATGGCGAAGTCGGGGAAGCCCAGCGCCGCGAGTTTCTTCGCGAGCGGCGCGGTGGGCAGGCCGTCTTTGTCCAATGCGACGGAAACAGGAAGCACCTTCTCTCGCACTTGCCGTTGCGGTGCGACTGCGCGCACGTTCTTGATGAGCACGGCGAGACGTCGCGGCGTGGCGTATTTTTCGAAACTCGCTTCGCCGTCAATCAGGTCGCGCGCGGCAAGCCGCTGCACGATGCCTTCGGCAAACGAGGTGCCCAGGCGCGCGAGCGCTTTCGGCGGAAGTTCTTCGGTCCGCAGCTCGACGAGCAGCGATGCAAGATTGGTTTCTGTCATTGTTATGTCGTGCTCTGGTCAGGCCTGATCGATATTGCGCTCGACCTTAAGCGCCGGCGCCCACGCGGGCTTGGCGGCATCTTGTGCGTCCGAAACAAGTCCGGCCGCGGCGTGTACGGGATTGCCCAGCATCGGGAAACCGAGCGCTTCACGCGACTCGTAATAGCCCTTCGCAACCGCACGCGACAAATCGCGAATCCGGCCGATATACGCCGCCCGCTCCGTCACCGAAATCGCGCCGCGCGCGTCCAGCAAGTTGAACGTATGACCGGCTTTCAGCACGAGCTCATACGCGGGCAGCGAGAGCTTCGCTTCAATCATCTTCTGCGCTTCGGCTTCATAGCTCTTGAAGAACGTGAACAGCAGGTCGACGTTCGCGTGCTCGAAGTTGTAGGTGGACTGCTCGACTTCGTTTTGGTGATACACGTCGCCATACGTCAGGCGCCGGAGTTCGCGGCCGTTCGGGCCTTCCTCTTCCCATTCGGTCCACACGAGGTCGTACACGTTCACCACTTTCTGCAGATACATGGCGAGACGTTCAAGACCGTAGGTGATCTCACCGAGCACCGGCTTGCAGTCGATACCACCAACTTGCTGGAAGTACGTGAACTGCGTCACTTCCATGCCGTTCAGCCAGACTTCCCAGCCGAGGCCCCATGCGCCGAGCGTGGGGTTTTCCCAGTCGTCTTCCACGAAACGCACATCGTTTTGCTTCAGGTCGAAGCCGAGCGCTTCGAGCGAGCCGAGGTACAAGTCGAGGATATTTTCCGGCGCGGGCTTGAGCACCACCTGGTACTGGTAGTAATGCTGCAGGCGGTTCGGGTTGTCGCCGTAACGGCCGTCCTTCGGACGCCGTGACGGCTGCACATACGCTGCTCGCCACGGTTCCGGTCCAATCGCGCGCAGGAACGTGTGCACGTGCGAGGTGCCCGCGCCGACTTCCATGTCGATCGGCTGGAGAAGCGCGCAACCCTTGTTGTCCCAATAGGATTGCAGCGTCAGGATGATTTGCTGAAAAGTGAGCATGAATGCCTTTGAAGCGTGCCTTCGAAGCGTGAGCCGGCGGGCCGGCGCGTGGTCGAAGCGGACCGGAAAAATGCACCGGCCGGAGGGCTAAAACGTTGAATTTTAGCGGGAATGAGGGTCTTGCGCGACTTTTCGGGGATGAACGGCGGACTCATCGGCCGATTGGCCGGTAAAAACGGGTGTTATCCGCAGAGGCGTTTCGTCATTGGCACGCAATCCATGGTCAGGCCGCGTGGCGACTGGTATGGCGTGATTTCTTCGCCTTCGAAACCGAGCGCGCGATAAAACGGCGCCGCGTTCAGCGTGGAGTCGAGCGTGAGTTCCGGGAGCTCTTTCGAGCGGGCGAGTGTTTCCAGATGACGCATCATTGCTGCACCAATGCCGCGTTTCATATACGCCGGATGGACAAAAATCGCATCGATTTTGCCCGTCGCGAGGTCGATCATGCCGGTGCCCGCGACATACCCGTCAACGGTTGCCACGAGGAAACGCTCTTCGACGGCATCGGCGAATGCTCGCGATGCCGTACCGCCGGTCCACTGTTCCAGCTGCTCTAGCGGATACACATTCGCGCATTCACGCATCACGGCGGCGCGGCGGATTTCCCACGCGGCGTCCGCATCGGCTCTCGTGGCTTTGCGGATGGCAAACCCGGCCAGCTCAGGACTTTTCGCGACCATGATCGACAGCTTTGTTGCGGCCATTCTTTCCCGGCGCGAACGCAAATCCGAACGCCAGCAGCAACAGCGACACCATGATCACCGTGATGTTGCCGCTCGTCACATACGGCGTACGCCCGGATGTGCCCTGGACGGTGGCATCGAGCGAGCCGACTGTGTACACAGGCAGCCGCGCCACCACAGCGCCATTTGCCGCGATCACCGCGGTTGTGCCCGTGTTGGTCGAACGGAGCATGGGGCGGCCGGTTTCGATAGAACGCATGCGGGCCATTTGCAGATGCTGATCGAGCGCAATGGTGTCGCCGAACCAGGCAAGATTCGTCGAGTTCACCAAAATGCCTGCGGGCGCTTCCTGTTCGCGAATCGTCCGTGCTATCTCTTCGCCGAAAATGTCCTCGTAGCAGATATCGACGGCAATCGGCTGGTTGTGCACGAAGAACGATTTTTGCACCGGCGGGCCGCGCCCGAGATCGCCGAGCGGAATGCCCATGAGGGCAACGAACCAGTGGAAACCTGTCGGCACGAATTCGCCGAATGGCACGAGATGATGTTTGTCGTAGCGGTACACGTCCTGCTGATTCGGCGTGATGCCGAACAGGGTGTTTGTGTAGCTAGGCACGGAACTTTCAGCCGAAGTCGTCACGCCGAAAGCGCCGAACAGGATGGATGAATGGGTTGTGTCGGAGAAATTGCGCAGTGCCAGCGCCACGTCCGGTGGCATCCGAACGCCGAGAACAGGGAACCCCGTTTCCGGCGTGACGATGAGATCCGCAGGCTTCTCGGTGATCAGTTTTTTATACAACGCGAGCGATTGATCCACGCCTTCCTGCTCGAACTTCATCTCCTGCTTCACGTTGCCTTGCAGCAGCCGGACGGTGAGTGGCGCGTTCGCGGGGGTTGTCCATTCGACCAGTGACAGCAACATGCCGGATGCAAGCAGCAGCACCGCCACGATGAACGGCGCAAGACGCGCAGCCGTCGACCGTTCAACTACGGCTGTGTTGCGCCTGAAGCCGTAGAAACCTTGCACGAGCAACGCCGCCACCAACCCCAGCACCCAGCCCACGCCGTATACGCCCGCGACCGATCCAAACCCCGCCAATGGGCCATCGACTTGCGCATACCCGCTCGCAAGCCACGGGAAGCCGGTGAACACAAGCCCGCGCAACCACTCGCCCAGTGCCCACGCGCTCGCAAAGGCAAACGCGCCGTGCCACGTGGGCACGAAGCGCGGTTCATCGGCGAGCTCGGTCGCGGAGGCGCCATCGTCGTCATACCGCGCACGCCCCGCGCACAGCGACCAGACCACGCCCGCCAATGCGGGGTAGACCGCAAGGTACATCGAGAACAACGCGACGGCTGCAGCCGCCAGCGGCGCCGCCATGCCGCCATAGTCGTGCATGCTGACATACAGCCACCACACACCCGTGACGAAGTTGCCGAATCCAAATGCCCAGCCCGTTAACGCCGCGCTTTTCCAGCCATTAGTGCGCGTAAGCCACGCGAAGAACAGCGTAAAGATCACCAGTTCGACCCACCCGCCATGCGGCGTGGGTGCAAACGAAAGCGTATTCGCGACACCCAGCACGGCCGCGACGAGGTAATGCCAGAAGGGCATGGACTGAGCCGTGCCGGCGCGCTTTTCAGCGGGCATCGGGCGGGAGTTGCGCTGCGAGGTGACAGGAGACGATGAGTCGGCCATGGATTACGAGGTCAGCAGAAAGTAAGCGAATGACGGAGCGTGACCGGCGCGCGTCATGTCACGAAAAACGCGTAAAACGCCTGCACGGCGGTTCGGCACGCAACTGCTGCAATTGAACGCGTAGTGTGATCACGCTGTGTTACAGACTGAAGCAGGTCAGGGCCGGTTGAGGGGCCCCTTGTTCTCTATGGAGATCAAACCGGATCAATCGCGTTCGTCGTCGTGATCGCTGTCACGGTGGTTGCGCGAATTGCCGTCGAGCACGTTCATATTCGGTGCGCGGCGCACGCGCAGCACGTGGATCTGGCGAGCGTCGCCGCGCATGATTTCGAACACGAAGTCATCGATCCGCACCTTCTCTCCACGATGCGGCACGCGTCCGAACCGATGCGTGACCAGCCCGCCAATGGTGTCGACTTCGTCGTCGGAGTAATGCGTGCCGAATTGTTCGTTGAATTGCTCGATGCCAGTCAGCGCACGCACACGATGCGCGCCATCCGGCGTCGCAATGATGTTGCCGGCTTCTTCGTCGAAGTCGTATTCGTCTTCGATGTCGCCAACAATCTGCTCCAGCACGTCTTCAATCGTGATCAGTCCGGCCACGCCGCCGTATTCATCGACGACGATGGCAATGTGATTCCGGTTCACGCGGAAATCGTGCAGCAAGACGTTCAGGCGTTTCGATTCGGGGATGAATACGGCGGGGCGAAGCATGCCGCGGACATCGAATTCTTCTTCGTGGTAATAGCGCAGCAAGTCTTTTGCAAGCAGCACGCCGATCACGTTGTCGCGGTTGCTTTCGAATACTGGATAGCGCGAGTGCGCTTTTTCGAGCATGAACGGAATGAACTGCTCGGGCGTTTCGGAAATATTGATGGCGTCCATCTGGGCACGCGGAATCATGATGTCGCGCGCGCAGAGTTCCGAAACCTGGAACACGCCTTCGATCATGGAGAGCGAATCCGCGTCGAGCAGATTGCGTTCGTGGGCGTCCTGAAGGACTTCCAGCAATTCGTCGCGCGATTCAGGTTCGTGCGAGATGAAATCGGTCAGGCGCTCAAGCAGCGTGCGCTTTTCCGGTGGTTTGTCGGTGTAACGTCGACTGGGATAGGAGTCGTTCATAGTGGGGCGCCCGGATTGTTCCGGACGCGAAATTTCGGAAAGTTAAGAATACACCAAGGAAAATTCGCGCCAATTCAAGCGGGCGCGAAGACGTTCAAATCTCGTAGAAACATCGTAACTGATAAATATCGGCGGAGTATGTCGAGCCAGTGACGTTAGCCGATCGGCCATGGTTCAGCACATGACTCAGCACTTGGCGCGTCGTTTTGGCGCGTTTCGTGACGCTCATTCCTGCGACGAATCCGCGCCTTGGCATCGATGCAACAGCGCTTCGAGCTGCCGGTCCGGCATGCCGCATTCGCGCAGCGCCTCGACCGTGCGGCTGACGTAATCGAGCGTGGTGCCGTATCGGCCGGTCGCGCAGCCGAGCACGTGGCGCACCATCTGGTCGGCGAGCTTGCCGGTGTAGGTAGACGCCTCGCGCCGCATCACAAACGCCAGCGCTTCTACGCGGCGGCCGTCCACGAGCGTGCAAGGCAACCACGCCACGCGATACGAATTCATCGCCATTTCGCGTCGCCACAGCACTTCGAGATGCGGCTCCGCGCCTTCGGCCGCCAACCGGAACGCCATGCCCGAGCATGAACCGCCGCGATCCAGCGCCAGCACGAGCCCAGGCTGCTCAGGCGTGCCGCGATTCACGCGCGACCACAAATACAGTCCGCGATGATAACCGTGCACCTTGCTGCGGACCATTTCCACGGCGGGCAAGCCCGGGTTCCAGATCAGCGAGCCATAGCCGAACAGCCAGAGATCCGTCTTGCGATCCCACTGCGCCAACGCTTTTTCACGCGATGCCGCCAGTTCTTCGTCGGTGAGAAGACGCGACTCCTCGAACACCGGCGGATAGTGGTCGGGAATCTGCGAAGGCGGTTCCTTCATCAGTTCAG
Source organism: Caballeronia eucalypticola (assembly GCF_047608185.1). Classification (NCBI taxonomy): domain Bacteria; kingdom Pseudomonadati; phylum Pseudomonadota; class Betaproteobacteria; order Burkholderiales; family Burkholderiaceae; genus Caballeronia; species Caballeronia eucalypticola. The sequence continues at coordinate 123,352 of NZ_JBLKRU010000008.1, forward strand.
GAAAAGGGGGCGGGTCTTCAGTCACGGCTTAGCTGGGCGGCAACGGCAGGTAAGGATCGGTGAAACCAAGTTTTTGCATGATGCCGGTTTCGATCGATTCCATTTCTTCCGCTTCCGCCGAATCTTCATGATCGTAACCCTGAGCATGCAGCGTACCGTGCACGATCAGATGCGCGTAATGCGCGGCGAGCGGCTTGTTCTGCTCGCGCGCCTCGCGTTCCACTACCGAACAGCACAGCACCAGGTCGCCCGTGACCGGATCGTCTTCCGACTCGGCATACGCGAACGTCAGCACGTTGGTGGCGTAATCCTTCTGCCGATAAGACCGGTTCAGCGCCCGGCCTTCCTCGGTATCGACGAAACGCACGGTCAGTTCCGCGTCCGCGAACAGCGACGCCTTGATCCAGCCGGCGACGGTTGCGCGCGGCAATAGCGCCTTGTGTTCAGGGAACGTCTTGGCGGCCGGGAACTGCAGTGTCAGTGCAAGTTTGGGCATGCTTATTCAGAGCGATATTTCGCGGCGGCAATCGCGGCGGCCGCGGCATCGCGCTCCGACTGCGCGTCGTACGCTTCCACAATCCGCGCGACCAGCGGGTGCCGTACTACGTCTACGCTCGTGAACTTCGTCATCGCGATACCGCGGACATCGGCCAGGATGTGTTGCGCTTCAATCAGCCCGCTCCTGTGCCCACGCGGCAAATCGACTTGCGTGGTGTCGCCGGTGACAACGGCCTTCGACCCGAAACCGATCCGCGTCAGGAACATCTTCATCTGCTCGGGCGTAGTGTTCTGCGCCTCGTCCAAAATGATGAACGCATGATTCAGCGTCCGGCCGCGCATGTACGCGAGCGGCGCGATTTCGATCATCTGGCGCTCGAACATTTTTGCGGTTTTATCGAAGCCGAGCAGGTCGTAGAGTGCGTCGTAAAGCGGCCGCAAATACGGATCCACTTTCTGCGCGAGATCGCCCGGCAGGAAACCCAAGCGCTCGCCGGCTTCCACCGCCGGACGCGTCAGCACAATCCGCTTCACCTGATCGCGCTCGAGCGAATCCACCGCGCACGCTACCGCCAGATACGTTTTACCCGTACCCGCCGGGCCGATGCCAAACGTGACATCGTGCGCAATGATCTGCTTCAGGTATTCACGCTGCATGGGCGTGCGGCCGCGCAGATCGGCGCGTCGCGTGTACAGCTTCGGCCCCGGATCTTCCTCTTCGCCCAGGTCGATGGTCACGTTGGGTTCATCGAAGGGATGATCGGGGTCGCCACGGAAACGCGGATCGACGGGCTCGGAATTCAGGTTATTCGATGGCCTGTTGGCATTCAACCCATGCCGCGCCGCATTGCGCGCTTCGACCAGCGCAAGCTGGATGTCGTCCACCGACAACGTGTCTTTCGCGCGATTGTAGAAATTCTCGAGCGCCGCCAGCGCAACCTTCGCGCCGCGCCCGCGGATGGTGATCTTGTGTCCGCGACGCGTCAGCGTCACGTCGAGCGCCTGCTCGATCTGCCGCAAGTTTTCGTCGAGCGGGCCACACAGGTTGGCGAGCCGCGCGTTGTCGTCGCGCGGAGCGGTGAATTCCAGGTGCTGCTGAGCGGTCTTCAAGGCTAGAGTCGGGTTCCTGTCGAAGCTGCGGTTTTAGTGAGTTGTCGCGGGCGTCATGATTAATTCGCCGCGCAACGAATGCGGATACGCCACGTTGATTTCCACATCGACCATCTGGCCAATCAGCCGCTTGTGCGACGAGATCGGCGCCGGGAAATTCACCACGCGATTATTCTCCGTGCGTCCGGCGAGTTCGCTCGGATCCTTGCGCGACGGGCCTTCCACCAGAATGCGCTGCACCGAACCCAGCATGGAATGGCTGATCTTCGCCACGTTCGCCTCGATGGTCGCCTGCAAATGCTGCAAACGCTTGAGCTTCACTTCGCGCGGGGTGTCGTCGTGCAGGTTCGCAGCCGGCGTGCCCGGACGCGGGCTGTAGATGAACGAGAAACTGGTGTCGTAACTCATTTCGTCGATGAGCTTCATCATCTTCTGGAAGTCATCTTCCGTCTCGCCCGGGAACCCGACAATCATGTCGGTAGACAGCGACAAATCCGGACGAATCGCGCGCAATTTGCGGATCACCGACTTGTATTCGAGCACGGTATAACCGCGCTTCATGGCCATCAAAATACGGTCGGAACCGTGCTGCACGGGCAAGTGCAAGTGGCTCACGAGCTTCGGCACTTTCGCGTATGTATCGATCAGGCGTTGCGTGAATTCCTTCGGATGCGACGTGGTGTAGCGAATCCGCTCAATACCCGGAATCTCCGCGACGTATTCAATCAGCGTAGCGAAATCCGCGATATCCGTGGAATGCTGTGTCACTGGGCCGCGATACGCATTCACGTTCTGCCCCAGCATGGTGACTTCGCGCACGCCTTGGTCGGCGAGACCGGCGATTTCGGTCAGCACGTCATCCAGCGGTCGCGATACTTCTTCGCCGCGCGTGTAGGGCACCACGCAATAGCTGCAGTACTTGCTGCAACCTTCCATGATCGATACAAACGCGCTCGGGCCATCCACACGCGCCGGCGGCAGATGATCGAATTTTTCGATTTCCGGGAACGAGATGTCGACTTGCGAACGTCCGGTGGAACGTCGTTTCGCAATCATGTCCGGCAGACGATGCAGCGTCTGCGGGCCGAACACCAGGTCCACATACGGCGCGCGGGACACAATCGCTGCGCCTTCCTGGCTCGCCACGCAACCGCCTACGCCAATGATCAGGTTCGGATTCGCTTCCTTCAATTCGCGCACGCGGCCGAGATCGGAGAAAACCTTTTCCTGGGCTTTTTCGCGCACCGAACATGTGTTGAAGAGAATGACGTCGGCGTCTTCCGGCGTGAACGTCTGGGTGAGGCCGTTGGCTGCGCCGAGCACGTCGACCATTTTGTCGGAGTCGTACTCGTTCATCTGGCAGCCAAAGGTCTTTACATACACTTTCTTGGTCATGAATTTCGCCGGTCGCAGTGATTAGTCTGGGGGCGCGGTATTTAATGCGTTGAAGGGAATTATCTGTTTCGTTTCGTCGGCTTTTAACGCTGCTTTAGGCCTATTTCGCTTGAATTGGCCGAAATTTGCACGTTGCAGCACTCGACGGTTAGCTTGATATTATAGCGTCCGCTCGACTTCGTGACCCTGCTGGCCGGGCGGGTAGGCCAGGTCGCCGAGCAATTCCGCCGTCGCAAGGTCGAAGCGTTCGATCAGGAAGTCCAGCAGCACGCGCACCCGTGGCGCCCTATACCGGTTGCAGTGATACACAGCGTGGACAGCCGCCTCGTTCGAACACCAGTCTGCCAGCAAAATTTTCAGCGCGCCGGAGTGGACATCGGCGGCTATATCCCAGATCGATTTGTGCGCAATGCCCTGACCGGCCAGCGCCCAGGCGCGGGTCAGCGCGCCGTCGTTGGTTTCCCAGGCCTCGCTGAGCGGCACGGTGTGGGTGAAACGCTCGTCGCCGCGGACGAACTGGAACTCGTTGAACGTTGCCGTCGATGTCACCAGCACCGTGAACGTGTGCGCGGCGAGATCGGCGGGCGTTTTCGGTTCGCCGTGCCGCGCCAGGTATTCCGGCGATGCGCACAGCACACGCCGGTTCGGCGCCAGCCGACGGGCAATCAGATTGCCCTCCGACGGCCGGTTAAAGCGAATCGCCAGATCAATCTCTTCCAGCAGCAGGTTCGATACCGAATCCGACAGCGTCAGCGAAAAGCTCACATCCGGATACAGGCGGCTGAATTCATCGAGCCAATGGCACAGCAGGTTGCGGCCGAAATCCGATGTGGCCGAGATCCGCACCTTGCCGCGCACGAGATTCTGGCCGGCGTGCAGCGCGGCTTCGCCGTCGTCGATAGCCTGCAGCGCGATCCGGCAATGCTGCAAATAAAGCCGGCCTTCGTCGGTGAGCCTGAGTTGGCGCGTGGTGCGCTCGAACAGCCGCGCGGTGAGCGATTTCTCCAGCTTGAGCAGCCGGGCGCTGGCCGCCGCCGGCGATAAACCCAGCTTGCGCCCCGCCGCGGACAAGCTGCCGAGCGCGGCGGCTTCAGTGAACAGGCGCATGTCGCCGAGTCGATCCATTGCGATTCTCAATTTGCTTTTGATAATGGTTCAAATGCTACGCCAATTATCAAAACGTTCCTGGGCGCGCAAAATTTGGTGCATTGCAGTGTATGAGGTTGACTGTGCAGCCCGAATTTGCTGGAAACATCCGATGAAACTCGATCACGTCACGATCGTCGCGCCCGATTGCGAGCCGATCCGCCATTTTCTCGTCGATATAGCCGGCATGAAAGTCGGCCCGCGCCCGCCATTCGGCATAGGCGGGTTTTGGCTTTATCTCGATGACACGCCCGCCGTGCATTTGATCGAAAGCGGCTCGGTGCTGGCTTCGCCGCCCGGTGGCCGGGCGGCCACGCGCATCGATCACCTGGCGTTGCGGGTTCAAAGCGCGGCCGAATGGCAGGCGTTGCTCGCACGCCTGCACGAACACGCGATCCCGTTTTCCGAAGCCGAGGTTCCGCTCGTCCGCGAACGGCAAGTGTTCGTGCAGCTTGCGCCGGGCGTGGTCATCGAATTCGTGACATCGCTTTCCTTATTCTCAAACTAGGGGATCTTCATGCCTATTCCACTTCTGGCGCTCGCGATCAGCGCGTTCGCTATTGGGACGACCGAGTTCGTCATCATGGGGCTGCTGCCCGATGTCGCCCGCGATCTGGCTGTATCGATACCATCGGCGGGATTCCTCGTCACCGGCTACGCGCTGGGCGTCGCCGTGGGCGCGCCGCTGCTCGCCGTGCTGACTGCAAAAATGCCGCGCAAACTCGCGCTGCAATTGCTGATGGGCGTGTTTATCGTCGGCAATGTGCTGTGCGCCGTTGCACCCGGTTATTCGATGCTCATGATCGCCCGCGTGGTGACGTCGTTCGCGCACGGCTCGTTTTTCGGCATTGGCGCGGTGGTCGCGGCGTCGCTGGTTCCGGCTGAAAAACGCGCCAGCGCGATTGCTCTGATGTTCACCGGGCTCACGCTCGCGAATGTGCTCGGCGTGCCGTTCGGGACGTTTATCGGTCAGGAATTCGGCTGGCGCACGACATTCTGGGTCGTGGCGGCGCTCGGCGTGTTGTCGCTGGTCGGCGTGACAGCGCTCGTGCCGAACAAGCACGATTCGGGGCCGTCGAACTTCGGCCGCGAACTGCGCGTGCTGAAGGAGCCCCAAGTCTGGCTCGCGCTGGCAATGACCGTGCTCGGTTTCGGCGGCGTGTTCGTGGTCTTCACCTACATTGCGCCGATCCTCGAGCAGATCAGCGGATTTTCGCCACATGGCGTCACGCTGGTGCTCGTGTTGTTCGGGGTTGGATTGACGATCGGCAATACGATTGGCGGCAAACTGGCCGACCGGGCGCTGATGCCATCGCTGATGGGCATTCTCGTCGCGCTCGCGATCATCATGGCTATCTTCGCGAAGACCAGCCATAACCAGACGCTCGCGGCCATCACGATCTTTATCTGGGGCATCGCTGCGTTCGCCACCGTGCCGCCGCTGCAAACGCGCGTGGTGGAGACGGCGAAACACGCGCCGAACCTGGCGTCGACGCTGAATATCGGCGCGTTCAATTTGGGGAATGCCGGCGGCGCGTGGCTGGGCGGCGTGGTGTTGAGCCAGGGACATCCGCTCGATTCGCTGCCGTGGGTCGCGGCCGTGGTGGCCGTGGTCGCGCTCGGCGTGACCTGGTATGCGGCCCGGCTTGATCGCGGCGGGCAGGGAACGCGTGCGGCCGCGGTGGATGCCATTTGAGTTCGCGTGGCGTGCTGCATGGGGAATACCCACGCCAAGGCTGTGCCGGATGTTGACCCGGCGTCCTCAACCGACTAGCGTGTCGTGCGAGCCGCATTCGCGGCTTTATCGCTTCATCACGCTTTTCGACCGAGGTTTTATGGAAGACATCACGCTGCGCCAATGCCTGACGGGCGCATGGCGCGACGCCGCCTCCGCCGTACGACACATGCCGATCGTATTTCTAGTGGCGTTCGTCGCCGTGCTCGCAACCGGAACCGCCGGATACAAGGCGCAATTTTCCGGGTTGGCGGCATCGGACAGTTCGCTCACGGCCATGACCAGCAGCAGCGCCGGTCACGCCGCGGGGTTCACTCAAGGGCTGATTTCCCTTGGCGTCACCTTCGTACAGACGCTGGTCCTCGCTGTGCTGGCCGTATTCGTGGTCCGCTTTGCGATGAAGTTGCACGCTGAATCCGCCGCATCTGCCGCCGCACCGGTCTCCACGCCTGCGCCGATGCACCTCTGGGACGCCGGTATCCGGCGCTATGTCCTGCTCTGCATCGCGTTACTTGCGGGGTACGTAGGCGCGGCGCTCGCGGTCATGATCGCCTGGATCGGGTTGCGGCTGGCGGGGTTGTCGAGCGGCACCTCAATGGCCGCGGCCGCCACGCTCGCGGTGCTGGTTGTTTGCGGCGTGAGTTATGTGTCTGCGCGGCTTGCCTTGCTGTTTCCGCACACGGCTGTTGGTGGCCGGATCCAGTGGCGCGCCGCCTGGGAGGACACGCGCGGACATTTCTGGTTCATCACGACAGCCGCCTTGCTTGCGATCCTGCCGGTCGTCGGCATTGCGACGGTGCTGACCGTGGTTGCGGAAATGCTGGCGACGGCCGGGTCTATCGGCAGCCTGACCATGGGTTTGATGGTCGTGCAAAGCGTAGGCACGCTGCTTTATACGGCGACGGGGGCAACTTGCTCGGTGTGGCTTTATAGAAAATTCGCGGCGATTTTGAGGGCGGAAGCCGTGTGATTTTTGCCGGGTTCTTCCACAACCCATAAATAAAAAGCGCGACCCTTTTGTTCAGGGCCGCGCTTTTTTATTGCTTCTATGCGTCGTTAAACCGTTTCTTCCGCAAGTTCGCGTGCGGCGGCAAGCACCATCCGGAAATCGGCGAGTTCGGCGATTGTCAGCACCGGAATGTTGCGCTCCTTCACAAACGCATCGATCTGAGCACCGCGCGCCATCGTGCCGTCCGGGTTCATCAATTCGCACAGTACGCCGGCTGGCTTCAACCCGGCGAGGATAGCCAGATCGACGGTTCCTTCCGTATGACCGCGCCGGGTCAGCACGCCGCCCGGCTGCGCGCGCAGCGGGAACACATGGCCGGGACTCACGATATCGCCAGCCTTCGCGTTATCGGCAATCGCAGCGCGGATCGTGGTCAGCCGGTCAATGGCCGATACGCCCGTCGTCACGCCCTCGCGTGCTTCGATAGAAACCGTGAACGCCGTGCCGTATTTGCTGCCGTTGTCGGCGACCATCGGCGGCAAGTGGAGCGCGCGAACGGTCTCGTCAGGAAGGCACAGGCACACAATGCCGCTGCACTCCCGGATCATCAGCGCCATGCCTTCGACATCAAGCTTTTCAGCGGCGTAAATCAGGTCGGCTTCGTTCTCGCGATCGTCGTCGTCGAGCAGGGCGACCGCGCGGCCTTCGCGCAACGCTTGCAGGGCAGCGGCAATTCGATGAGGGATCGCAACGGACGCTTCACCTGCACGAAGTTGCGCAAGATCGGCAAAGGCGGTGGCCGGGGAGGTGAAAACTGAATCGGACATGAGTGAAACGCTCTCGCAAAAGAAAATGGGGCGAAAAACGTTTCAGGGCATTGCAAACAGACAGAACGACACGCGTCTTCAACGCCGTCAATTCGACAGCGCCGGTTTAACGCGGACGCAAATGCGCCGCGGCAAACACGCGAAACGGACATGACCGTCTGCACATCTTCTTCCATCCGGACTATGACCGTCGGCTCTGGCATCTCACCAGATCTGCTGACCCCGCTGGGCGGCTCGCAATGACTTGCAAGCTGCATTCACAGGCGCTCGCGGGCTCGCGAGAGGCTTTCGCCGCTCGCATACCGCCGGTGGGGAATTGCACCCCGCCCTGAAGACGTACTGACTTGTCGCTAAACACTTAAAAACGCGACGATTTTCAGGATACAGCAGACTTGCCAATGTTGCAGTACTGCCTGCCTCTAGCTTGCAGGCAAGCTTGCTTAGCTGGCATCGTCGATACGACGTGAATCGGCCGGAACATGCCAGCGCGGCGGCGTTTCCGCGTTCACCGTCACCTGGTACGCGCGCGCTTCCGTGTTGCCGGGATTGCGCAGCGTGTGGGGTTGATCGGCGTCGAACACAATGGCGTCGCCGGTGGCCAGCAACTGCGCCCGGTCATGCACGCGAATTTCCAGCGTGCCGTCGCTCACAACCAGGTTGATCGTGGTGCCGGGTGGATGCGCGCTGCCGGGTTCGGCGTGCAGCGGCGCAATCCTCAGTTCATGGAATTCCGCCGATGCAGGCGCGCTCAACGGAAACAGCGGCCGGGCGGAAAAGCGTCCATTCGATGTCACCATCCGCGTTGCCTCTTCAGCCGGCAAATATTCGATGCCATTGATCGCGTGGCGTCGCAGGAACGCCGCCACCGATACCTTCAGCGCGCTCGCAATCTTGTGCAGTACCTTGATGGACGGCACGCTACGCCCGGATTCGATCTGCGCCAACATGGCGCGCGATACGCCGGACGCGCGAGCGAGGGCATCGAGCGAGAGCTGGCGTTCGGCGCGCAGCCGCGCGAGGTTCACGCCAACCAGGTATTCGAGCGCGTCGTTCGCTTCCTGCGCGTCCGTTGGCTGCGTGTGAAGCGCGTTTGCCGGGGTGTTTGCCACGGTGTTTGCCGCACGCGCCTGTGTTGCCTCGGCGTGTTCGGCCGGCGCGCGCGCATCGAACGACTCGCGCACGAGTTCCAGCGATGAATAAGCCGATGCAACCATGATGAGCCTCCAGTCTTTCAATCGTTCAGTCGATCAGACCCGCTCGGCGAACCGGCGCGGGAACGAGTGAAGGCAAGACTAGCATTCGCTCAACTGGCGGCAAACGAAGATATCGTCACACCGTTATGAGGTGCCGCAGGGTAGCTATTCGCGGCAACCCCTCGTTAAACGACCGTGCGAGCGGGTGCGGGTGCGGGTGCGGGTGTGGGCGGCGTGGATTGCGTGGGTGACGTCTCCCGCAGCTCGGCATCGGGTTTGCTCGACGCGAACCACGCGTCAATGCGGCGAACCACGTCTTCAAGCGATCCCGGCTCCAGATGCAGGCCGAGTTTCGAGCGGCGCCAGAGCACGTCGTCCGCACAGGTCGCCCATTCGTTGTCGCGCATGTAGCGGAGTTCGGCTTCGTAGAGGCCGGGCGCCAGGGCCTCGCCGAGGTCGGCGAGCGAGCCGGCATTGCCTAGAAGCTTCTGAGCGCGCGTTCCGTACGCCCGCGCGTAACGGTGCGCGAGTTCGCCCGGCAGCCAGCTGTTGCGTTGCTTGAACGAGCTGAGAAAAAGCGCGAAGTCGGCGTTGGCAATGTCCCCCCCCGGCAGCGGCGCGCCCTCGGTCCAGGTTTTACTCCGCGCCGGCGATTGCAGCGCTGCCCCCAGCTTGTCGACGGCTTCTTCGGCCAGCTTGCGAAACGTGGTGATCTTGCCACCGAACACCGATAACAGCGGCGCTTCGTTCGCGGGCGTGTCGAGTTCCAGCAGGTAATCGCGCGTGACGGCCGATGCGTTCTCCGCGTTTTCGTCCTCGAGCAGGCCGCGCACGCCGGCGTAGGTCCAGCAGACATCAGCCGGGCTGATGTGCTTCTTGAAGTAGCGATTGATGGAGTCGCAAAGGTACGCGGTTTCTTCCGGGCTGATCACGACTTTCGATGGATCGCCGTGATACTCGAGGTCCGTGGTTCCGATCAGCGTGTAGTCGTGCTCATACGGAATGGCGAAAATGATGCGCTTGTCCGGATTCTGGAAAATGTACGCGTGCTCGTGCTCAAAGAGGCGCCGGGTGACAATGTGGCTTCCCTTGACCAATCGCACGGTGTGGCGCGTATGCGTGTTGCTGTTGAGCGAATCCTTGAGCAGGTCGCTGACCCACGGACCAGCCGCGTTTGCGATGGAGCGCGCCCGAATCTCAAAGGTCGCGCCCTGGTTGTCGGCGAGCGCGGCATGCCAAACGCCTTCGCCGCGCCGCGCACTCACCAGACGCGTGCGCGTCTTGATGACGGCGCCGTGTTCCTGCGCATCGACGGCGTTAAGCGCGACGAGGCGAGCGTCGTCCACCCAGCCGTCGGAATAGACAAACCCACGTTTGATTGAGTCGATAAGCGGAGCGCCCGCCGGGTGCCGGCGCATTTTGATGCCCCGGGAGCCGGGCAGCAATTCGCGGCGCGCAAGGTGATCGTAGAGGAACAGGCCGGCGCGGATCATCCAGGCGGGGCGCAGGTTCGGCATGTGCGGCATCACGAAACGCAACGGCCATATGATGTGCGGCGCCGCGCGCAGCAACACTTCACGTTCCTGGAGCGCCTTGCGCACGAGCCGATATTCGCCGTATTCGAGATAACGAAGCCCGCCGTGAATGAGCTTCGTACTCGACGACGACGTGTGCGAAGCCAGGTCGTCCTTTTCGCACAGCATGACGGTGAGGCCACGGCCCGCCGCGTCCCGCGCTATACCCGTGCCGTTGACCCCGCCGCCCACCACGAGCACATCGTAAAGATTGCTTTGCATCGCTTGTCCGCCCCATGGCCACCAACGGAAAACTCCGTCGGAACACACTAATGTTCGAATTCGAAATTTAACGAACAAAAACGAAAATGTAAAGTCGTCTGAGTGGCTAACGCGCCGCTATTACTGCGTTTTGCCGGAAAAGTGCAGGTTGCGGTCGTTTTTGATCGTATTTGGGCTCATAGGCCGCTCGGTCGAGTGGCGCGAAGCTGGCCGCCGGCCGATACTGTAGGCACTGGGGATGAAGGAGTAACGCGATGCGAAAGATGTTAGTGGCGGGTGCGCTCGGCGCGCTGACGCTGGCCGGATGTATATCCGCGCCAGATGTTGCAGGATCAATGGGAGCGCCGTCCCTGGCCGCGCTCCAGTCCATGTGCGGCGGGAGCGCAGTCGATTACGGCACGGACGCGCAGGGCGTGTATACGGCGTTTCTCGATGCTTACGTGGCGCAAAAACGCGGCAAGCTACCAAAGGACCAGTTTTGCGCGTTCGAGGCGGGAATTGCGAGTCAGTATGCGGCGTTTACTGCTAGCCGTACGGCAGCAGCGCAAAGCACGTGGGCTTCGTTCTTCGCGGATCAGCGGGCGCAAGCGCTTAGTTGGCGCGCAGCCGTCGACCCGACGTTGCGCGCTGGCTAATCGGCTCGCTGTTCGGCCCACTCACGCAGCCTTGGTGGAGGCTGCGATGGCCGAAGAGCGAATCTATGAATATCGTTTGATTGCTTTGATCGTGGAGTCGCCGGAAGCCGTCAGGCTCCACAACTGGTGCCCGGAGGCGAGATTTTCCAACTGGACAAGCTGGCGCTCGAGCAGGGCGTCGAGTTCGTCGCGCACCATGTCCATCTGATGGGGGGCGTCTTGCAACAGGAGCAGCGTGGCAAATTCATGCGGACTTAGCATCGTGTTCTCCATGACGATCGAGCGGCACTTTGATCGGTCGGCGATCGGCATAAGTGCTTCGGAACGTTGTGCGAGGCTGAAACTTCGTGTCCGGCAGACGCATGACGCATAGCGTGGCTGGGGGCGCCCAAAAGCGGCGCTTCGTTGCCGGAATTTGATTGTAGGCAAGCGTCAGACGAGTGCCAAACGCTTGCGGAAAATAATGGGTTTGACTTTTTAGGGGCGCGACAGCGGTTCGGCAGACAAGCGGAATCGTAGAATTTACGTGAGGTTCCTGCCGCACTGCACACAGGCAGCGGGCCTTGGCGAAGCAAGATTTTTGGGGCAGGACCTACTCCGCCACGAATACCTGCGTGTTTGCTTCGGCGAGCGTTTGAGCCATTTCCGGTGGCGCAGGGGCATTGGTGAACAACGCGTCGATCTGGCTCAGATGACCGAGTCGGACCAGTGCCGGGCGGTTGAATTTCGAATGATCGGCGGCGAGGAACACCGTGCGGGCGTGTTTGATGATCGCTTCGGCCACGCGGACTTCGCGGGTATCGAAGTCGCGCAGTGTGCCGTCGGTTTCAATGCTCGACGCCCCAATGATCGCGAAGTCCACTTTGAACTGGCGGATGAAGTCGATAGCCAGCTCGCCCACAATACCTTTGTCCCACGGCCGCACAATGCCGCCGGTAATCAGCACCTCGCATTCGGGGTAACCGCTCATCATGCTGGCCACGTTGAGGTTGTTCGTGATCACGTGCAAGCCGCGATGCCGGTTCAGCGCCCGGGCGACTTCCTCGGTCGTCGTGCCCAGGTTGATGAAGAGGGACGCCTGATCGGGGATGTGCTGAGCGACGAGCGCGCCTATGCGACGTTTTTCGTCGTGGAACATGCGCTGACGCGCCGTGTATGAGACGTTCTCCGAACTGGTCGGCAGGCTCGCGCCACCGTGATAGCGGCGCAGGAGGTTCATGTCCGAGAGCCAGTTGACGTCGCGTCGAATGGTTTGCGGCGTGACGTCGAAATGCGTGGCCAGGTCTTCCACTGTCACGAAGCCATCGCGTTGCACCCAGTCGAGCAGCTCTTGCTGTCGTGCGTTCAAGGTGATGCGGGGATCTCGTGTCATGGCGTCGAAGAGTGCGCTTTTTTGTCTTGAGGTGGCCCGTATTGTAAGGGATAGGCCCGGCGGTCCGGCAATGCTCGATCGTCCGTCTTACCTTTGGATATCGCTATCCAATGGCATCGATGCAACCACGCCAACGAGCGTGTTACGGCTGGGGTCAGGCATCAAAAGCGACAAGTGCGTTACGAGGCATTACACCGCGTGCCACTCGCGAGCAGCTTGTAGTGAAGTTGCTCGGACATTGTCCATACGTGTACATATCCGCATGTCCAAAAGACCACTGCCTACATCGCCCGTACGGATTGCATGCTTCGCGTTCAGCGCGGCAACTCGTGAGGATGGCAAAATTGATGGTGTCGAGTCTGAACGTGGCTTGCCGGCCCGAAATCTATCTCCCGCCAAGCATATTCGATATGAAAAATCGCTCGGCTATAAGGCGCCATTAACGCCATCGCCGAATCGTTTTTCAGTGGCTTACCGAAATGTGCCCGTAAGCGCACGGGAATCGAGCGTGACGTGCGTTATCGCAACGCGCTTCAGCGCGGTACGATTTATGCTGTTTTGAGCGGTATCCGGAACTGACATGTGGTTCCAACGGTCTGTCTTCGGGCCTGCAGCTTAATTGCAACCCGGCTAAGATGCAGGCTCTAAGTCTTAACCACATGAGGACGCCGCGACTTCAAGTCATGGCGTCGCCTGATTTTCGGCCGGTTTGGCTGACGGCGCGTTCAGTACAGCTTTGGGAGCGCGATTTTTATGCACAGTGATAGTACCCACGTGATGCCCTGGCGGATCGAAGACATCGACCTGTCCCGGATCGACCGGCGTAAAGCGGCATCCAATGAACACCTTCTCTTGTTGCTTTGCGCGGCTTCGTTCATTGAGAGCGGAACCGATCTTTATACGAGCAACTTGAGCACGTATTTCAACGACGACCCTGAAGTGTCCGACTGGCTCAACAACGAGTGGGAGCCGGAAGAAATGCAGCACGGGCGCGCGTTGAAGACGTATATCCACCATGTATGGCCTGAGTTCGATTGGGACACGGCGTTCAAGAATTTCTTCGCTGAGTACTCGCTGACGTGTTCAGTCGAGGACTTCGAGAAAACGCGCGCGCTTGAAATGGTCGCGCGCTGCGTGGTTGAGACCGGGACGGCCACGCTGTATCGGGCCATTAACGAGTGCTCGGACGAACCAGTGCTCAAGCAACTCACCGACAACATCCGCACCGACGAAGTCCGCCATTACAAGCACTTCTTCCGCTTCTTCAAGAAGTACAACAAGATTGAAGGCAATGGCCGCTTCGCTGTTCTCGGCGCCTTGCTGCGCCGTGTAATGGAAATCAAGAATGAGGATTCCGAGATCGCGCTGCGCCATGTGTTTGCCATCCGCTACCCGGACCGCGCGAACGACACCGCGCACAACCGCGAGTTGGCGGCGCGGGTAAATGCGTTGGTCCGGCGCAATTTGTCGGCTGATATGTGCGTGAAGATGTTGCTCAAGCCGCTCGATCTGCCGGCCCGCATTCAGCCTAGCGTGCACTATCCGCTCGCAAAGATCACGCAGCACGTGTTCTTCCGATAGGCCAAGCCGCCGTTTGCATCGAACGGTTCGCCAAGCGTTAATCGATGGCCCGCTTTCGCGGGCCATCGTCTTTTCACGGAGATCCGCATGACCGATTCCACTGCGTCCGGCGCACCCGGTCTCGAGCACGATACGTTCGACGAATGGCCTCCGGGTTTGCGAACCTTGTTCGACGGTACATCGATAGAAACGAAAACGGGCTTCACGGCGTCGTTGCTCGCAGCCGATGAAGGCCGCGTGCGGACGTCGCTGCTGAGCGTTGGTGAACTGTTCGCGCCGGATCCGGGCACGTTGTGCTTCTCGTTGTGGCCGCAATCGCGGGCGGCGCGGTTGGTGTCGAAGACGGGCTGCGCCACACTGACTTTCGTCTTCGATGAAGCCTTTTTCCAGGTCCAGCTTCAGACGCGAATTGCGACCTTGGAGGGTGCGCCGTTCAAGTGTTTTATCGCGACGATAGAAAGCGGGGAATGGCAGAAGGTGCCTTATGCACGACTTGTGCAGGGCATTGGATTCGAGTTCGCGCAAGGGCAGGGGGACGCTGTGCTGACGCGCTGGCGAGAACAGATTGACGTGCTGAAGCGTGCGGCCAGTGCCGCTGCCTGAAACAAAAAACACAAAAAAGCGGAGCCGAGGCTCCGCTTTTTTATCGAGTGCGATGAGGGACGCCTCCCTCGCGCTACTTAACGCCCGCGTTGTCCAGTGCGGGGTGTATCGCGCCGGCCTGCACCGCCGCTGCCTTCAGTGCGCGGTTTGCCGCCGAGCAAAGCAGCGCCAGCCGGCCGTGAGCCTTCTGGTTTGCGCGGCGCACTGCCATTGCCACCGGTTTTCGCCGCAACGGGTTTCGGCGAGCGCGAACCGTAGCCGCCACCATTACCGCCATTGCCGCCATTGCCGCCGCCGTTCCCAGCCGGCTTGGCCGAAGATGACGACCGTCCGCCGCCGTTCGATTGCTTCGGCGCACCTTGACGCGGCGCACCTTGACCTTGGCGTGCACCGCCGCCGCCTTGGCCGCGTCGGAGAATCGGTTCCGGCTTCTGCGTCAGATCCGGTTCAAAACCTGCGATAACTTCCTGCGGAATCGGCCGCTTGATCAGGCGTTCGATGTCTTTGAGCAACTGATGTTCATCGACACAAACCAGCGACAGCGCCTCACCCGTTGCACCTGCACGACCCGTACGGCCGATCCGGTGAACATAATCCTCCGGCACATTCGGCAGATCGAAGTTGACCACATGCGGCAACTGGTCGATGTCGATACCGCGCGCCGCAATATCCGTGGCTACCAGCACCTGCAGCGTGTTGTCCTTGAACTCGGCCAAAGCACGCGTACGCGCCGACTGGCTCTTGTTGCCGTGAATGGCCAGCGCGCTGATCCCGTCCTTCGTCAACTGCTCGGCGAGCCGGTTCGCGCCATGCTTCGTACGCGTGAAGACCAGCACCTGGAACCAGTTGTTCTTTTGAATCAGATGCGTGAGCAACTCGCGCTTCTTGTCACGATCGACGGGGTGAATCTTCTGCGCGATCGCTTCAACGGTCGAATTCCGACGCGCCACTTCGATCAACGCCGGGCGATCGAGCAGGCTATCCGCAAGCGTCTTGATTTCTTCCGAGAACGTAGCCGAGAACAGCAGGTTCTGGCGCTTCGGCGGCAACTTGGCGAGCACGCGCTTGATGTCGTGGATAAAGCCCATGTCGAGCATACGATCGGCTTCGTCGAGCACGAGAATTTCGAGCTTCGACAAGTCGATGGTCTTCTGCTGCATGTGATCGAGCAATCGGCCGGGCGTTGCCACGACGATATCCACACCGCGACGCAATGCATCGATTTGGGGATTGATGCCCACGCCGCCGAACATCACCGTCGATTTCAGTTTCAGATACTTACCGTAGCCGCGCACGCTTTCTTCCACCTGGGCGGCGAGTTCGCGCGTAGGCGTGAGGATCAGCGCGCGGACCGGGCGCTTGGCGCCTGCCAAAGGCGCGGGAGCTTCGGACAAACGTTGCAGGATAGGCAGCGTAAAACCGGCCGTCTTGCCCGTGCCTGTTTGGGCGCCGGCGAGCAGGTCACCGCCGTTCAGCACAGCCGGAATGGCCTGCAACTGGATGGGGGTTGGAATGGTGTAGCCGAGTTCGTTGACAGCGCGAAGCAGGGGTTCGGACAAGCCGAGGGAATCAAAAGACATAAGTATTCACAGATTCGGTATGACGACCGGCGCTTTTCGCTTAAAGCCCCAAAGGGCTCTGAAGCCCCAAAAAAAGGCGGCTCGCACAACGAGGTGCGTGCGTACGACGATCGAGGAAATCGGGCGGCATGACGTTCGGGGCGCTTGCTCAAAACGAAAGCTACGAGCGCCGGGAAAGTTGCCGCGAAGATCAACGCGCTATCAAGACACGCTGACTGGCGTTAAGTTGCATTTGAAACGCCGTAAAACGCTTCGCGTCAGGCATTAGGTGCCGTTTCAAGGCAGGCTCACGCTACGTAGCGTGCAATGCTGACGAATTGACACAAGCTGCCGCCCAACACGAACAGGTGCCAGATGCCATGTCCATGCCGGATGCGCTCGTCGTTGATGAAAAAGTAAATGCCGGCGCTGTAGATCAAACCGCCGGCCAGCAGCCACGCCGTGCCGGCGGGCGGTAGTGCCGAAACGAGAGGACGGATGGCTACGAGCGCGAGCCAGCCCATCATCACGTAAATCACCATCGACACGCTGCGGGTTCGACGCCCGAGCGTGAGTTCCTGAACAATGCCGAGAGCGGCGAGCCCCCAGCTTACCCCGAATAACGACCAGCCCCATGGGCCGCGAAGCGTAACAAGCGTGAACGGTGTGTAACTTCCTGCGATCAGCAAGTAAATGGCCGAATGATCGCATTTCTGCAATACCGCCTTGGCCCGTGGACTGCGGACCCAGTGGTACAGCGTAGAGATTGTGTACAGCACGAGCAGCATGGCGCCGTACACCGCAAAACTGACGATCTTGTACGGGTCGCGTTCCATCGCGGCCATGGTGACGAGCGTTGCAAGCCCAGCCAACGACAGCACCGTGCCGACGAGATGGGTAACGCTGTTGAACCGTTCACCTAAGTACATCGACCATCCTTATCGCGGTATTGCGATCCTGTCTGAAATGCCGCGCTTTTCTGCTTTAAAAAGTGTGAGACCGAAGCTGGGTAATCTGCCAAATGAGCCGAGAACTGAGCCCTCAAACGCACCCGGGCATTTTACCGCTCCGAGTTCCGTCTGGCCTGACTACCCGCGTTCCACTTATTCGTGCTCAAAAAAGAAGAAGGGCGCCGCCCCGGTTTCGAGGCCTGCGCCCTGCTTGCGCCTTTCCGCGTATTTTACGCTACCTGCGGAAAACCCTTCTTTAAACAGTTATCAGTCGAGCGGAGCCGAACGCAAGTTGCTGACCTGTTGCGGCGATACCGGCGTACCGTGGTTGCCCCAAGACATCCGAATGTACGTCACCACTGCAGCCACTTCCGTATCCGACAGCGATTGAGCGAACGGCGGCATGCCATACGGATGCGGGTTGCCTTCCGTGCTCGGCGGATAACCGCCATTGAGCACCATGCGGATCGGGTTCACGGCCGACTGCATCTGGATGGACTGGTTCGTGGCAAGCGGCGGGTAGGCCGGCGGTTTGCCGAGACCATTTTCCGCGTGGCACTTCGCGCAGTTTTCCGTGTAGATCTTCTTGCCCTGTTGCAGCAATTCCGAACCAAACTGAGCCGATGTTTCGAACTGCATCGTTTCCGGCGCTTCGCCCTTTTGCGGGATCGACTTCAGGAACGTCGACATGGCGTTGATATCCGCGTCCGTCATGTACTGCAAGCTGTTGTGAACCACTTCGGCCATCGGGCCAAACACGGCGCCGCGCTGGGACACACCGGTTTTCAGCAGGTCGTTGATGTCCTTGATGTCCCAGTCGCCAAGTCCGGCTTCCTTGTTCGACGTCAGCGACGGTGCGTACCAGTTCTGCAGCGGGATCAGACCGCCGCCGAAGGCTGCCGAGCTGACCGGGCCGCCGAGCGGGTTGATCGATGTATGGCACATGCTGCAATGGCCAAGCCCTTCGATCAGGTAAGCACCGCGGTTCCACTCAACCGACTTGGTGGGATCCGGCTTGAATTCGCCTTCGCTGAAGAACAGCACGCGCCAGCCAATCAGCATGTTGCGCTGGTTGAACGGGAAGCGCAGTTCGTGCGGACGGCTGGCCACATTGACCGGGGGCACCGAGCGCATGTACGCGAACATGGCGTCCGAGTCGGCGCGCG
The DNA here is from genome assembly GCF_047608185.1 of Caballeronia eucalypticola. NCBI lineage: Bacteria > Pseudomonadati > Pseudomonadota > Betaproteobacteria > Burkholderiales > Burkholderiaceae > Caballeronia > Caballeronia eucalypticola. Next base: position 141,867 of record NZ_JBLKRU010000008.1, read on the forward strand.
TGACCTTGGTATAAGCCGTGAACGGCATGGCCGGGTACAGCAGGCTGCCGTCTTTCGAGCGGCCGAGGTGGATCGACCGGTAGAAATCGTCCGATGTCCATTTGCCAATGCCGTACTGGTCGTCCGGCGTGATGTTCGGCGTGTAGAGCGTGCCGAACGGCGTGAGCATGGGCAGGCCGCCGGCAAACGTCTTGCCGCCGCGAACCGTGTGGCAGGCAATACAGTCACCGGCGCGCGCCAGATATTCACCGCGTTTGATCAACTCGGTCTGGTCGGCGGGCACGGCCGCAACGGCGCCGCCCGAATGGAAGGTGTTGCCACCCGACCAGAGTGCGGCTGCGGCTGCGGCGGCCGTGATGACAACAACAGCCGAAAGTGCGAACAGGGACTTGCGTTTCATATTCTTCTCGCTCCTCGCGCCTTATTGCGGTTCGCTGCCGCAGGCGAGCGGCGTTTTGCGCGAGCCTGCAGGCGCGGGTACCGGATTAGCCGGTGCGGTTTGCGTGGACAGCCAGGCGGCGACAGCAGTCACGTCGTCGTCGGTCAGGCGGGTGGCGATCTGTTGCATGCAGTCAGGTGCTTTCGCGTGACGCGAGCCCGCACGCCAGGCGCCAAGTTGCGCGCTGATGTAGTCGGAGTGCAATCCTACGAGACCCGGAATAGCCGGTTGCATACCCGTCAGGTTCGTGCCGTGGCACGCCGCGCAGGCGGGAATGTTGCGTCCGGCATCGCCGTTCAGAACGATCTGCTGGCCTTTCGACAACGTTGATGCCGACACAGTCGGCTTGGCCGGCTGCGGATACGGCGGACGCTGTTCCGAGAAATACGTGGCGATCTGATGAAGGTAGTCGTCGGAGAGATACGTGACGAGGTAGTTCATTGGCGGATACTTCCGGCGGCCTTCGCGGAAGTTCTCCAACTGGTTGTAGATGTAGTCAGCCGGCTTGCCGGCAAGCCGCGGGAAATAGTCGTTGTCCGTGCCTTCGCCGTGGACGCCGTGACATGCCGTGCAACCCTGGACACGCGCTGCCATGGTGTCCGGCGCCATTGGCTGGGCGGCGGCTGTAGCGGGCGCCGGGGCTTCTGCTGCGCCGGCAATGCTGGCTGTGCCGATCAGCGCCAGAGCCATTAGCGGGGCGAGCAACGGACGGAAAATGCGTCTTGAAGACACGCGACACTCCATGAATTTCGAGGACCTGCCGAGCTTCGTTCGGCCCGGTGCGAATATGTGGTGAACCATTGCCACATTGGCTCTGCGAGCCCCTGATGCGACGCGGCATTCTATCATCGTTGCCTGATGGTGACTATTTGTGCCTTGGCCTGTTGCACCGCACTTTCAACGTGTACGCGACAATTTGACGCGCGACCGATCGACAGAGGTTTTTGGCTATGGGTGACGTCTAATAGTCGATGTGCCGAACAAAGTATCGACGAGATTTGTTGGGTTTGGGGGCGGTTTTGTGTGGCTCGGATGTCTCTAGGCCCTGGTGCATTCCATGTGCCCGTTCCGCTAGACTCGCGTTCCTGGGGTTTGTTTTTGTTTCTTGTTTTGTTCCTTCTTCGGCCCTTCATCGAACCTTCAATGCATTCCTTGCTTGTTTTCACTTTCGGCCTGGATCACGTCGTTCAGGCGTATTCATGAGCGACGATCCGCTGTGGTTCGCTCAAGTCCTCATTGCCGCGCTCGCCGACATCGCGTTTGCCTGCGCGCTTGGTGGGGCGTTCCTGAGCGTGTGGTTATCGAAGGAAAACGCGGCTGCGCCCGTTTCACCCGCGCGTCTCGGCTGGGTCAGGGCGCGTCGGCTGAGCACGGGCGGCGCTGTCGTGCTCGCGGTGGCGGACCTCGTGCTGGTCTGTTTGCAGGCGGCATCGATGAGCGGCGCGCCTCTCTTTCAAGCCTTCGATGCCGTCGTCACCGTGGTGACCGGCACGCACGCCGGCATGGGCTGGGCGATCGCGTTCGCCGGCAGCGTGTTGATGGTATTGGCTTCGGTTTTGAGTACGCCGAAAGGCGGTCCGCGCATTGGCGTGTTCGCGGTTGGCGCACTGGTGGCGGCGGCCGGCAAGGCGTCGATAGGCCATGCCGCCGATGCCGGCGCCTTTTCTCTAGCTGAAGGCGTGCAGACGGTCCATCTGCTGGCGACGGCCGTGTGGGGCGGGTTGGTTATCGCGAGTGCATGGCGGGTGTTGCCGGCGCTTGGGACATCGCTTGCGCGGGCCTCGTTGATACGACTTGCCGGGAAGGTTTCCACGGCAGCGGTCGTTGCCGTATCGCTGGTGATCCTTACCGGGATTTACAACGCGTGGCGGGGGCTGGGCGGATCGGTCCAAGCGCTCGAAACAAGCGGGTGGGGCCACGCGCTGGTCGTGAAGGGTGTATTTATTGCGACGGCATTGTTGCTTGGCGCCATAAACCGATGGTCCGTCATGCCGCGATTGCAGCGCACTGCATCGACAGTCGATGCGCGCACATTCACGGGCGTCATGCGGATGGAGGCGTTGCTGATTGTTGCGGTGTTTGTCGCGGCCGCCGTGCTGTCGCACAGCGTGCCGGGTTTTTCTGCGATGGCGTAGCTGGAGTTACAAAACGCCGATAGTCACTCGTAGCCCAGTCTGTGACTCACGATGGGTGCGCAGAACAATGCCAGCGCGCAGCCAATCGCCTTGCCCTGCAACTCGATGAACGCCCGGTGCGACATGGGCGACGACAAGATGACGTCGAGGAGTTGCGGCAGGCAAAACAGCACGGCAGCGCCGATAAAGCAGCGCGTCACCGTCGACATGCGCCAGCTGTGCTGCGCGCCCACGGCGGCACAGATCACCCGCAGCACGCCGAACAGCACCAACGCGCCGACGGCCATCTGCGTGCGGACGAATTCATCTGGAAGGGTGTAGTAATACATGCTGGGCTCACTAGCTTGGTCGTTGCGCTCTTCCCGGGCGCTGGGTCGAAACAAACACACTTACGCCAGATAATGCAAGACGCGGGCCAGGCGTCTCACCTTCGGCAAACCCTTCCGGCACATGAGTTTAGTGCGCCGTGAGGAAGCCATATCCAGTGTTGTAACCCGTTGGCCAAAAGCATTTCGCCAGCATGTTACGTAACGCCATTGAGACGAAATTGTCGTATCAATGGCGCTATTCTACGATGCCCGCTCATTTTGCATAGTGCGGTGCAGCGCAATTCTCGTGTTACCACTCTGCAACGCTGCCATCCGCGTGACGCCACACCGGATTGCGCCAGCGATGCCCAACCTTCGCCATCTCGCGCACTTTCTCCTCGTTCACTTCAATGCCCAAGCCCGGTCCTTGCGGAATCATCACCATGCCGTCTTCGTATTTGAAGACTTCTGGGTTCTTGATGTAATCGAGCAGATCGTTGCCCTTGTTGTAGTGAATCCCGAGGCTTTGCTCCTGGATGAAGGCGTTGTAGCTGACGGCATCGATTTGAAGACAGGTTGCCAGCGCGATCGGGCCGAGCGGGCAATGCAAGGCGAGGGCGACGTCGTAGGCTTCGGCCATCGATGCAATCTTGCGGCACTCCGTAATTCCGCCCGCGTGCGATGCGTCCGGCTGGATGATGTCGACGTAACCGCCCGCCAGGATGTGCTTGAAGTCCCAGCGCGAGTACAGACGCTCGCCGAGCGCGATCGGCGTGCTCGTCTGGTTCACGATGTCGCGCAACGCCTCAACGTTCTCCGACAACACCGGCTCTTCGATAAACAGCAGCTTGAACGGGTCGAGTTCCTTCGCGAGCACCTTCGCCATCGGCTTGTGCACGCGGCCGTGGAAGTCCACGCCGATGCCGATATTCGGTCCGACCGCCTCACGCACCGCCGCCACGTTGTTGATGACGGCTTGAACCTTGTCGAAGGTATCGATGATCTGAAGTTCTTCCGAACCGTTCATCTTCACCGCCTTGAAGCCGCGATCCACGACGGCGCGCGCGTTGTTTGCGACGTCGCTTGGGCGGTCGCCGCCGATCCACGAATACACCTTGATGCGGTCGCGGACCTGGCCGCCGAGCAGCGCGTGGATGGGCACGCCGTGATGCTTGCCCTTGATGTCCCACAGCGCCTGGTCGACGCCCGCAATCGCGCTCATGCCGATGGGCCCGCCGCGATAAAACCCCGCGCGATACATGACCTGCCAGTGGTCTTCGATCAGCAGCGGGTCCTTGCCGATCAGATAGTCCGACAACTCATCGACGGCGGCTGCGACCGTGTGCGCGCGGCCTTCCACGACCGGTTCGCCCCAGCCGACGATGCCTTCATCGGTCGTGATCTTCAGGAAGCACCAGCGCGGTGGAACGATAAAAGTTTCGAGTTTGGTGATTTTCATGCTGGCTCTCCTGAATTTTCCGGTGAGTGGGGAACGAGGGTTTCTATGCTATCAAAAATCCGTTTGACGTGTATATTAATAGTACTATTTGACGGAAACCCTTGTCAGGGAAGGGTCCGTATAATCCAGCGCCGTACCAGCGTTATTACTTTGAGCGAAGGGGAAGGATATCCAGCACGATCTGCACGGACGCGTGGCGTATGAGCTTGGCACCGAGATTCTGCGCGGCGTTTTTCCGCCGGCGTCCACGTTGCCGCGCGAAGCCGAACTGATGGAGCGTTTTGGCGTCAGCCGGACCGTGCTGCGGGAGGCGTTGCGGACGCTGACATCGAAGGGATTGATTGAATCGCGGCCGAAGATCGGGACGCGCGTGCGGCCTCGGCAGGCCTGGAATCTTCTCGATGCGGATGTTTTGGAATGGTATTCGCGGGTCGCGAAGCCGTTGCAGTTCGCGATCAAGCTGCAGGAAATGCGCGAGATGATCGAGCCTTATGCCGCTGCGCTGGCCGCCGCAAATCACGACGACTCCTCGTTGGCACGTTTAAGCCAAGCACATCAAGCGATGCTGGATGCCCGCAATGTCGATGAATGGGTTCGTGCCGATTTGCGGTTTCACTTGAGCGTGTTGAATGCGTGCAGCAATGAGTTGCTCGTGCCGCTCGGGACGTTGATCGAGCGTACGCTTGAGGCGCAGTTGCGGTTGAATGCGCGGCGGGCGGAGGTTTTCAACGCATCGATGGCGGAACATACGGCCGTTTTCGATGGCATCGTCGCGCGGAATTCAGCGGCGGCGCGTGACGCGATGGGCGGTTTGCTCGGCGTCACGCGGGCTCGAATCGAGGGGTAACAAGGAGATAACCGACGATCGGCACATTCGGCGATATTTTCATTTTCGAGATAAAGTTGCGGGTCCGAGCGCCGTTTTGTTGATATTGATCAGTTAGAAGTCGTTCACACCGCGGCGCTCCGCATCCTTCCGAAGGAGCCCGAATTGCCGCACGTCCCGATCTCCGTTGTGTCGTCGTGGGGCGCGTGGGCCGTGTTCGTCAGCGTGCTCGCCACCCAACTCGGCGTCCCCATTCCCGCTGCACCCATGCTGGTGCTCGCCGGCACGCTCGTCGCGGCCGGGCTGGCTTCGTTCTGGCATATGTTGGCGGCCGCGGTCATCGCGGTGGTTATCGCCGATTCGCTCTGGTTTGCTGCCGGGCGGTTATATGGCCGGCGATTCCTGACATCGCTTGTGCGGTTCTCACTTTCCCTCGATACCACTTTGCGTACCGCCCGGAGTTGGTTCGAGCGGTTCGGCGTGCCTTTGCTCGCGCTGTCTAAATTCGTTCCGGGATTGGGATTGGTGTCGTCGCCGTTGCTCGGGACGACGCAGATCGATGTGCGCGTTTTCGTGTTCTGGGATCTGGTGGGCGCGGCGCTTTGGGCATCGGCGTGGATGCTCGGCGGCGCGATCTTGAAGGCCGAAGTGGCGAATCTGCTGGTGTTCGTGCGGACGTATGGGCTCACCGCGCTCGATGTGCTCGGCCTGGCTGCGGGTGCGTTCTTGGCGTACCGATGGGCGCGGCGTATTCAGTTTCGTCGATGGCTCGCGAAGTATCGGATCTCGCCCGAACAACTCGATGAAATGATGCGCTCCGATGCACCGCCCGTTATTTTCGATGCCCGGCCGGAAGAGGTGAGGCGGAAGGAGGCGCATCGGATCAAGGGCGCGATTCCGCTGGATCTGGAGTCGTCACGAAAAATCGATCCGATGTTTCGCGAGCATGAGGTCGTGGTGTATTGCGTGTGTCCGAATGAGGCGACGGCCAAGCATATTGTTCGGCAGTTGCAGGCGAAGGGGTTTCGGAATGTGCGGCCGCTAAAGGGTGGGTTGGACGCGTGGGAGAAGAAGGGGTTTCCGGTGGAGGCTATTCCTTTGGATTCTTTGGGGTCTGCTGCGTTGGGGTCTGCTTCGTCTTCCTCTTCGCTCGATGACGACGATGATCGCAGCATGGGCGATATGGTCACCGTTCGGGCTACAGCGCCGGAGTGATGGTTTTGATGTTTTTCGCTAAGCGGAGTTGTGTCGGATGAAGCTGTTGGATGGAGTGGATTCCTCGCAACTTTTTGGCCTGCCAGCGCCGGATATCGCCACGCTCGATGATGGTCTGCAAGTTCCCTTTGTTCAAACCGGGCACGAACACGATGAGGTGATGCTCTTCGTCCATGGATCGCTTTGTGACTTTCGATACTGGAAGCCGCAGTTAGGGCCGCTTGCGAAGCAATATCGATGTGTCGCGCCTAGTCTTTCGCATTACTGGCCATCGGGGGTGATGGGGTTTAGTGCGATGGCCGGTGGGTCAAGGCAGTTTAGCTGGGACGCGCATGTTGATGAGTTGGGACGGTTTATCGAACGGCTGGGCGTTGGGGCGGTGAATGTTGTCGGGCACTCGCGGGGTGGGTGTGTCGCGTTTCATCTGGCTGTTAGATATCCGGAGTTGGTGAAGTCGTTGGTGTTGGCTGATCCGGGTGGGGCGGTGGCTCGGGGCGATGATGGGAGAGCGCGGACGGTGTTGCCTGCGCCGATTAACGCGTTACGGGCGAAGGCGGCGGAGTTGATTGGTCGCGGGGACGTGGATGCGGGGTTGGAGCTTTTTGTCGATTCGGTGAGTCGGCCGGGGTTCTGGGCGAGGAGTCCGAAAGAGTTCAAGGCCATGGCGATGGATAACGCAAATACGCTGGCGTTGCAGTTTAGAGATCCGTTGCCGGCGTACGATTCGCAGGCTGCGAGGAGGGTGCAATGCCCTACGCTGCTAATCGATGGGGAGAAGAGCCCAAGGATGTTTCGGGATGCGGTCAACGCGCTGGAAAGTTGGATCGAAGGGGCGCGGAGAGTGACGATTGAGGGTGCGTCGCATGGGATGAGTGTGACGCATGCGGGGGTGTTTAATCGACTCATCGCAGGAACGGCCGCGAAGGTCTGATGCCGGTCTGCGGAGAATTGTGATCTATCAAGACACCAAGAAATACTGCCGAGCTGATATCAAAGAAGGCGCGAATGGGCTCATATTCTTCCGAGCTTGCGTTGCTTAAGTGAAGTCACGCCCGCGTCGACATTCGAACCGGCATAGACAATGGGCCGCAGCATACTTCTCTCTGTCCGGCGGGGCGTTTCCGGTCCAAGCGGGCGTCTTTACGCACTTTCAGGGATGGGGTCGGTGCTCGGGTGTCAGTCTGGGAGTCGCCCGGCCTGCTCCCGCAGTCCAGGCTCGGCTCGCTGCTTCCGCATCGAGCCGGCGCGTGTTTGCTCCCGCAATTACGCGTTCGGCCTTCGCTCACGCTACGGCCTTGTGTTTGATCATCTGAACGATGACCAAACACCTCATTGTTGGACGGTCCATGACCGTCCAACAATGAGAGCGGCATACGTTGTGCGCGGGGAGCCATATACATGTCCTGCCGATTGGAGGCTACCTATCCAGGATGGCAGGTTGGCGCGATCGCGCAAGCCGGGCCGGATCTCCGTTCCGCCCGTGGCGGTTTTTATGGAGGACTTCGGAAACAGCGCTTACCGACTCGAAGGGATTGATGAACTTATCTAACGCAGCCATTCAAACGGATTGACCTCATAAAATGCGCTCATTAAACTGAGGTCCCTTTTGCGCCACACGGACAAAAGGGACTTCTTATGATTAGCCTCGGCACCCTCGGCCTTTTCTCGACCGCCTGTCTTGCCCTCACGATGACACCAGGTCCGGACATGCTGCTGATAGCATCCAGAAGCGTTACCCAGGGACGATCTGCTGGCTTTGCATCGCTTGCCGGGATCCTATTGGGAACTTATTGTCATGCAATGGCGGCAGCGTTTGGCCTCTCCCGGTTGTTTCTCGCTGTTCCCATCGCATACGATGTAGTGCGGTTCGCCGGCGCTGCCTACCTGCTATATCTTGCATGGAAGACCTTTCGCATAACTCCTATCCCGACTTCGCCAGCACCAAACGAAGGTCGGCATGCCATTCGAAAGATTTTTAGACAGGGCTTGCTAACCAACCTGCTCAATCCAAAGATGGCGCTGTTTGTCCTTGCACTTTTCCCGCAGTTTGTTCGTCCCCAAGATGGGGCGGTGGCCTTTCAGATCTTAACGCTCGCGACCGTGCTCAACTTTATCGGCCTGATTGTGAACGGGGTCGTCATTCTCTCAGCAAGTCAACTTAACAAACGGTGGTCAGGCAAACGCCGCCGGTCGCGGATTCCTCAATATCTGCTTGGGTCAGTATTCACCGGATTGGCATTCCGACTGGCTGTCGCGAGCCGGAAATGAATCTCCAGGAAAACGGACCGCTCACGGTCAGCGCGACTGGCCCGACCCGGCCAAAGTGGGCAGCGAACGCTCCCCTGGTTGACAGGGGGCCGGCGCTTTCGTAGTGTGGGGTTGCGGTTCCGCGATGTTGTCAGCACCCGGAACTGGATCGTGTAGGTCGCTCTACGACAACCCAACCTTCGGCCCCGCAGGACCGTCCTAGCGCACCGAAGCAGCCGGTCAAGTTTCCGCCCCGCATGGTCCGGCCCCGGGTGCGCCAGCAGAGGAGCCGCCGGAGGTCCGAGCAAGTGCGCGCCAGGGTAACCACTCCCCGGCGTTGACTGGTCAGCGAAAGCGGCCCGGAGTCGACGACCTTGAACCGCACGCCCAGCGTCCGTCCACGACCCCCAACACTTCGTCCCGCGTAGGGCTCCGGGTATGGCTCAAACTGGCCCGGATCGTGTGCGCCGACGGCTCGGTGTTGAATGGGTGAGACGCGATGAGCGGGAGAGCGCCCGGCGACGGCCGGGACACGGTGCACAGCGTCAACGGAAAGACGCCCCTGTCATGGGGTGGACAGACCCGGCACCGGGGGCGCTGCGCGCCTTGAACTGTCCGTAGGTGAGTAGCGCAGCGCTCTCACTCCCGGCGTAGTGCCCGCCGTCTTCGGACGGGTTCGGGCCAAGCCGGGCCCAGGGGAAGCAGAACCGCACCTTTCCCGGTTGGGCCACCATGATCGGGCACAGGCGTAAGCCACCCGTCAGGGTTACAGGCCGAAGGCCCCGAAGGGCTACCGGCCACCATGATCAGGCACGGTAAAACCCTTCACTACTCCCCGCAGGCGCGCGACAGCGCGCGGTAAGGCCCTGAGCAGGAAAAGCGGGCGCGCGCCGCTCAATCTGCCGATGGATGCGTTTTTTTCATCGATCGCAGCGCGATGATCAGTGACCCGGGCCACCGGATCGACCTCATCGAACTGCACCCGGTCGAGCGTTTGCGTGGCCAGGAACTCGTCTTCAAACTGGCCGGCGTAGACCCCGTCGTGCACGTCGCGCGGGGCATGGCCTACCAGTTCCATGCGGGTATCCTTGGCGACGCCGGCCCCTTTCAGTCGTTGGATCAGGGCGATCCGGAAGGACGGTAGGGCAAAGCGCCGGCTGTCCTTGATCCCGAGCGCCGTCAGGTAGTCGCCAAAGCGTCGCGAGGGGTTCCGGGTGTGCTTGCGCTTCGCATCGCGCGGCAGGTGCGGAAACAGCCGCACCGCGCCACGTTCGCCGAGTTCCAGGGCGTAGGCGATCAAGCCCAACCGGAGCAGGTCCGGATGGATTGGGGCTGATCGGATGCTGCTCACCGTTTTCACCCGCGTCTCAGTCTCGTCATCCCCGGTGTGGTCCGGTTGGATGTCCAGAAACCAGCGATCGCCCGACCGCCGGATGTCCTTCACGCGGGCTTGCGCCAGTTCGTTCATGCGTGCGCCCGAGCAGTGGCAGGAAGAAGTCTTCCGGGGTGTTGGCGAAGGCCAGGAACCGGGTCGGCTCGAAAATTTGGCGCAGGGCGTCGGAGGTGAACGGCAGGTAGCCGCGTCCGGCATTGATCTTTGCGCGCTGGGCCTTCGACATCTTGACCTGCGCCGCCGCCGGATTGTCGCCCTTGTATTGCTTGGCCTCGATCGCCCAGACAAAGAAGCCGTTCAAAATGCGTTGTTGTTGCTTCCGCGTCGGGGCGCTGATCACGTCGTCCGGCCGTTCGTTCCGATCCTGGGCGGCGGCAACAAACGTGCGGGCCTCCTGACCACCGAAATCCTTCTTGCGGCGTTTCCCGTAGTTCGTCGGCAGCCACTGCAAGAACTCAAAGTAGCCCCGCACAAAGTCCCAATCGCAGATGCCGATCGGGGTTTCGTCGCCAGCCCAGCGGATGAACATCGCCAGCCCGTTCTTGTAGTCTTTCATGCTGGCCGGCGAAATCTCCCCCTGCTTGCTGTCGAGGTAGAGCCGGACGCACTCCGGCAGATGCTTCGTCTTGGTGGCCTTGTTCAGCGCGATCATTTCGGCAGCGTCCGCCGCTTCCTCGGGCGTCAACTCTGGCTGAGGGGCAGGGTATCGAACGTCATGATCAGGTCCTTCAGCGCGGCCTGATCGCGTTGCAAGGTGTCCGGCGTCGTGCTGTCCAGATCGACCCGTTCGGCCTTGAACTTCCCCACCTGCAACCCGTGGATCGTAAACTGCTGGAAGTCGTCGGGCGAGAGGGCAAGCAGATCGGCCAGGGAGGGCTTTTTCAACATGGAGAAGCGGGCGTTGAGCAGGTAGGCCAGCAGTTTAGCGCGCTCAGGATCACGGGTGCGAAGGGACCGCCAAACCTCTTTCTTGCCAGCGGCGGCAGCGAGGTGAGGAGGCAGGACGATGCGGTAGTGGAAGACCCCGCATGGGGTGCGGCGAAGGCGTGACGGCAGGTAGGGCGTCAGCATGGTGGCGAACTCTCGATGGAGACGCACCCTGAGAGGTTTTGCCACGTGCCAGAATGAAAAAGGCCCTGACGAGTCAGGGCCTTAGTAATACTGGTGGCGAATCAGGGAGGGCAACCCACCCAACCCAATTTCGCTGCAAAATCAATCGCTTGGCGCCAGCGAGCCAGAAATTCGTATGAAGGAAAACGGCTCACTGATAGTATCACGCAATTTCCGTTTGGAGCATTCCATGAATTATCTTGTCGCCGTCAGCGTGCCCTTGCTTGCTTTGATCATTGCGTTCAAGGTCGGGCCTGAGCCACATCTACCTTTTGGGGCATGGGGCTTGGTTATCGCGATTGTCGCTTTCACCGCAGCCGTTAGGGAAACGCTGATTTAATCGACGCGTTTGTAAACGCTGTGACGTAGTGAAGCGTTGTTAGAGCTGGAACGACGACGGAGCGATACGGATGCGACAAATCAGTTTTGCGAGTGCAGAACACCAAGGCAAGAAGCGGGTTACGCGGCGCGAGAAATTCCTGGGCGAGATGGAGCAAGTCGTGCCGTGGTCGCGCTTGCTGGGGGCATTGGAGCCCCACTACCCGAAGGGCGCGAGGGGGCGTCCGCCAATTGGGCTGGAGCGCATGCTGCGGCTGTACTTTGTGCAGCAATGGTACGCATTGTCCGACGAGGGGCTGGAAGATGCGGTGAGCGACAGCGCGGCCATCCGGCAATTTGTCGGTATCGATCTGGGACATGAGGAGGCGCCGGACGCGACCACGGTGCTGAAGTTTCGTCGGCTGCTGGAGGCGCACAAGTTGACTGCTGTGCTGTTGGAGGAAATCAACGCGCACTTGCGCGAGCGCGGGCTGATGATGCGCGAGGGGACGATGGTGGACGCCACCTTGATCAACGCACCGACCTCGACGAAGAATCGCGACAAGGCGCGCGACCCTGAGATGCATCAAACGAAAAAGCGTAATCAGTGGTACCACGGCATGAAGGCGCACGTGGGCGTTGACGCTGAGTCGGGCCTGGTGCATAGCACGCACTACACGGCGGCCAACGAGTCTGATGTGGCACACACCCATGAGGTGCTGCATGGTCAAGAGGATCACGTGTTTCTCGATGCGGGTTACACGGGGGTGCAAAAGCGCGAAGAGATAATGAAGGCGCAAGGCGACGGTGCCATCAAGACGCAAGTGCAATGGTCGGTGGCGATGAAGCGTGCCAAGCTAAAGGGCATGGCCGAAGGGCCGTTGAAGCAGTTGACGCAGGCCCTGGAGAAGGTCAAAGCGCAAATCCGGGCGCGGGTCGAACATCCGTTTCATGTGGTGAAGAACCTGTTCAACCAGAAGAAGGCTCGCTACCGGGGTCTGGCTAAAAACGGTGCGCAGTACGATGCGTTGTTTGCGCTGGGCAATTTGGTGATTGCAAAGAAAGCGTTGCTGCAATCAATGGAGAACTCCGTCTGCGAGGCGGCATAGCGCGCGAAAACGGGGGCGAAAGCCCCACAGAAGTGAAAATTCTCAGCGGCTGGTAGCCAAATCCGCTGCCGGTTCACGAAGGAATCCGCATCGTGCGCACAGCGTTGCACGATGCTGCTTTGTTCAGCGTTTCCTTAGCACGGTTGGCCGACTATCTTTCAACGCAGCGTTGGCTGCCGGCGTTCTTGGCAATTTTTGGAAACGATTAGGGGCAATTGTTTTCTATTTTATGCTTACAGCAATCATCGTTTCTTTTTTGAAATATGCTTTTCTTTAAATAGCTTTAACAACGAGGGAATAGGTTCACCAGACTTCGCAATTTGCCATGATCCGCATACAAATATAACGAACAACACTATTGCCAGCGCGCAAAAAATATAATCCATATTTATCTCCGGGGGGTGGTGGGTGTTGACTAACCCAACAGGCGCTCAGCAGAAAAATCGGCCACCGTCGCCTTAATTCTGCGAGTAACTGCTTTGCTTCTGTTCGCAGCAATCGGGCACATCTGCTTAATTTGATTACTATTTTTTCCAACCATTCCGCCAGCGCTGTCCGCTTTCCTGTTGCGCACGGCGATGCGGGAGCTAAATGCGAAAGCGCCGAGGGTGATCACAGCGACGAACAGCTCAACAGCAATTTTGATGGTCATTTCGTCCGCGGTGTTTGATGTTGGAGCGATCGACAAAATGCACCAATCAAACTACGGCACGAACACCGCAACTAATAGCGGATTGTTCGTGCCGCTTTTTAATCGATCGCATGAGATAAAACAACGCCGCTCATCGGAAAACACAATACGCCCACGGCATTGCTATCGAAAAAAACAAGCGCTTAAAACACGCCCGTGTCCGTTGTAATCGAAGGTAGCGCCGGGACGACCAATCAAGCTCATGCTCGCGAAAGCAACGACCCCTCGTTTGCGCGCCGGAATCAATAAAAGCCTCAATAAGCGTAATTTGGTTTTAAAAACCTTATTAAGGCACCGGCGGATTCCCCCGATCCTTGAGGGATTTTGCCCACAAGGTGGTGTGGTTCATCGCGGTTTTTTGATTGACGCAACTCAGAGACTGCTGCTGCCGGGGTGGACGCATTGTCTGCGGCGCTCCCGGCGCGGATTGGTCAAGGGCCGGTGCCTCCGCGGCGAGTTTCAGACCGACCGGCACCACAAGCCTCGGAAACGGAACGCAAACGCCGGGCGCTGGGGTGCGCCAAACCGTGAAGCTTACGGGCGGTTACAAATACACTCCGCCAGTTCGGCCGACCAGCCCCGTGACGATGACGGCCATTGCCATGGCTCGTTCCGTCACATAGATATGGGGCCTCGCGCGCCGAACTATTGTTCCCATGTCCATCATTTTTCAGGGTCAGTCAGATACCTTTGGGTGCTCGGTATAGGAAGGCGTCTTCACTTGGCAACCCATCCTGCGAGAACGGCAGCGAATGCTCTGGCACAAGAGGTTTTTCTGCGGGGAGTGTGGCGGTCTAGACTGTTGTGTGGGAATTTTCCGGGCCGCTTCTTCGTGGTTATATTTTCGGCCAGCTTTCGTCCAAAGGCCGGTAAAATTGTGTGCTTTTGAGCCAGATCATGCTCGGTGTCAGCTGTCGCCGGTTGGCTTCATCGCAGCAAAACTTAGGAAACCGCATGGCGGCTAGTTACGACCACTTGACCAAAGAAGATCTCATCTCGTTACTGAAAAGGCGGGATGCAACACGCAAGCTGGGTCTTGTGTGGGAGCGCGATGAAATCGAGCATGAGCGATCGCTAAACGACGATTTTGTCACCCTGGAGCTTGACTTAGCTCGGTCCGTTGGCGAGGCGCCCTTCGACAATTTGCTGATCGAAGGCGATAACTTTGATGCCTTGCGTTATCTGCACATCGCGTATCGCGGCAGAGTTAAATGCATTTATATTGATCCCCCCTATAACACGGGGAATAAGGATTTCGTTTTCAACGATACTTTTGTTGAAAAAGACGATGGCTATCGTCATTCGAAATGGCTCGAATTCATGTTTCGCCGATTGCTTTTAGCCAAGGATCTGCTGGCCGACGATGGCGTGATCCTAGTTTCGATCGACGACATCGAGAATGCTCACCTTACTTTGCTGATGGAGCAAGTTTTTCCCGGCATGCGAGTTGGGACGTTCGTTTGGCGCCGCCGTAGCGGCGCAAATGACGAAAAGGAATGGTTTCTCAGCGCCGATCACGAATACGTGCTGTGTTTCGCAAAACCCGGATTCGCTTTTGCAGGCATGAAGAAGGATTGGTCTAAGGCGACCGATGATGGTGACCGTCGTGGCGCCTGGATCGATGGGCCGTTGAACCAAGGGAAAGACATTCGACAAAGAACGGATGCTTTTTACCCCATTCACGACCCCGCGTCCGACACTTGGTATCCGTGCGACCCCGACAGTGTTTGGAGATTCGCCACGGAAGAGCGCTCGGAAAACAAGAAATTGCGTTCCAAAGACATGGAAACTCTTATTAAAGAGAAACGAATCTCCTGGCCAGACAGCGGAAAGACCGCAATTTTCAAAACCAAGCGGGAACTTCTTCGCGCCATCAAAGAAGGCACCGCGCCGCATAATCTCCGGGTTTATGAACGGTTGGACGAATTCGCGAAGGATGCCGGCTCGTCGGCGGCAGCAAAAAAGATACTCGACAATATTCCTCCGGTGGAATTTTGGGTCGGAAAGCGAATAGGCTTTGGCAAACCCAGATATAAGAGGTTTTTGACGGACATCAAAAAGGACGCAAAACCCGTATCCACATGGATTCTTCCGTCTTCAACCAAAAAAGCAGATTTGGACTTCATTGACCAAAGCGACGTGACGGTGTTGAAGGCCGGTTTTACTAGCGAGGGAACTACGCTGTTGGCCCAAATGGTCGGCAACAAGGATTTTCCTTATCCAAAGCCAATAAGTTTGATTAAATCCTTGATCCGGCAAGTTACTACGAGCGATGACGGGCATATCGTGATGGACTTTTTCGCGGGCTCGGGCACCACCGGGCATGCTGTGTTGGCCCTGAACGATGAAGATAACGGCAATCGCTCGTTCATCCTCGTGTCCTCAACTGAGGCCACGAAGGCGAAGCCGGACCAAAATGTTTGCCGCGACATAACAGCCAAGCGGCTCCGTTCTGCGATTGAAGGATATTCATATCGAACCGCGAAGGGCACTGTGAGTGTGAAAGGGCTTCGCGGCGAATTCGCTTATATGAGAACCAATCGAGTTCCTCGGGAGACGCTTGCCATCGACATTCGGCACGACCAAATCTGGTTTGTCTTGCAGCAGTTGCACGCGAATGCCGTGTCCGCCTACAACGAAAAGGCGTTGTTTCAACAGCTTGATGGTGGCGAGGATGCCCACGACATTATTTATGTTCCGCAGATCAACCAAGCTGTGATTGACGCTTTGCGCTCTCATTTTGACTCATCGAGGAAGTCGTGCATCGTTTACTCATGGCAGCCGGGGGTCATTCGTCAACGGTTCAAACAAAGCCAAGTCGCTATTGAAAAGATCCCAGACTACCTGATCGAGCGTTTTGGGAGGGTCGACCTGTGACCGCCGTTCAGATATATGGCACCGCAATGAAGCGTTTTCAGACAGAGGCGGTGGAAAACGGAACGGCCGTCCTGACTACATGCTTGCGCGAACTCGCGAAGGTCCGGGGGACGTCTCAATACGAAGCTAACAAAAGACTTATCGTCGGAGACGTAGGCGTGCTGTTGTTCGAAGCGCCGACGGGCACCGGAAAGACCTTGATGGCCGGTCATGTCGCCGAGCGAATTAGCCAAGGCAAAAACACGGGCGGGCTGCCCCCGGTCATCTGGTTTTGGATTGCGCCGTTCGCGGGGCTTATAGAACAAGCGGTTCGAACGATTCGCAGCGAATTTGACACTCTTCGGCCCAAGAATCCAATCACGGATCGCGATCCGAACGACCTCGCGTCGGGCGATGTATTTGTGACAACATGGTCAGGCGTGGCCGTAGCCAACGAGCTGAGTCGCAAGGCTCGGACGAGCACAGAAATCATGCCTTCGATTGACGATTTGCTCGTTTACGCCCGCTCACAGGGATTTTCAATCGGTGTGGTGATTGATGAAGCTCACCATACTTTTCGTGGCCAAACGCAAGCTTACGCGTTCTATAAGGATATTCTTGCCCCGGAGCTGACGGTTTTGGTGACCGCTACCCCTCGCGACAAAGAAATCGAGCTTTTTGTAAAGGCCATGTCGATTTCGAATTTGCGCCGGATCACCGTATCAAGGCAGCAAGCGATTGATGATCGACTGATTAAGGAAGGCGTCAAGGTGGCGGTCTTCAAGGCGCCAGCGGACGTCCAGGGCCTAATTGACTTCAAAAAAACAGCATTGAAGCAAGCTGTTTCTACTCATAAAAAGATCAAGCAAACGCTGCTGGACGCAGGGACGACGATAACACCGCTTTTGCTCGTGCAAGTCGACAGCGAACCGGGCTCAGTCGAGCAGGCGACGCAATGGCTAAAAGACCTGGGCTTTCGCAGCGAGGGCGATAGCGGCCTCATCAGGTCCCATACGGCCGATGAGCCAGACCCATACTTGTCAACGATCGCAGCAGACGAGTCGGTGGAAGTTTTGATTTTTAAACTTGCCGTCGCCACGGGGTTTGACGCTCCGCGCGCTTTCACTCTCGTCTCATTCCGACCAAGCCGCGACGAGGATTTTGGCGTTCAGATCGTAGGGCGCATCCTTCGCGTGGATCGGCGCCTTCAGGTCATGGAGGACATGCCTCCCCAGCTCAACTACGGTTACGTGTTCTTGTCCGACAACACCGGCCAGACCGGGTTGACCGATGCCGCGCAAAGGATAAATGCGGTCAAGACCGAGCTCGCTTCGGTCACCAGCAACGTCGCGATCGTGGCGATAGGCGAGGAGGAGCCAGTCGCACAGATGACCATCCGCGGTCAGCTATCCTTTTTTCACGATCCAGCAGATTCGGCGAGCACAGGCGCGGAAAATTCGGTGCCTGGCAACGACCTTTTCGAGGAATTGAGCGCAACTGATGGAGCAGCCGCTCCCACGTTGCAGGATGTGCTGTTCGATGCTTGGGACTTGGGCCCGTCGCGTAGTGATCACACCGAAAAGCCAAAAAAGCCAACAAAGCCAGTTGGCCTCTTCACCTACCCTCTTCGGGCCGACACAGGCGCGCCGCCAGCGTTTCGACGGGCCCTGCTGTCTCTGGATAATGTTGACATCGTCCGTAGTGTTGTGGGCCGATTCCGCTTCGATAAAGACGCGTTGCTCGTTGCCCAACGGAACGCCACCACCATATTGAAAGAAGAACTCGAGATCTTCCAGAACCGAAAGGAACGTCCGGAGGAAATTCGAGCGGACTTGGCTCAGAAAGAGATCGATGCAAAAGCGCAGCAAGCCCTTTTCAAGGCAGACGACAGCGACGTAATCGACTTGCGTCAGCTCCACGCGGCCTTGATGGACCAACTTCGTAAGGAGCTGCACCGGGAGGGGATCGACCACCTTGACACGGACGAAAAGTTGCGGGCGGGCTTGCATAAGATATTGGCGCTGCGACCACTCCAATTAAAAAGGGCGATCTCCGAGGCGGTTGCGCAATATACGGTTAGCGAGCTGGCCGATCCGATACCAACTCAAATCACATCGTTTGAAGCGCTAGACCCGGCGCGCATGAATCTTTACGGAATTTTCCCTGGCGACCTCAACTCTTGGGAGCGACCGTTTGCAGAATACCTCGACAACGACCTCACAGGGACCGTCAGTTGGTGGCATCGAAATCCACCGAAGAAGCCTTTTTCCGTTTTCATGCCCTTGCCTGGCCAACCTGATTTTCATCCCGATTTTGTGGTCGGAGTGAACGACCGTCATCGTGGCAACGGCATATTGTTAATGGAAACAAAGCGAGACATCAACGATCAAGTCCGCAACGCCATCGTGAAAGCGCAGGCGACACATCCAGATTACGGCAAGGTCATGATGATTTATTGGGAGGAGCGCCGGGAGTGGCAAATAGTCGAATATGACCCAAAGACTGACAGGAACTATTTGGATCGCGCGCTCCGGCCGGAGCGAATGGCGGATTATTAATGGGGAGCAACTTGCCGACGGATGGCCGGCAAGATGTCAGACGGTTATCGTCGTAAAAGCCACGGATTGGGAGCTTCCGATCGGCTAATTTTTCAACAGCGAGAAAAGTTGCGCCCCTGAATGCTATAGAACGGAGCACCGGGTTGCTGCTAAGCGGGCGGCAAGGGAAAACACAACAAACCAACGATGACGTTGTATGTTGTAGATTGAGCCGAACTTCTTTGAGTATTCGCGAGACCAAGTATGGCCTTTAAGGAGCCACGCTGAATGGGGGGACCAACAAAGCAGGAGCATGGCTTCGGCTCTCTGTTCGAGGAAGATTACCTCGTCAGAACGCTCGGCCCTATTGCACGCGATTCCGCAGTTGCGCTGACGGAGTTGGTCGCCAACGCATGGGACGCTGGGGCTTCGCTGGTGGATATCACCATTCCGTCGATGAGGGGCGCAAGTCTTGTTGTGAAGGACGACGGCCACGGGATGACCGCGTCTCACTTTAAGGCGCGTTGGATGACGCTAGGTTACGACCGCGTTAAAAACCAGAGCGCCAATGTGGAGTTTCCGCCGGAGCGCAAAGATTGGAAACGAAGAGCCTACGGGCGCAACGGAGTAGGCCGGCATGGGTTGCTTTGCTTCGGTGATTCCTACTCCGTGGAAACTTGGCGTGGCGGGAAGGGTTCGTCGTTTGAAATTAGAACCCAGAGCAGAAAGAATCCCTTCCGTGTGGAAACAAAGACATCGTTTCTCAGGACGGGAAGCGGCACCATTCTGTCAGTCGCGGTGGATCGGCACTTGCCGGACCCGATCAACATCAGAAACATCCTATCGGCGAGATTCCTGCACGATCCACAGTTTGTTGTTCGAGTGAACGGGCATTCGGTGTCGTTGGCAGACCAAACCGGATTGATTGAGCGCTGCCAGTTGGAAGCTCCTGGCTGCGCCCCAGCCGAAGCATTCGTGGTCGATTCTACGCGGACAGCGAAATCAACTTTATACCAAGGCGTGGCTTTTTGGGTGAACGGCCGCTTGGTCGGAGCGCCGAACTGGGTAATTGGCAATGAGGCGATCATTGACGGCCGCGCTCGTTTTGCCAAACGTTATTCGATTGTGGTCAAGGCTGATGACGGATGGATGTCGGAAATAGAATCAGACTGGTCTAGGTTCAAGCCCGGCCCGCGCTCTGACGCGCTTTTTGACGTAGTTCGCAGATATGCCCAGGAGATGTTCTCGAAACTTTCTGCGACTATGGTTGAGGAAAGTTCCGAGGAAGTGTTGGTTCGCAAACGAGAGCAGTTCAAAGAGCTTTCAGCGATGGGCCGGCTGGAAGTTGCGGGTTTCACCCAAGAATTGGTTAGGGCCGTCCCCACGATTCATCCGGACGCGCTTTCGGCCGCCGTTCAAGCAGTCATTCATCTTGAGCAAGCCAGGGGCGGGGCGGCTTTGCTTGAAAAGCTAATTAAACTGGATGAAGCCGACATCGACGGGCTCGACCGCTTGCTTGGGCAATGGACAATTCAGGATGCGCTCTCGGTTCTGGACGAGATAGACCATAGGCTTGCTGTCGTAATGGCCATCGAGAAGCTGAGTGGCGATCCGGCGACCGATGAACTCCACACTCTGCATCCTCTCATCACGCAGGCTCGCTGGTTGTTCGGGCCAGAGTTTGACAGCAGTGAATACGCTTCTAATGTGACTTTGCGGACCGCAACCGAAAAGATTTTCGCGAAGCGTGTTGATGCTTCCGCATTCAAAAACGCGCGGCAGAGACCAGACATCATTGCGCTTGCCGACGCCACCCTGTCTGTCGTTGGGACAGAAGTGTTCGACAGTCTTGACGGCAATCTGTCGCGAATTCGCGACGTCCTGGTTATTGAGCTTAAAAAGGGAGCGTCGACTATTGGCCGAGAGGAAATGAACCAAGCCGACGGGTATATCCAAGATTTTCTCGGAAGTGGCGCGATCGACGGGGCGCCTATGTTCAGGGCCTTCGTTGTAGGCCACGAGATTGCCCAGAAGACAGCCCGAGAGAAAGACATTAAAGACGAGAGTGGGGTGCGCGGCCGAGTGGTTGCCGCCACCTACGGTCAGCTTACCCGGACCGCACATCAGCGATTATTTCGCTTGAAAGAACGGATTCCCGCACGCTACGAGGACGTTTCGGGCGCTGATCTCGCGGCTCGCGTCATGGGCAGCGTTAGCCAAGCTCTGCTAGCCCTCCCAGCACCAGGCAATCACGAAAACAAGAACAATCCATGAGCTAAAGGCTGCTTACGGGTAAGCCTGGCCCTGGTGTCCGCGCAACGAAATTTGCTGATCTTAACGCTCTCCGCCCAGAAACAGACGGTGCTGAGGACTCTCTTACGGTGCGCCGACGTGCGTAAGCTTTGCTGGCGCTGATTGGTGCTGCATCCTTGCCGTTGGTCTCCCGAGCGACTTTCGTCATTGCCTAGCCGATTAGTCGTCGGACGCAATATACTCGCGACTACAAAAATACTCTGAGAGAAACCAATGCTTCTGACGCAAATCGCGACGTGGATCGGCGCACAAAAACCGTGGATATCCGATGCCGCTCGTCGGCTTTTTTTAAAGGGAAAGCTCGAAGAGGGCGACATCGTCGAAATTCTCGCGATGGCGAAAGCAGGCGAAGGGATCCATGACGGCGAAGTCGGCAAACCGATTCCGTTGACCATCGATATGATTCCGGCCGAAGCGCCTCTCGGAGCCGCCCTCACGCTGCTTTCGCTTGGGAAGCTCGAAGGCGTCAACGCGATCGCGCCAGACCAATCGCTTGCCTTCGCGCCCTTAGGCTTGACGGTGATTTATGGAAATAACGGCGCCGGAAAATCCGGCTACTCCCGTGTTTTGCGCAAAGCATGCCGCGCTCGGGCGGCCGGGGGCTTAATTCTGGGCGACGTGTTCGCGACGGCGAAATCGCAGGCCAGCGCTGAAATCCATATTCGACGGGGAGACGCCGCGGCATCCGAGGTGTGCGTTTGGCGCCAAGGCGAGATTGCGCCGCCGGAGCTGGCCAGCGTCGCGGTGTTCGACAGCCATTGCGCCCGCGCCTTCAACGACGCGGAAGGCGAGATCGCATACACGCCGAGAGGCTTGGACGTGCTCGCCGGCCTGGCCTCGCTGTGCGTGAAATTGCGCTCGCGTCTGGATGCCGAGATTAACGCGATCCAGGCTTCGCCGAGTTCCTTCTCGGACCTGCTGGGCGACCACGAAGTCGGGCGTCTCCTTGCGTCCTTTGATCGCCAATATCACCTGCCGAAGTATCTTGGGCAAATCGAAGCGTTGGCTCAGCTGTCACAAGCGGAGGCTGATGAAACCCTTCGATTGTCTCAGCAGCTTTCCGAAGCCAACCCCGAGAAGAAGGCGACGGATTTACGACGGCTCAAAGTGCGCGTGGATGGCCTTGCCGTGAAATGGGAAACCTGCGAAAGCGCGCTGTCTGATGAGAAATTGGAAACCGCGAGAGCGCTTGGTGTGTCCTCCGCGGTCGCTGACGCTGCGGCTCGCGCGGCGGCCGGGGCGTTCGCCGCCGAGGGCGAGCTTTTGCCCGGGACCGGCCTGAATCCATGGCGCGTGTTGTTCGAAGCCGCGCGCGAGTTCTCGGTATCGGCGGCGTATCCAGGGCACGAATTCCCGCATGTGGACGGCGCGCGCTGCGTTCTTTGTCAGCAGGATTTGGACGCGGCGGCCGCAAGCCGCTTGGGTCGCTTTGAAGTGTTCGTGCAGCAAGAAGCACAAAAGAACGCCGACGCGGCGCGCGCGAAAGCGCAGGCGGCCTTTGCCGCCGCTGATCGGGCAGACCCCTCGGGGTTGGCTTCCGACGAGGCTCTGCTCTCAGAGATCGAGCAACTGTGCGCGGGCGCGACTGAGGGCGTCAAATACTCCGCTGACGCTTATGCTCATCGCAAAGCCTTCCTGCAAAGCGCTTGGGAGGCGAAAGATTTCGAGAAGATTCCACCGCCTTTTGTCGAACAATCGAAGTTCCTGAGGGAGCAATCGCGATTGATTGAAGAAAGCGCCGTTCGATTTGATCTTTTGGCCCGGGCCGATGAGCGAAAACAAAGCGAACGCAGGCTCGCCGATCTCCAATCTCGCCAGCGCCTGAGCGCCCGCGTCGAACAGGTTTTGGCGGTCGCCCATCAGCTGCTCCATAGGAAGAAACTGGCGGCGGCTCACACCGCCGCGGACTTTGGCAAGTTTTCCAAAAAGATGTCGACGCTGCACGCCGAAGCATTGTCCGCGGACGCCGAGGCGGCGTTTCTTCGCGAATGCGCGGCGTTGCGAATAGAGCATGTGCCGATCCGAAACAACACTCGGATGGACAAGGGAAGGGCCAAACAGCAATTGAAGCTCGCCACCGCCGGCGCAGAGAAGGTCGGCGACGTGCTCAGCGAAGGCGAGCAACGCGCGTTGGCCCTGGCGACCTTCCTCGCGGAGGTTTCGCTGGTTCCTGGCCATGGCGCGATTGTGTTTGACGACCCGATGTCGTCGCTGGATCACGCTCGCCGCGAGTTCGTGGCGCGGCGACTGGCCGCAGAGGCGCTCGTGCGCCAAGTGATCGTGTTCACGCACGATCTCCCTTTCGCGAATCATTTGGCGGACGCCGCCCAGGGTGCGGGCGCGTCGTCGACTGCCATGAGTATCCGGAGGGCTGGTGGCCGCGCGGGGATTGTGTCTCCGGATCTTCCATTCGCTGGAATCCGAGTGGCCGAACGGTTGGAGCGAGTCAAAGACATGGCCAGGGACGCTGACGGGGCGTTGAAAGCCGGCGATGCGGACACCTGCGATGACCTTGTGCGAAAAGCATATGGGCGTCTGCGCGAGACCTGGGAGCGGGGTGTCGAGGAGTTGATCTTGAACGAAAGTGTCGTTCGTTTTCGGCCAGGGGTGGCCACGCAGCGGCTTCGCGCCGTTCACTTCGAGGACGGGCATTACTCCGCGCTTGAAGAAGCCATGGCCCGGTGCTCGCATTTTGCAGCGCACGACACGGCCGCCGACTTCAACACCGAGACCCCGACGCCAACCGACCTTCGCGCTGACGTCGAAGTGGCAAGGCTCTATTTTGCGGGGCGAAAGAAGACGAACAAGGAGACCGACGACAGGCGCCGCGCGCTTTCAGAACGAGGCGCGGAGTTTAAGCAGGCTTGAGCGGTTTTTTTTTGGACTAACGCGGGAGGGCTTGAAGGACGCTGTTGAAAAGGAGCAAGTTGTTGATGTTTTGCCCGGTCGCGGCCGCTTTCGCTTTTTCCCCTCCGATGCCCGCGCCGCACGTCGGCAAGTAGCGAGCCCAATCGGGCGTGCCATCAACCAGATCTGGATTGGAATAGTCTCGTCGGTGCGTGATTGGGTTTATCGACGAGGGCAGTCGGCGAATGCAGACCGGAAGAAACGTTATCGCCAGGGTGTCCTTCACTTGGCGGTTTAGGCTAAGCAGTGGCTGGCTGCCGGCCGCTGGTCCCTTAAAATGCGTGAGGGTCCAGTTTGGGCCGCCGTTTATGTTCTCTACGATGGTGAAATCAATCTGAACGCTGATCACGCCAAACACGTTGTTTGGGCTCGGTTCGATTGGCTCTGGGGGAGGCTGAGCCGGCGCGCCGCCGCTAAGTTGCTTGGCTTCGTCTTGATGCTTTGACTTGTCCGGCTGCTTTGCATTCTGCTCATCTGGGTCTTCGGAAAACACCGATATGTCGCTCATGCTCGCGGCGATTATTCCCGTGGCCAGAGCCTCTTCCAAACCCAAATCGCCTTCCAATTCGGCACCGTTGGCGCCGCATTTGCCATCGTCGATGCCGTCGGGTTTTGGTAGGTTTTTGGTCGGATGCGTTTCGCCTTCAAAGGGCAAGAGCCGGGGAGCGCCAGGCCCTGGGGGAGCCAATCGAGCGAAATCGATTGCCTGGTTGAATGTCACAAAGCGATGCGGCGCCTCGCTAAGAACGCTGCCCACAGCAAGCAATTCGCTCGTGGCGGGCAGCAGCCCCGAAGTGGCCTGCAAGGGGCGCGACAAAATGGCTGCGGGATTGAAGGCGCTGGTGTCGATGACGTCCAGGGTGAACTGCACGGCCGCGACATATTCGATTTCGCCAAAAATGTTCCTCAAATTGTAGACCTGACCGTCATTGAGTTTCGTCAGGCCAATGTCGGAAACGGCGTTTTGTGTCCGCAGGTGATCAATGTCGTCAACGTAATAGGGGAGTGTCTTTCTGGATGTGGCCGCTTTCCAAAGACCGCATTTCAGATTCGCCACGAGCGCCGCCACTTTGGGGCCGGCTGGCGCGGCCGCCGAAACCGTTTTGTCGCTGCCTTTTATCTGCGCCGCGTCGGGCCGGACCACAAAGGCCGGTATCGTCGTGCATCCGGAAAATGACACGGCCGTAGCCAGCGCCAAGCCGGCGGTTTTGCGTCGATCCATGGATTGGCCTTTGTGGGTAAGAGCAGAAAGCGACGTAGGAGTTGGCAATTCATTGTTGTGAGAAACGAGTCAGGCTTCAAGTAATTATTTCTTTTTTCAAAAAATAAGTAACTTTTGCTGAATATCTGTGCGTGACGCCATTGAATTTCTCACCATTAACTTCGCAAATCCGTCAGTGCTAGAATCTGTGTGGCTCCTCAATTTGGGCCGCGCCGGACATGTGGATCAGAGGGTCGTCGCGGCATGCGAGCGTGACCAAGTCGCGATAGACAAAGCGATTGACAAAAGAGCGACGGGCGACTAATATTTTGTCAGAAACGTAGTTTCTGACGTCGAACCGGTTCCGGCTGGGCGACAAATCCTAAGGCCGCTAACGCGGCCTTAGCTGTTTTCAGAGGCTTCTTTGCATATCTTCTACATCGACGAGGCTGGCTGCCCAGGCCTCCTGCCCGGCGTCACATCCAACGTCCAGCCCGTTCTTGCTATTTCTGGCGTGATTCTGCCCCAGGTGAATTTGCGGCGACTCACTCGCGATTTTTTGTCTCTTAAACGGCAGTTTCATCCATCTGCGGGAGGAAGCGCCGCGCATGGGCTGGATATCGCTAAGGTAGAAATAAAAGGGGCCGATTTGCGCCATGATATTCGGCGCCGCAATCGAAATCGGAGGCGAGCTGTTTTTGGGTTTCTAGACAAAACCTTAGATATTTTGGACGCGAACGACGCGAAGCTCGTCTCGCGGATCTATATTAAGAAACCCGGAGACCCCTTCAAAGGTAAAGCCGTTTATGCTGCGGCCGTTCAAGCTCTCTGTTCACATTTTCAGCATTTTTTGACTTCAACAGATAGTCAAGGAATTGTCATCGCGGACAGTCGGACGCCGGCTTTAAATTCGATCGTTTCGCACTCGATATTCACGCAAAAGTTCAAGGCTGGTGGCGACCCCTACGACCGGATTCTCGAAATGCCGTTGTTTGGGCACAGCGAAAATCATGCGGTTATTCAAATCACAGATTTTTTGTGCTCAGCGATGTTATTCCCTATGGCGACAGCAGCCTATTGTGCAGGCCATATGACGAGCGTGCATATCCACCCAAAAGATGAAGACATCAGAAACCGGTATGCCGGCCGGCTCAAACGGCTGTCTTATCGTTATGTCGATGGCGCGAAGACCGTGGGCGGAATTACGGTGATTGATGCGATCGGGCAAAGATCAGCTTCATGGCTGTTTCGCGCGCCCAGCGCAATCGTGCCGTGGACTCCGGCCGTCGCCGTGACCTCGCTGGCTCCCGCTATCGGGTCCATCCCCAGCCCCGTTATGCCACTGGTCGCAATCCAATCCGGGGCGGCACCGACGGCGACGTCCCTGGTGATCGCGCCCAATGGACCTCCGCCGCCAGCGAGTGCCTGAGGTTAACAAACAAGCCAGTCGCGACCGCTGCGCCCTAAGGTCGGGAATTGTCCGTCGCTGGATACTCTCGTGATCGTTCGCGGTGAAACGGAGGCGAGACGGTTGTCGATGGTTTCTTGCTCCGGGCACAAGCGACCGTGAAAATAGAACGGGCTGTGAAGGCCGTTTTAGTCTGTGGCTGCATAAACGCTGGGCCTTCTGGGTTGCCTGTTTAGCCGCGACCAGAATTTTCGCTTCGTCTGGCGCCGAACATCTCTTCAAGCGTGTTGACGTTTTTAAGCAAGCGTTCGAAGCGCTCGGTCGCCTTCACCAGAGTTTGCAATCTTGATTCGTGCGATTGTCTGTCGTGTTCGTTGATCACGGCGCGCAGGCTCCGCGCTTCGCTTTCGTCAAGGCGCCAATCTGGTATCTAAAACGGATACGAGCCGACGGCGCAGGCACGCCTCGCTCGTGGCCAAATCGGCGTCGTCGAGATCGCTTCCGTCCAGATCCGCGATCAGCGCCGCCATCATCACCGACTCCGCCAAGCAGCGCGCATCTTCGCGCTTCGCCGCCCCGTCTGTCGCCCGCGTGAGCGCCATTCGGAATCTTAGCGCTAGCTTGTCAGCGTCGACTGCGTCCATCGGCAAGAACAAACGTTTATTGTGCTTTGCCTGAATGGCGAGGCTTGCCGGTTTCCTGTGTTTCGTGTTCGATGCCATGACAGTTTTTCAACGCGAAATCGGACTGGAGAGCATTTTTCCCGGCACAACAGGGCGAGCCAGCTGTGCCTCAGGAGTCAAATCAGGTGCCGCATGGGCGTCATGTCGTGCAAAAACGCGTCGTTTTTCCAACCGCTGTCCATTGCGGTGATCCGGTGAATGAACGCGTTGCTGGCGGCGTCCGACATGTCAATCAATTGACGCAACGCTCCAAAGTTCGCGTTTTGAATTTTGTTCCATGATTTCTTTCGGTTCATAAGTTCGGGTAGAGGGTGCTCTTCCACGAAACTTTGGTATTTTCCGAGGAATCCCGTCACGACATCGGCGATTTGGATGCCTGGCTCTTTCTTCGAGTCCGAAAAAGAAAAATTCACGTTTTCAGCGCCGTTTTTGAATTGGATATCGCTCAGGCTTTTTTCGATCTCAATTTCTTGGTCGAATACATGAATAGCGTTCTTGAAAAGCAGAATGGGGCGCATGTAGAAATTGTCAAAGCTTTTGATGAGCATGTCTTCGTCGTTGTTAGCCAGAAAGACCAGGTCCGGCAGAGACGCCGATTTTTTTACCAAAGCCTTGAGCATCCTGCTTGGGAGGTTGTCGTTGGCTGAGACGCGGGCGCCGACGAACGCGTCGATTTCGCCAATGAAGTCGGCGACTTTACCGCGCTGAACGTCCGGATAGCGATGTCGTTTAAGAAGCGACAAGAAGGCCGGCTTGTCGCCGTTCGCCGCCCGATACAACTCGTTTTTCATAGGCTCGTGAAACTGGTGCAGTTTCTCGTCATCCACCAAGATTGAGTCAATAATGTCAACGATGGCCCAGTAAATGATGTTCACGCTTGAGTAATGAATCAAGATTTCGTGTTCGATAATCCACGACAGAACAGTCGCCAACTTATTCGAAGCCAGAACGTGTTCAAAATCCCCCTTTGCGACGTGGGCAAACTTGATTTCGGGAGCGTTGCTCTGCATCCGCAATTTTTCACGCAATAGGCCGATGTCCGGAAGTCGTTGTCCCTGCGCAAGGGCAATTCCGCCGAGCACAAAATTTTTATGTTCGGGGACGTTGGTGCCGTTTTTCGTCAAGTAAAATTTACGAATGTTGTTTGTCTCGTCGTAGTAAAACGTGAATTTTTCATCAGTTCGTCGCAACTGAAAAGCATCGATCATCACTTGCCGCATATCGTCCACTTCAATTTCCATGGCGCATATCCTTTGGCGTGGTTGTCTTCATCTTGTGTTTTTCTTATATACACCGGAATCGTCTATCCGGAGCGGCCGTTCTCGGGAATGAAGGTTGCCGAACGACTCGATCGCGTGATGCAAATGTCGCCGGCCGCCGTTGAAGCTTTGAAAGCGGATGACCCCGGGAGGTGCGATGAAATCGTCCGCGATGAATATCGGCGTTTGCGGGAACCTGAGAGCGGGACGGCAAGGAGCTCGTGCTGGGCGACACGATGGTCAGATTCCGGCCAGGCGTGGCGACATGCGTTTGCGATAGGTTTCTTTGATTGAGGAGGACTGCGCGGCGATCGATGGGTGATGAGCCGTTGTTCGCGTTCTGCCACCCACGACACGGCGACCAAGGCAAATATTGCCCTCCCAACCCGAGATGAGTTGAGGGCTGACGTGGAGTCGGCCCGCGTGTTTTTCTCTGATCGTAAAAAGCAAAACGAGGTCACGGCGACAAGGAGCCGAGCGCTCGCCGAGCGCGCCTCTGTGTTCAAACTGGGGTGATTCGGCCTCGTTGGCGCAATCAATCGACGCCGTCCGCTAGTGAAGAGGATAAGAATGAATGTGGGCAATCGGAACGGCGAAACATGAGGCTCGCGCCGATTAGGCTTCCCGCCCTATGCCGGTGGCGGCCGAAAGCTTCCATGAGGGCGCGCGTTGCAGAACGCGAAGCGCGCCTCGGCGCTTATTCCGCGTAACTATCTCTGACGGTTTGCACCGACGCTCCGCCGTGCGCGTTCTTTCCGTTACCCTGGATCACCGCGTAGGTCATGGCGTTGAGACAGGGCGCAATCCGCTTTTCCCCAAGCTCTTTGATGCTCCAGTTTTTTGTCGCTGCTTTTTCGTAAGTGTAATCGTCAAGCTCCGTCCCGTTAGGGGCATGGATGACAATGCGAATCCGCTCGATTTCCCAAACTGCCTTTTCGAAGGCTCTGGCTTTCATTCTTTTCTTATCCTGAGAGTGATGGGTTTATCAAACGTCTTTTTCAAATCAAACAAAAATCGGTGAAATTTAACATGCCGCGCCCGAGTGGCGATATTCATGTTGGTTCGCGCCGCGCGAAACTCATTTTTCGCCTGTTCACGTTAAAATTTGTCGGGTTGCCGCATGCCGACGAAAATGAAAAACAATTCGCTTATATCGTCTCGCCGATCGGATCGGCTTGGAAGGCATCGCGCGCACCGGCGTTAAAGCGTGGCGCGCAAATGGGCACGGCCATCGGGGGCCTATGCTCCTGTTCGGCGCGTTGGCATCGCTCGGTGGCCCGGGGGCAGCAAGTGTGGAAGGGCAAACCGACATAGGCGTGAGAAACTCAAATTTGGATTCCCCGCGCGACAAGCCGCAGGGGCGACAGAATGAATAAATCATGAGCGAAAAAAACTTTGACGCCGGCCGGGCGCTTCGGGATTTGCGCGTGGACCGCGAGTTCGCCGAAACCATGGCGCTTCGATTGCGCCGGGGCGAGCGCGAGATCGTCGCCGCGAAGGCGTCCGCGCTGGACGCCATCGGCTCGGCGACGGATCGCGGAGTCAGCGGCCTCGAAAAACTGAAATCCGCCGTCAATGCGTATGTCTCGCCCGACCTGATTTCGGCTGCGGCCTCGCTGTCCCAGTTCGCGAAAATGGCCGGCGAGTTGGAGCCGGTCCTCGCCGAGGCGGAGCAAAAAGGGTGGGTGGCTTGGAGCCAAGAGTCGCCGGACGCAGCGCGGGCGATCATGGATTTTGTCGCGGAGTTCGCCAGGGCGCGAGGCGTCGCCATGGCAGCCGTTGAGAGCGACGAGAAGGCTTTGGCCGGGTTCAAGGCGATCGAGGCGGCTGCGGAGGCGATGGCGGCGCAGAAACGAGGTGGCGGTTGAAATTTGCTTTGTTGCTCTTTTTAATGTTTTTATTTGCTATACACCCGACGCACCTTTTCTAGGTGGTTTTTAGATGGTTCGCGAAAACGCGAAAATCGGGAAAAACCAAGGGAATTCAAACGCGCAACGACCCGAGCAGCGCGCCGACATTTCCCGCGCCGTCGACTGGATGGGCGTCGAAAATCCATTCATGCCCCCGCCCGATTTTGCACACAAAGCAAACCTGCCAGCTCGCGTCGAGCCTGGAAAACGGACTTTCGTCCGGCACCGAGTCAAGGCGCGCCAAGGACGCGGACCTGAGCTCTTGCTCCACGCGAACGCCATCGACCGCGACCAGCTCGCACCGGAAAATCATCGACGAGACGTTGTCGCCGCTGCGAGTTTTTGCTTGCCAACTTGCCCGAATGACTGCTGCCTGCATGATTCGAAGGCCCAAGCGCGCCTGCTCCTTCGCCAGCCAATCGGGGAGAAGAGCAGCGGCTTCGTCGGCGGCGTCAAAGCCGGAGGCGTCGAGGCTCTCATTCGCGGCGGCCGTGATCATCGCGTGGATCTTTCCGACGCGCGCGGCGACAAGCACGAGCGACTGTTCGAGCCGCGCGACGGTTTTCGCGATCTGGTGCTCTGACAACGCCAGCGCGCCAACGAGTTTTGCTTCCAGCCGAGCGAAATGGTCGGCGTTGTCCAAGGCCTCGATTTCATCGGGCCGCGGGATAAAAACGGGCGAGCTCGCCAAGTCAATTGCCCGGTCAATAGCCTCTTTCGGACCCGCTCCTGGCGCCATTTGCGCCGCCACTGCGAGCAAACGAGCTTTCCTCGCCCCTGGCAGCCACACGCTGACTTGCTCCCGATTCCAGCGCTTATCTTTTTCCGGCGTGATGTCCATTCGCGGCTCCTTCTCAAAGTTTTCTGGCGGCTGGGGCGCCGCTGTCAAGGTCTGGGGAAAGGGCGCGCTGTCCTGTCCGCGAAGCCGCTGCCCCAAGCGTTCAACGTCGTTGCGCGGCGTCCCTTTCTTTCGATCGATCGGCATCGAATCCGAGGAAACCGCAGAGCGCGGCTCGCTGACGCTTTGGCAACACCGCGGCCTCTGGCGCAAGCAACGCGGCGGTGTCTTGGGCGGGAATTGTCTCGGGCATGGATGGCGAAAGATGCGCGCCTGAAACCGGCTGCGCCGCCATCGCGCTTGGCGAGAGAGACGGCGCGTCGACCGGTGTCCGATAATCAAGCGTTGTTCCTTTTGACCGGCTGCGGCCCATGCGATGGGCAAGCGCTTCGATGATCTGTTCTCGCGGCGGAGTCGCTTCGTCAACGGGAAGATGAGACTCTGGATCGACGGGCGCGATCGCCGATTGATCGACGATCAAGGTCGTCGCGAAGCGCGAGCGGCTGGCCGCGACGTAAGTCCATTCGCGATCGGCCATCGATGGCTCGACATGCACGAAGGCGCTGTCGAACGTTCTGCCTTGCGCCTTGTGATTGGTGAGGCAATACGCCAAATCGAATCGCGCGAAAGACGCCGGAAGGGCGACCACTTTCTCGCCGCGCGGGTTAGGGTCGTCGAGCTCGGCCACGAGGACAGTCTCAACGAGCGCGGACCGGAAGCGTTGGATCGTCGCCGTGGCTCCGTTCGCAACGCCGATATCCCGATCATTCTGAGTGAAGACAATGCGGTCGCCCGGCGCGAATCTTTTCATCTCGGTCGACTCGTCTCGGCGCTTGATCTCGATCTCTGCCCCTTCGATGTCATGGACCACGCCTTTTTCCACGAGCGTCGCGCGCGCCCTCCGGTTGAGCTCGGCCACCGCGGCGCGAGTGCCGGCGATCATGGTCTTCGCTCGCAAAGGCGTCTTGTCGGCGGACCAGGATTGAAGCAGGCATTCGAGCGCTGATTCCGGCCCGTTGGAAAGCAGCAGCCGCCCATGCGAGTCGAGCAGTTGCAGAGCAGGCAGGGCTTTCCCAGCCGCGAGCAGTTCGACTGCCTGCCTAAGCCATTCGTGGTCAAAGCGCGATCGCCACGCGGCGAATCCCAAGCGAAGCTTCGGGTCTTGGTCGCAGATATCCGAGATCGCTTGCATCTTCGCGCTTTCCGGAAGGGACCGGAGTGCGTTCATTTTCCGGTCGATGGGCGCGGATATCTCCCCGAGCTGCGCGCCGAGCCAGTCCAGCATCGGGGCGTAATCCGTTCGCTGTCGGCGGATCTCTGAGAGCTGCGCGGCGCCATGCTCGCGAACGAGCGCTCCAAAGATGCCTCCGGCTTCAATGGGTTGAAGTTGTTTCGAGTCGCCGACCGCCACGAATTTAGCGCCAGCCGCAAGCGCGGCGTCTTGCAGCAATCCAAACTCGCGCGAGCCAACCATGCCGGCCTCGTCCAACACCAAAATGGTGTTCGTGGACAGTTTCGCGTTGCCGTTTTGCAAAGCAAGCAAGAGGCTCGCGATCGTTCGCGATGGGATGCCGGATTCTCGAGTTAGATTCTGAGCGGCCGCAGCCGATTGGCAACAGCCGATCACAGAGAAGCCTGCTGCGGCGTAGGCAGCCGAAACCGCTCGCAAAAGCGTTGTCTTTCCTGCGCCAGCCCAGCCTTCCACAAAAGCATGGCGGCCCGTTTCCGTGGCGATGTGCAGGGCGGCCGCGCGTTGTTCGTCGAGCGAGACTGACACGCCCAGGCGGCTTTCGAGGTCGGCTTCGAGCGCGTCGAATTGGCTCGCGATCAGTCTCGGGTCTATCCAGTGTTGGCGCTCGGTCGCTCCTTTTTTAACCCGCGCGGTGATGTTTGCCTCGTTTTCAAGCGTTGCGCGCGAAGTGAAGACCGGCGTCAACAGCTCAGTCATGCCCAGCGGCACCACCTGATCGAAGTTCAAAAAGCGGTCCAGGTTCGAAAGGCATTCGGCCGCGGACCATCGCCCCATCGCAAGTGCGCAAATCGCGGCGAGCGCTTCTTGCGGAGTCGCGCAAGATTGCGACAGCGTCAGCGCTTTCAACAATTCCGCATGGTCGATGGCGA
Organism: Caballeronia eucalypticola; assembly: GCF_047608185.1. NCBI lineage: Bacteria > Pseudomonadati > Pseudomonadota > Betaproteobacteria > Burkholderiales > Burkholderiaceae > Caballeronia > Caballeronia eucalypticola. Next base: position 175,150 of record NZ_JBLKRU010000008.1, read on the forward strand.
ACGGTTGCTCGGCATCTACGGCACGGTCGTTTGCGACAACGCCGTTGATGCCTGCTCGTTCACGCGCCTCTTCGTTCACAAGCTCGACGGCCGGCTCTCGCATGGCATTGACTCGCTCAGGCGTTAGGCCCAACGCCGCGGTCATGCGCGAGAATCGTTTCAACAGTTCAGGCAACGGCGGCTCATGCTTCGCGGATCGCGTGTTGAGCGCCGCGACGTCCCGGGCCGCGCTTGTCTTCCCCGCGGTCGAGCCCGTCGCATGGAGTCGCTCGTTAATCTCGCGGCTTCTCGTTGAAAGCGCCGCGCGCTGATCGTCGCTGATCCCTCGAAGTTTGAAGTAGGGGCCATCCGGCTCGACGGTGAAACCTAAGGCGGCCAAGCGGGACGCGAGCTCAACGCGGAACAGGGCGCCTGTCGCCAGCTTTCGCTCGAACTGTGGCTTTTGTTCCAATGCGCTCCACTCATTCGAATAGGCTCGCTTGCCGACGTTAAACAGAAACGCGTGACAATGGAGCTGCGGATCGCCGGATCGGCTCGCGAAATGTGTGTAGCAGACACCGACGGCGGCCTCCGCGATCTGCTTGTCTTTTCCGCCTGGGCCATGCCGCGTCACCGAAGCTTTCTCAGCATAGCCCAACGCGGCGCGAGTGGCGCCGTGCAAACATTCGAGCAGATCGGCGCGCGTCGAAGGATCGGCGGCGGCAAAGACCGCAGAGAAGTCTTTTGGCGCTGAAAATGTCATGTCCAGCCCCATGACGTGAGAGTCGCCCGCGCCTTGCATCAAAGCTTCGCCGGTAAGCGGATGGAAGCCGCGAGACAGCCTTTCGACATGTTCGGCGCCGGCGTCGCCGCTGACGCCGAGCAATGAAGCGCCATTGCAAACCCAAAACGGCCCGGGCCCAAGCTCCGGGGCTTTTCCGCGCGCGTAGTCGTCGAAGTCGCCTCGCTCGCGAGTCGAGGGCACGCCCAGATAAAAAAGGTAGCCCGGGCCGCCCGCGATTTTCTTGGCTTGGCTCTTCGTGGAATTAATTTTCGTGATTGAAAGCATAGAAGCCACACAGTTGCGGGGGCGCTTGCCGTAGTGCCAATTAATGCCCGCCCATCGTTTTCCATTGAGCGCGGGGGCCGTCTCGTCACGATTATTGAACCGAAAGGCGCGAAGCTTTTTTGGAAAAAGCTTCGACGATAGTCGTCGCCGGAGCGACACGGCGATTTCTAAGGAAGGACAAGGCGGACTGAAAGCTCCGTCATCGTCGGATTGACATAGCGATTGAAAATCTCCCAGTTTTTGTGCCCGGAAATTTTCATGACACTAGTTGAATCCGCGGGATTCATCATCGCAAGGCGAGTGACGGCCTCATGACGCAGATCGTGGAACCGGAAATTCTTGATTCCAGCCTCTTTGACAATTTTGACGAATGCGGATGAGACCGACGCTGAGGTTCCGAGCGCGTGGAACACAAGCGGATCGTCCGGATCGGCCAATTCCTTGAGTTCTTTGAAAATTCGTTTTGCGGCGTCGCCAAATGGAATGCACCGCTCATCGAAAGATTTGGTGTGGTTGCGCGGGATAGTCCATCCATCTCCGTCCGGGGTGAACTCTCGCCACTCCGCCAAAAGCAACTCTTGCAATCGAGCGCCTGTTTGGCGGGCAAACTCGACCAGCAAGACCCAATGGTCCCGGGTTTTGCCTTTTATTCGGCTCAGTCTCGCTTCGAGCCGTTGCGTTTCTTCGGCGTTCAAGCGGCGGTCGCGCGACTGTTCGTGGTCTCGCGGGAAGTCGTCGGTAATTTTGAATGGGAAAGAAGGGCAAAAGACTCGGAGCGACTCGGCGCGCCATTCGATCGCTTTCTTCATCAACGTCATGTGCTTTTTTATGGTGCTGTATGAGAATTGCGTGCCCATGTGAGTTTTTTTTGCTCGCATTTTGTCGATGTATGCGACCACCCAGTCGTTGTTGATTTCGCCAACAGTCGCGTCTCCGACCTCGCTGTGGACGGTGGGAGCCAGGCAGCGATATTTTTGTTTGGCGCGAGCGCGCTTCATGAATTTCTCAACGATGTCGGCAAGGCGCTCCGAATCCAAATTCAACGACAGCGGCGACGGATCCGGTGACGGCAGCGCCAATGGCTCTGGTGACGGCAACGAGTTTGATCGATCCACGGCAGGCCAAAGTTTTGGCATGGCGATGGCCAGGATTTTATTTTCCGCGACATATGCAAAAGCCTCTGCTTCTGCACGAGTGTCAAAGGTTTTCCCGATGCGAGGCTCTCCCCTTCTGCGGATTAGGACCTTCCACTTTAAGCCACTTTTGTTCAAAATTGGTGTGATGCTGGCCATGACGTCTCCTGAGTGATTTGTATAGCCCCCCATTGGTTTTGCTGTCGACGGGCGGCGTTCGGATGCCGCGAAAATGTCCTTAGTGCACCAAGATGCGATTTGGTGCAATTGAGCCGTGCGGTCCTTGATGTCATCTCGCGGATTCCCTTGCTGCGCAAGGGTGTGCTTAGGAAGTAACCAACAAAAAAGAGGCCTGACGGCCGGCTAACGGTCAGAAAAAAGACACTTTGAAAGCTTAAAGGCGAGCAAATGAAAAGGCTTGGAAAGCCCTGAGACCTTATGTCCGGCAAATTGGCTAAAGTTAAGTCATGTCTGCCGGTGGTCGGTGCAACATTGCACCAAAGGTCTTGCCGACGAACGGTCGAAAGTGCCTCGTGTTGCGAGACGTTTTTCGTGGCTTTGCTGCCGCCGCTTCTGATTTCATGCTTGGGCCAAAATCCGTCCTATCGCCGGATTTTCGCCATCGCCCGTCCAATGAAAGCTCGCTGTCCGCAAAAATATAAGAGAGGGCGGCTTGGGGGCGCGACGATGGAGGCAAGTTCAAAACGGGAGTCAGGGCAATGCGCGAGACCGACCGTCAAGACGGCGGAAGCGTTGGCGGCTAGGGAGCGAGCGATGGACCTTTTCGCCAACCGTTTCAACGTCCGCTCCGCGTTCGTGCGAGTCAAGACTCTGGCGCGCATTCTCGACATCGGGCAGCCGACGATTTATTCAGCGATGCGCGCGGGCTCGTTCTTCCTTCCGCATCGAATGCTCGGCTCGGCCCCGGCGGTGAAGCTTGAAGATCTAGTGGATTGGTATTGCGACGACACGAAGGTGAAAACCAATCTCTCCGGTGGCGACGAGCGCGCCCCCGCTCGCGAAGCCATCGCGAAAGGTCTGGCCGATGGCGCTGCGGCCTCTGCCAACATGCTGGCGCACCCGCACCCGCACCCGCACCCGCAGACGGACGACCGGAAGGCGCGTCGCAAGGCCATCATCGACGAGGCGATGGCTCAACTGGCTCGCAAACGCTAACTTGCTTGCAGGGCCGTTCAAAGGCCGCGCGATCAGTTGGGAAAGAAAACAAAGAACGCGAGATACCCAGGGTTCTCGCGTTCTTTGTTTAGTCGTGCGTCCACCGCAAGCGGTCAACCGCCGACCAGGGCCCCATGATCAATCCTTGGACTTTCCCTTGGCTGGGGCGCCCGAGGGCCTCGCAGCGTTTTTCTGCGGCGCATGCTTGCTGATGTCGGCGCGGGATGCGTCCGGCCGGCTTGCGCGCGACGCAGCGGGACGAGTTGAGCACGAACTTGTGGCGCCGGTGCCACGGGCGTAGGCCGTGTCCGAGAGCGTTCGGCATTCTCTTTGCGCGTGATCAAGGCGTCGCGCAGCGGATGCAATCGCCGTTCTAAGCGTTTGCGAGCCGCGTCGTAGGCCTTCACGCCGAGGCCGCGCGCCTTGCGCGTTTCTTGGGGCAATTCTTCGAAGATGATTCCGTCAAGGACGGCGCAAGCCACGTCGTCATCGACCAATGAATCGCGGATGTCGCCGACTGCTTTCGCGATTCGCTCCAACGTCTCCATCGCGGCGAATTCATCTTCGGCCGATGGCGCGACTTGATCTTCGGCGGCGTCGTCCGAGTCCTCAGACTCCTGATCATAAAAGTTCGGGCCCGGGTCGACATTGCCGCGCAGGTCACGGTCGCCGTCCGCGATGCTGCGCATCGTCAAATTCATATACAACCCGAACGACACCTGACTGGGATAGTTGCGGCGTCCGTCTAGCGTGCGCACGAGCGCCTCGTGAAGCAAGTCGTCAGGCTCCGAAAACGTCGTGCCGCTGATCAATCGAGAAGCTGCGCGCCCAAGCGATTTAACTTCGGTTTCGGAAAGGCTGTTGAATGCGCCGATGATGAGTTGTGTCCTTTTGGTTTGATTGTTCATTGTGTCCTTGTAGTTGGGCCGATGTTGTTTTGAGAAGCGCTCGGCGATGCCTTCTCAATTATTTTTGCGGCGCTGAAAAGCTGGCGCGACGTCAGCGGCCACCGGAGCCGATGAACGGCATAAAATTCCTTTCATCTGACAAAACATCCAATTCGTCGCCCTGAACCGTGAAAAAGGTTTTGGGAGATGACTGGAAATGAGCAGACAAATCAAGCCAGAGCGAGGATTCAGCAGCGTGCCCAGCGCTCCGACCATCGCGCGAGCGGACTGGCGCGAATGGCTTTGCGCGAGCGCTGTGGCGGGGATCGCCGCGGGAGCGGCGGTCTTATGGGCGGTGTGGCGGCCGCTGTTTGGATTAGCGGGTCCGACGGCGCCGCTGAGCGCGCACGCGGAGGGCTGCGCAAAGCTCTTCGCGCATTGGCTCTCGCCCGGGCTTTTCGATGAGGGCGCTCGCCGCTATTTGCGCGATCTGGCCGCGCTGTCCTGCGACGGCGCTTTGGGTCTCGCCGCTCGCGCTGCCTTGGCGGCGGTCGTCGCTTGCGCGCCCGCAATGCTGATGGCGAAAAGTTACTTGACCCCGCGCGACAGGTTGTTGGCTTTGCGCGGCGGCGTCAGGCTCGAAGGCCCGGCCGCCGCGAAGGCGCTCGCCAAGCGATTCGCGGCCCAAAGCAAAGCGCGGCCCGATCATGAGATCGCCCCCGGCGTGCCGTATCCCGCCGAGCAATGGACTCGGCATTGCTTGTTGGTCGGCGGAAGCGGCGCCGGGAAGTCGACGGTCCTGCGCCCCCTTGTCTCGAAGATCGTCGCCGCGCGCGAGCAAATGCTTTTGTTTGACCCCAAGGGGGAATTCACCGCCGCCTTCGAGGGCCCGGAGATACTAGCCCCTTGGGACGAGCGAAGCCTCGCTTGGGACGTCGCGGCCGACCTTCGAAACCTGCTGGACATCCGGCGCTTCGCTGCGGCCATGATCCAAGACAGCGCTGATCCGATGTGGTCGAACGCCGCGCGGCAACTGCTTGTTGGCGTCATCTGTCATCTGCAAGCGGACAAGGGCGATGATTGGGGCTGGCGCGACTTGGCCCGCGCCGTCTCACTGCCCCAACCCCAGCTCTTGGCCTTGATGCGAGCGCATCACCCGGAAGCGGCGCGCGCCGTCGAGCGCGGCAGCGTTACCACGACGGGCATCCTCATCAATCTTTCAGCTTTTTGCTCTCCCATCTTCGACTTGGCCGCCGCTTGGGGCGACACGCCGAAGTCGCGCCGCGTGGGATTTGTTGATTGGGCGCAAGGTCGATCACCGCATGCCCAAATTATTTTGCAAGGGCACGGGGCTTATTCGGACATCACGAAAAGCTACGTGCAAGGCATCGTCGGGACTTTCGCCGCGACTATCAACAGCATCGAAATCGACGACGACCCCGACAGAAAGGTTTGGTTTCTCGCCGATGAATTTGGCCAAGCAGGCAAATTGCCTGTGCGCGCGTTGTTCGAGGTCGGCCGCTCGCGAGGCGTGCGTTGTGTTGTGGTCTGCCAAGACCTCGCGCAGATCGAAGAAATCTATGGCGACAAAATGCTCAGGGCCTTGGTCGCCATGTGCGGCACCCTGATCGTCGGCCAAACCATGTCGGGCGAGACCGCTGACAAGCTCTGCAAGGCGCTGGGCTCGCGCGAGGTGGAGCGCGCGAACATCTCCACGTCGAGCGACGGCGCGAACGGGCGCGCGGGCTCTCAAACCCTCTCGTTCACCCGCGACGAAATCAGCCTTTACAAGCCAGCGGAGCTGGGCTCGCGCCTCGGGCCGACACCGGACCAAAAGGGAGTCGCCTTGTGCGTGTTCACGCAAGGCGACGCGCATGAGTTGATATGGCCTTTCTTCCCGATGCCCAAAGCGCGCCCGGCGCATGTTCGGGCCAAATGGCTCGCGCCCAGGCCAATGCTCAATGGCTCGCGGGTCGCGTCCAGCGACGCGTCTGCTGACCCGCACTTATCAAACCCGTTTGGCGATCCGGCGCCCGAAGGGCGTGAAGCCGTCGCCGCGGGCGGCGCGCCGGAAAGGGCGGATGAAGCAAAAAGGGCGGCGAACGGCGAGGGGAATGAGGCCAGCGTAGGCGACGGCTCTCGCGAAGCCACGAACGCGTCAACCGAAGCGCCAGGAGCCGAAATGTTCGGGGCGGGCGGCGCGTCGGCTAACGCCGCCTTGTCCCGCTTTCTCGCCGATTCGCCGTGCCCATAGAAGCGTTCGCCTCGCCGGCGCGTTTCAATCGCTTGATTTGGCCGAGCTCTTTCTTGACGGGACGCCGGTTAAGGGGATTAGCCCTCCCCCTCTTTTCGGGGCTGCGCATCCGAAGCGAAGGCGTCGGCCGCAAAAACAAGGAGAGCGACAACAATGGAGGCAAATGAATGGGAGTCCACGACCAATCACCCACGCGGGGCGCACGGATCGCGCGCTGGTTCGCCGCGGCGGCGTCGCTCGCGCGGATGCGCCAGCGGGACGGCGAAGCCAATGGCGACAGCGACGGCCATTTGCTTGACGGCGAGCGACCAGATTACTTCAAGGAAACCGCAAAAGAGAGCAAGCGCGCGATCAAAGGCATCAAACGCGCGCTTTTGCGACAACGCCTGCGAGGCGAATGGTCGGACTTTCGGCTCAGCCTGCACGCTGCGACCCAAACCGTTTTGAAGGCGCTGCGCAAGCGATGATCAAAAGAGGGCGCCGCGGACCGCGCGGCGAGCTTGTTGGCCGCCAATGGCCGTCTCATCGTCCACGTGTTGTGAGAGGGTTCGAGCGCCAATCGCGCAAGCCGAGACAAAGACCGCGAGCCTCGCGCGCGGCCGGTGAGCTTTTCCGGGAGCAGGATAAAAGTTGACCGCGACCGAGCCGGCCCAGTCCATGAGCGCACGGGCCTCCAGGGAGGGAGGCCCGTTGCTTTCCCGCATCCGCGGTTTCGCTGAAATCGAGCGTGGGTCAGGCCGCGGGTTCGGGGGCTTTCGGGTCGGCCCCGAACAGATGGCCCAACTTTCGGCCCACGATCAGCCAGCCGACCAGCACGTTCACGATGACGTCCAAGAACCATCCACCGCCGAAGCCCACGCCGCGAATCGAGTCCGTGGCCGCAGGAATCGCGAAGCCAAGCAAGCAAATCACGGTCCCCGCGAAAAGCCAGAAGAAGTCGCGCCCGCGCTGGGCGCTTCGGTTGATGATGTTCACGGAAAACCAAAGGACCATGAACAGTCCCGCCAAAATGTCGAGGATTGGAATCGACATGATCAGGACAAAAGTCCAAAGCCCCGTGGCTTTGGCGAACGCGCCTGCGCGCTGGGTTTGGGTTGTCGCGTCCGCGAGCTTGGATGAATTTGCCATTTTGTTTCTCGATGATTGAAGGGGCGGCGAGCGATCGCCCGCAAATGCCAGGCGATCGGCCAGAAAACGTTTAATCGTTGAAGGGCGAGGTCAATGGAGGTCCGCGATAGTCGCCCCCGTCTGTTGCTCGGCGACATGGAGCGCCGCGACTTTGCCGACGACATCCTTGCGGGCGGCGTAGGTCAGGGTGTCGAGGACCTTCACGTAGACATCGACGTCCACCTGCATTTGAGTCGCGCCCGAGGCGCTGACTTTCGCTTCCAGCGCCCGCGCTTGGTCCTCGCTTTCCGGCGTGATCGTGGCGAGCCGCGGGTCGCCGCGAAGGACGAGGCCGTAACTGGGCGCGTTGTAGAGCGTGATGCTGGAATTGCCGTCCATGCCCAATTGCCGCAATGGGAAAGATTTGGTTTGGGCGTCGTAGTGGCCGAGCGCCGCGGCGACCTTGATTTTGAAATACGGCGACGCCATTTCATCCTTTTGCTGAGCCGCGTATTGAGGGGCGAGAGTTTTCAGAAGGTCGCCCCTCTTGAAGGAGTCGCTTGTGTTCTGATAGTCCGTGTCGAATGAGCGGGCAAGGTCGTCGGCCGGCAGGGGCTTGCCGCCCAGGCCGTAATAAAGAAGCCCAAGCTGCAACCCGCTCTTCAAATCCGTGTAGGACGACAGGGGCTTCGATTTGTCGATGGAGGCGCTCGCCAAGTCGCGCGTGCACGGGCCGATTTCCAGAGAGTAATTGACGGCGATCTCCATCAGCTTGTGGGCTTGGTCCGCGCTCGTCGCCTCGATGGACTCCTCGTTCATCGAGACTTTCTTCGCCCCGATCTTGGGCCGGTCCATCGCGGCGACCGACGTCGGCCGCTGGTTCATGTCGGAGAACTTGAACACGCACACATAGGTGTTCTTCGGCCCGGCGTCTTTCTCGATCGCCGCCGCGGCCGCGTCGTCGTGCCATTCGTCGCGAGCGAGTTCCTTCGTGGATGGCGCGGGGCCGTCGGCGATCGGCTCGGCGTCTTTCTTGGAGCAGCCCGCGAGCGTCGCCATGGAAAGGCTGATCGCAAGGCAGGCCATCATGGCGGAAGCTATCCGGTCAGGGCGAGTCTTCTTGTGGTCGGTCATTGTGCTTTTATGGGTTTCGTTGTCGCCCGCGCTCCTCGGCGCGCGCCATGCCGGCTTCCGTTGTCCGCGGAGGCCGGCGGGGCATGGCGGATTGAAATGAGAGAGCTCTCTCGCGAAATGGAATCAGAGGTGGAAGTGCCCGGACGAGCGCGGGTTGCAGCCACACAGTTGGCTCATGCCGCGCTCGTCAAAAGAAATGACGGTCGTTTGCGCGACGATGCCGTTCTCCGTCAAATACTGACGAGACACGGGCCTGACCCACTGCTCGCGAGTCTCCACGTTTGTTTCTTCGAGCATCATTTCGTCGGGCGCGAGCTCAAAATGGCTGTGCAAAAGCGAGACGCCAAAGCGCGCGGTTTGCCCATGCTTCAACAAGACTTGGCGAAGTTCTTCCAGGCACGCCGTGTCGGCGTCGCTAATGGGCTTGACGTCCGCGATATGCCCCAAGGCGTTCCACTGAACGGCGGCGACATTGAGTTGGTTCATTTTCATTGCTCCTTGCTCTTCGTTGAACGGACAAGGCGCGGCGAAGGCCGTCGCCTTTTGAGATTGGCCCGAGGGCCGTTGAAGGCGACGCGCCCGGCCGCGGCCAAGCGTCGCCCGCCAGAAGTCAGCCCCCGCCGGCGTCGGCCGCGAGCCAGCCGTCGGAGCCCTTGATCATTCGAATCCGCAGCGCGCCGGCCTTGGCCTGTATGTCGCAGCGGTAGGCCTTCTCTCCGTCGGGGGCGCAGCCGACGAGTTTGAGTTCTGAGACGCCCTTCCGTTGCTCGTCGGCTTGGCTGTCGAAGAACGCGCTCTTGCCGAGCATGCGATGCGCTTGCTCTTGTCCGGCGTCCACTTGTTTCAGCAGAGCGGCCTTCACGTCGCTTTCGCTGGGCGACCCGCCGCAAGCGGCGAGCGACAAAGACGCGAGGGCGGCGGCGAGGAAAACACGGGGCGCGGGACGGAGGCGTACGCCTTCCGGCCGCCTTTCAAATGAAGCGTTCATGCGCGGGTCCTTTGATCGAGATTTGAATGGTTTGGCGAAGCGGGTTTCCGGACGTCATCGCGCGACCCCGCTTGGCAGGGCCGCAGCGGCGGGAGAATATTCGACGAGCTGCGCGGTCGTGGCCGTCACGGGGCCTTTGAGCGGCTTGTCCTCATATTCGACTTTCACGATCCGCCCAACGGCGGGCGCATACCAGTCCCGCTCCAACGTGAGCCCTGAGCCTTGGCTTGCGCCCATGCCGGCCCACGCGACCCTTTGCTCGATCCTGAACGCGTCGAACTCCCCAGCCGGGGTCTTGATGCGCTCGGCGGCGACCACCGAGCTCGTTCGGTCGCATTTGGCTGTCCAGGCGCCGGAGCGGACAACGTAGGTCGTCGACCAACTCTGGCCCACCGCCATCGGAAACTTCAAGCGGCCGTCGCTGGGCTCATAGCGCGTGGCTGGCGTCTCGACGAGATTTGAGTCGGCGTCCAGATGGAAATGGCCGCCGCGGTTGTTCACGAGCGTCGTCGCGCTTGGCGCCGCGCTCTCGACGGTTTGCGAGTAGCGTTCATTGAGCCGGGGCTCCAAGGTGTTTTCATACGCGAATTCCCATCGCTCGCCCGCCGCGAACACCGGGGCGTTTGCCGAGGGCGGCGGGGCGGAGTCGCTCGGGTCTGCGACGGCGAACGCGGTTAGGGGCAAGGCCCCGAGGCAGAAAGCGGCGAAGGCCGCGTGGCTGAAAGCGCTCATGTCAGCCACCGGGTCAGCGACGCGGAGCGGATTCAGCGCTTGGCGCACGCGCTGAGTCGGTCCGAACTTGGCGCGCGGGCACGCCGACCATGGCTTTGGAGACGGCGGGCGTGGTCGCGGTCGCAGCCGTCGTGAACGTCCACGACACGTCGAAGGGCCGGGGCGCCGTGAATGACTGGTTGGCCAAAAGCCCCGTGACATGAACCGAATACGCGGCGCTCGCCGCGAGCGGCGCGAAGGGCGCGCACATCGCCATATGCGCGGCTTCGGCGTTGTTCGAGCTGTCAGACTCTTGGCACGGCACATTCGCGCCCGTGGCGTCGGTGATCGCGAACGAGACCTGGGAGAACGACGCCGCGTTCGCCCCAATCAATGTGACGGGATAACCGACGGTTTTCCCGAAATAGCTCTGCGGCGCCGCGGCGAAAGGGTCGGGGCTCTCGGTGTCGAGCCATGACGCCTGGGCGTCCGTTTGCCCCGGATAGGGATAAGCGATCAATTTGTCATCGGGCGCGGCTGGCTTGAAGTCGACGAAATCGACGGTGAGCGCCGAGAGGCTGTTGGCGCTCGCCGACACGACAATGCCAGCGCCGGCGGTTGTCGCGTCGGACAAGATGCCGGAGCGGTGAAACGGCGCGTCGAACAGCGATTCGATCGGCTCTGCCGAGCTCTGGAAGGGGCCGAAGACGGCCGAAAGGATTTCTCCCGCGCCTGTCGTCGGATACAGCGGATTGACCCGGTCCGTGGGCGTCACGCCCGTGAAGCCGCGCAGTCCGGCGGTTTCGAAGTGCCCCACGACATTGTTGTCTTGCAGGTAAAGGGAATGATTCGTCGCGGCTTGCGCGACTGCCGCGTTCGCCGCCATCGTGGGCAATCCCAGGAGCGTTCGCTGGCGATTGATGAAGGCCAAGGCGTCCCCCACGAAGTCGCCCGTGGCCGCGAACGGGGCTACTGGGGGCGCGCCCGGCGCCAGAAGCGATATGGCCGCAACGGCGGCCGTCGAGCTGGCGCCACTGGCGGGCGTTGCGGGCGTCGAGCTTGCGCCCGAAGCGGGAGTCGCTGGCGTCGCGCTCGCCCCCGAGGATGGCGTGGCCGCGTTGGTTGAGTTTGAGCCGCCCCCTCCGCCGCAGGCGGCCAAGAGAAGGGCAAGGGAGGCCGTGGCCACGGCCGAACGGCTAGCGGTAATTTTCATTTTTTGGATTCCTCGTCGCGCGATGGGCGCCGCGGATCGCGGCGATGATTTTTCGCGTCAATTTAATGATTTATTGCGTCGTTATCGTAACGTTACACGTCAATTTTTGTGCTGGATTCAGCGGGAAAATATCGCCTTGCGTCGTTTTTGCGCGACTTAAGGAGGCGATCATGGACGCCGAGAGCGGAGGCTCCAAAGATTTGACGCGGCGCGTGGGGGCCGCGATCGCCGCCCGGCGCAAGGCGGCGGGCTTCACGCAAACGCGCGTGGCCGACGCGATCGGATTGGAGAAGGAAACGGTTTCGCGCATTGAGACCGGCGTTATCGCACCGACTCTGTGGCGGTTGAATCAGCTCGCGGAGCTTTTCGGCTGCCCCCTGAGCGCGCTCTTGGGCGACTATCGAGGCGGGGTCGGCGAGGACGCCGGAGCCATCGCAGGCTTGATTGGGGATTTGCCGCGCGACGATCGCCGCGCGATTTTGCGAATCATCTCGGATTTCGCGTCTGTCATGCGAGAGCGCGAAACTCTCCGCGCCCTTCTTGACGCCGCGGGACGACGCGAAGCCGAACGCGAGCGCGTGGAGCTCGAAGCGGTTGTCTCCTCCACTCACGGGCGTCCGCGTCCGCGCCGAAGGCTTTGAACGAAGGCCGGTGGCGCCTTCGGTTGACTTTTGAGTGCTTTGGCCGCTTTGATCCGATCGGGGTCGTCCGCCGCCCAATCCAGCCGATGTTGCCATTCGTCGCGCATTCATTCGCTGCCTCTTCTTTATCTCGATTTTTGACGGAAGCGTTGTCTCGCTCCTTGTGCATTAATCATCGGCAATAGTTCGCGAGGCCTGCCGGCAACCCGTCCAGGTTTCCTTGTCGATTTGTCCGCGGGTTGTTTTTTGTTGGGGCGTTTAATGCAAACGACGGGGGAGATGGCTAAGATTCGGCAAAAGAACCCGCCGAGCCTCCAATGCCCCAGCCGCTTCGATTCGATAGCAAGAAAATGAAGGAGACGGACGCAGAGGAGATATGGCGGCTTGCCTTGAAGCCCATGTATGAAGTGAAGCGACCAAAGGCGTACGCGTTTGAGGCGAACATTCACACGTGGGATTTTGGGCCGATGCTGCTCACTCATCACGCGGCGCAAGGCGAAGTGCAGTTTCATCGGACACGCAAGAAGATCGCAACGTCCGGCATCGATCAGTATTTGGTGCACTGCCTGATTGGCGGCCAACTCACGTCCGAGTTCGCGGAGGGCCAGCAGCGGGTGCCCCTGAATTCCATCGCGATTCGCGACATGGCCGTCGAAAACGTCGGATTCGCCATTGACGCCCCGATGCTCACGCTGAGCGTGTCGCGCGCCGCGCTTGATCGGCGGTTGCCCGAGGGCGCACGGTTGCATGGGGCGAGCTGGGCGGCCGACGACGCCATTGGAGAAATGCTCGCCTCGCATTTGCACACGCTCGCGAGGCTGGCGACAACGATGGATGAGGCGCAAACACCGATCGCAGCGGACGCGACGTTGGATTTGCTCGCGTCATGCCTTCTCCCGAAGGCGCTTGCTGAGGTGCGCCAAGGCGATCCGCGGCTCGCGCCCATGCTTCATGCGCAGGCCATGTCTTACATCGAGCGCAATCTGCTCGATCCAGACCTGGGGCCCGCCGCGCTCTGTCGCGCGCTTAAAGTGTCCCGGACCGCGCTTTACGAGCTCTTCACCGAGGACGGCGGCGTTGCGAAGCGCGTGAAGGATCGGCGATTGGATGAGGCTTTGAGGCGCCTGACAGCGCCGCGACACATTCGGGCGCGCGTCGCTGAGATTGGCTATTCAGTGGGGTTCGCTAGCGAGTCAACCTTTGCTCGGTCGTTCAAAGAAAGGTTCGGCTGCACGCCCACGGAAGCTCGCGGAGAGTTGCTGGTCCCAAAGGGCAGGGCCGTAGAGACAATGCAGGACGATCTCGTTGAAATGCACCAAGTCAAAATCAAAGGACTGAGCGGGTAGCCGAATCGTCGCCAGCAGACCGTGCCCTGTTCGGCCAGCGTGCGCTCCTGCTACCATCAGCCACGAAAATCGTCGGGGACACAAGCATGCCGATTTATAAGAATTTGGATGGTGACTCGGGCATCGCGTCCTACGAGTGCGGACCTGGATTTATTGCGATCCGCTTTAAAGAAGGGCGCTTTGCGACCTACTGGTATACGGACGCCAGGCCCGGAGCGCGGCATGTCGAGGCCATGAAGCGATTGGCTGAGCAAGGCAGGGGGCTCAACGATTACATCAACCGCAATCTGCCGAGAATCGGAGGATACGCGCGTCGCGAATAGATGGCACGACGCCGAGTGCTGATTTTTAGCCGGACTTGCGGCGGTGGGTCATCGAGGAGGGTCGGTGATCGGCCGCGAACGTCGCCGCTTTTGCTCAAAGCGCTCGGGCGCTGTCTTCCGCATCATGAGCCGTCCAGCGCTCGCGCGTTCGTTGCGATCTTCTCTTTGAAAATTGCGCACGCTGCGTCGAAACGCTGTTGGGCCGCGAAGAATTCATCTGCGGTCAACCTCGTGCGGGCTGGATCGTGCAAGAACCGCGCAGCATTCCGTCGCGCGGCTTCGACTTCTTCATGGTCAACGATGAACTGTCGGAAGTGAATGCGCATCAGCATCATCAGTTTCTGAAACTCGCCTGGGGCAAGCGTCTTGTCAGATTGCGTGAGGTCCAACACTTGCCGAAAGCTTAATTCGCCGAGGTAACCGCGATAATGAAACAAGCACACTTGAACGAAAGCCATTTCCCATCGCTCGAAAAGCAGATAAAACTCTTCGAGTTTGGAAAGACGGAAATCCAAACGCTTTTGTCGCTCAGCCGATTCGACATTGGCCCTCGTTATCCGAGCATTGAACAGATTGGCGATCACGACGGCGCTCAGTGTGGCGATCGCCGTGATGCCGCTGGCGATAACCGTCGTCAAATCTTTTATTGCGAGATCCGCCATCAAACTCCTTCAATCGGCCAACCGGTTAGGGTGAGCAATCTTGCCTTTTCTGGCATCTCTTGATTTGAAATACGAGTAAGAGAGCCGGTGTCGTGGGGCAGGGTCATAAGCGGGCGGGCGGCGATGACCGGTCGTCTTTGCGCCTAAGTTTCTTTGGCGTTATCGGCGCTAGATTCGCGCCTGCGCCAGCTGGTTTGCAAACACTCGTTTTCAGAAAGACCGGATCAAGGTCAATCCTCGAAAGCGCCACTGTGAAACCGATCATTCGAAGGTCGGCGACGGCGTTCTTCAAAGCGACTTTTGCGAAGAATGGCAGCTCGAAAGGCAAGCTTTTCGATGTGGCGATGGCATAAACAACGCGAAAGTTCTTTGGCTCCGGCCGAACGGATGGATCCACAAGCTTGATGGAAGCGGGGAGCCGGTTGTTGAGTTGTTTTCGAAACTGGCCATCTCTCAGAAAGGTCTGGGCAGACACGCTGCCCTGGGCGAACAAATGGCTGAGGGTCGCGGAGCTTCGATAGACCTTCACGTGGATCAAGTCGTGGCCGTCGCGGACGAGATCGCAAAACTCGATCTTGTCGTGGGGGCCGCCGATAGGAACCATCTTGCGATCCAAAAGCTCGTATCCGCTCCCGGGCTCGGCGCAACTCTCGTTGTAATGGCCTTCGTCGTCGTGGGCATAAACCGGCATCGCGGTCGCGTCGATCTCGACGTCGGCCAACGCCTTGTCCACCCGATCGACGAAGTCGTCGCTGACGACGTGCCAAGCCCCGTTGCGAAGAATGTAGACCTGGTCGCCCATCGGGATCTCGGCATATAGGCACTGATACGCCGACCACTGCTTCACTGGCATGTAGTTGGCGTCGATGACATAGATTTTGAGCGCGCGAAGCTCCGCCTCGCTTGGCTTGGCTCCTTTGGCGGCCATGTGGTCGAGCAACTTGTCGAGTTGCAAGGTGGAATGCACGACGCCCTTTTTGCCCCTTTCAAACGAGTAGCCGGTCTGAGCCTCCCAGTCGACGATCTCGGGCTCCCCGACCCAAACATTGGTCGGCGGCGGGTCTTGCGTGAGCAAGTCGCTCAGTTCGAGATTCAGAATTTGCTCGTCTTCTGTGTCTCTGACGCGGCTGACATCCTCCACGAATGAGAATTTTTGCGGCGGTTTCTCTGAATAGCGCGCGTGAGCCTCACGAAGAATCAGCGGCAAAATTTCGAGCGTCGACTCAGGCATGATCGTCAGCGCATCGCGGCCGGTCACTCGGTCGCCGAGGAGCGGCACCGTCGACGTGCCGGTGAGCGCATAGACCATGTCGTTTTCGGTGTCGATCTGCAAATCGAAGATGTCCGCGTCCTTCGGGCTTTGGCTACGCGTGTTAAGGGGGTTGGTTTCGTAATTCGCCTTGTCGAGGCTGCGCAGCTTGTCCGGATCGACGGAGTTCAGCGTGACTCGCAGCCCGAAATCCCGAACCACAAGGTCGCGGTCGATCAGATGGTGCCCGGTTCCAAAAGACAACGCGAACACCGCTTCTTTGTCGCGGAAAATCAGCACTGCCCCATCGCTGTGATTTCCTTGAAATAAGCCGGCGGGCGGGTCTTGGGAAGGAAATATAAAAGCGACCCACTCCGGCAGTTTCGGCTGCGTCCTGGCTTTAACGTAAAGCTTCGCGTCGCCCGCCCCGACTTCGAGGAGAATCGGCGGGTGAGTCCGTTCGGTTTTGACAATCTGTTCGTCGCGCAGCTTTGGGTCTTTTATCAAATAGACGCTCAGCCGCTCCTTCTTTGGTTGACGCTCGCTCATCGCCGCCTCGCCGCATATTTTAATTTTTACGTGAAGGAGGTTGGTCCAGCCCCGGCTCCTGCGCGAATGCAAACATTGCTCCGCGGCAGGCCCCTCGTCAATCGGATTTCGCGGCTTGCCTGAGATTGTTGTTTTTCAACGCGGGAAGATAATCCGCCCGCGTCTGTTTTCAAACAGTTGGAATGGGATTGCTAAAACCGAAACGGCAATTCGATATCAAACAAATCGATCGTTTGTTTAAGTTCGGCGAGGGTCTTGTCGTGCTGGTAGTTCGTGAAATGCGGGCTGCTGAAATCCACCTTGGCTTGGTCATAGTGGCCGACCAGCGCCATCAACATCGCGGGATGGACGTTCCTGGCCGACAGGCGAGCAATGAAGGTATGGCGGAAGCTGTGAAAAACCTTGCGGTCGTCGGTTATCAACCGTTCGTCGAGATAATCGGCAAAGCGCCGCGTGACGTTCTTGCCGTAGCCGTTTTTGCCGGGTTTGAGCTCCGGGAAAAGCTGGGTGGCGCCGCTCTCCTTGACGCTATCGACATAAGAGAGAAAAGAGGATTCGACGATCGCGCGGTGGAGGGGAATCCGGCGTTGTGAGTTCGCGTTTTTGGCCTTCGCGATTTCGAAATACCAAACATCGCCATCTCGTTGTATTTGATTCAAAGAAAGGCTGGCGAGCTCTTCGAGGCGCGCGCCTGCAAACAATGCAAGGAAAGGCAGCCAGCGGTAATGTGGCTTGTCCATCCGCAAGGCGTACGCCTCTGGCGAGAAAATGGTTTTGAGATCGTCGGCCGAGAAGGGCTTATACGATCGCTTTTGTTGTTCAAGTTTTGATTTTGATGAGACCTTGGCGTTCTCGAACGGGTTTGGCCCAGGATGCTGGCCATTTGCCACCGCGTAGCTGAACAAATCGCGAAGGTAAGAAAGTTTTGAATTTATGCGGCTCGCGCTGCCACCATTCTCGATGAGCTGGTTCTTGTAGCCGATCGCGTCGTCGAGCGAAAAGGCGTCCATCGGGCGCTCGCCGGCGGTTTTCGCAAAGTCGTCGAACGCGCCCTGCTTGGCGGTGAGGGTGCGGGCGGTGTTGTCGAGCGCCTTTTCGCGCTTGTAGAGCTTAACGACATCCGCGAACGGTTTTCCGCGCCGTTTTTTGGCTTCCGCCGCTTCCCGCTGCCGCTCAATCAACGCGAGCGTTTGGGGCGGGAGAATGGGCGCGTCGAACGGGACTGCGGCCTCAAATCTCGCACCAAAAAGCTCCTTGGCGCGACGCACGTCATCATCGGTGTTGATGTCTTTGACTTGCGTGCCGTCCGGGAAGACGACATCGAGCCGTTTGAGCGCCTCGGCGTCAAGGATGAAATCGGCGGCGCTCGGCTGCTCTTTCGGCGTCTTCATGGCTAGTTCAAGGTTGAACGCGAGAGCCAAAAGTTTAGCTTGCCGGAAGTCCTTGGTGCGCAGTGATCTTTTCGTTTCCCGGCCAGACCGGACCAGGCGGAGGTAATAGACGCCGAAGCGATTGCGATACAAGTGTGGCAGTTTGTGCATGAGATGGCTCACAAACTGGCTCACCGCGCAAAGCGAAAGGCCCGCTGTCCGTTAGGAGCAGCGGGCCTCGCGTCAATCTTGGTGGCGAATCAGGGATTCGAACCCCGGACCTGCGGATTATGATTCCGTCGCTCTAACCGGCTGAGCTAATTCGCCAAGAGATCGAGATTATGAAGAGGGTTGCGAAACCTGTCAACCCCTTCCAGGCTCATTCCTAGAGACAAGATAGCTCGGAAAATGCCCCCCGAAAATCAATCCGAGTCATAAACCGCCGTACCCCTTGTCTCCTTCACAAACAGCATCCCGATCACGAACGCCGCCAGCGCGATCACAATCGGATACCACAGCCCCGAGAAAATATTCCCCTTCGCGGCCACGATAGCAAACGCCGTCGCCGGCAAGAACCCGCCGAACCAGCCATTACCAATGTGATAAGGCAGCGACATCGACGTGTACCGGATCCGCGCCGGGAACATCTCAACCAGCATCGCGGCAATCGGCCCATACACCATCGTCACGTAGATCATCATGATGGTCAGGACGACAATCGCCATCGGCCAGTTGATCAGCGCCGGATCAGCCTTCGCCGGATAACCCGCCGACTTCAGCGTGCCAGCCAGCGTCTTGTCGAACGCAGCGCCCTGGACCTTCGCATCGGCCGCCTTGCCGTCATACGTATTGACCACGGTGTCGCCCACCTTGATCTGCGCGATCGTCCCGGCTGGCGCTGCCACGTTCTCGTAGTTCAAACCGGCCTTCGACAACGCGCCCTTGGCAATATCGCAGGAGGTAGTGAATTTCGATGTCCCCACCGGGTTGAACTGGAACGAACACTCGTCCGGGTTGGCAATCACGCTAATCGGCGCCTTGACCGTCGCGGCTTCCAGCGTCGGATTCGTGTAGTGAGCCAGCGCGTGAAAGAGCGGGAAGTACGTCAGGGCGGCAATCAGGCACCCGGCCATGATGATCGGCTTGCGCCCGATCTTATCGGACAGCGACCCGAAGAACAGGAAGAACGGCGTGCCGATCAGCAACGCCACCGCCACCATGATGTTGGCGCTCGTGCCGTCAACCTTCAGCGTCTGCGTCAGGAAAAACAGCGTGTAGAACTGGCCCGTGTACCAAACCACGGCCTGTCCCATCGTCAGCCCGAACAGTGCAAGCAGCACGATCTTGAGGTTCTTCCATTGCCCGAACGCTTCGGTCAGCGGCGCTTTCGACGTCTTGCCCTCCGCCTTGATGCGTTCGAACACCGGCGATTCGTGCAGCTTCAACCGGATCCAGACAGACACAGCGAGAAGCAGGATCGACACCAGGAACGGAATACGCCAAGCCCACGCACCGAACGTTTCCTCACCAACCGAACTCCGCACCAGCAAGATCACGATCAGCGAGATGAACAGCCCAAGCGTAGCCGTCGTCTGGATCCACGCCGTCCACGCGCCGCGCTTGTTGGAAGGCGCATGTTCCGCGACGTAAGTCGCCGCGCCGCCGTATTCCCCGCCGAGCGCGAGCCCTTGCAGCAGCCGCATCGCGATGAAGAGCACAGGCGCCGCAATCCCGATCGTGCCGTATCCAGGCAGCAGGCCCACCACGAACGTCGACAGACCCATGATCACGATGGTCACAAGGAACGTGTACTTGCGACCGACCATATCGCCGAGACGCCCGAACACAATCGCGCCGAACGGCCGCACGGCAAAACCCGCCGCAAAGCCGAGCAAGGTGAAGATGAAGGCGGCCGTCGGATTGACGCCGGAGAAGAACGTCCTGCTTATATAGATGGCAAGCGAGCCCGCCAGATAAAAGTCATACCACTCGAACACCGTGCCTAGCGATGACGCGAAAATCACGCGCCGTTCTTCGCTCGTCATCGGTGCGTGGGAAATGCGCCCCTCGACCGTTGCCATGAAGTCGTCTCCTGTATTGATCTTTGAATGGCATCCGCGGATAGCAGCGCCGTGCAACGATTATTGGAGGGAAAACTTACGGCGTTCTGACGCGGAGGGGGTGGGCGTTGAGACGCTTTCTTGTCTTCCTATTGCTCTAAATTCAGCAAATATGCAATCTTCTACGTCAATAAATTGGCTAACATCCGTTTAAATCGGTTTCTGAAAATATGAAGGGCCAGCCTCGATCAGGGTTTGTCCCGGGCAGGATAAACCCGCTTTAAGCCCACTCGTACAAGCGTTCCTGCTTGTCGCGGTGCTTCGCTGTACACGTGATCGTCTATATCGAGGGTGCCGCCGTGCATCGTCACGATCTCCCGGACGATTGCCAGACCCAGTCCGCTGCCATCGCCTTCGCGACCGAGAATGCGATAGAACCGTTCCACCACGCGCCCCCGTTCCGCTTCAGGAATGCCCAAACCCGTGTCTTCCACTTCGAGAAAGACGTGCCGCGTATCGGACTCGTCGGTGCGAACACGGACCGTGATTCGGCCGCCCGGTGGCGTGTAGCGAATGGCGTTATCGATAAGATTCGACAGCATTTCGCGCAACATCACCGCATTGCCTTCAACCTCGACCGGATTCGGCGGTTCCTCATAGCCAATGTCCATCCGTTTGGCCAACGCGGCCTGCACCCAGTCGCGCACGGCGAGCCGCGCGAGATCGGTCAACTCCACGCGCGAGAAAATCTGCCCCGACATCCGGTTCTCCGCCCGAGCGAGCGCAAGCAGTTGCGTCACCAGTCGCGCCGCGTGCTCGGAACTCGTAGCTATCTGTTCAAGCGAGCGCTGCACTTCCGCCGATACGTCCTGCCGCAACGCCAGCTCCGCCTGCGTCCTCAAACCCGCGAGCGGCGTCTTCATCTGATGCGCGGCGTCGGCTATGAACCGCTTCTGCAACTGCATGTTCTGCTCGAGCCGGTTGAGCAGATCGTTGAACGACGCCACCAACGGCGCGATTTCCGGCGGCGCGCGGCTTGCTTCGAGCGGTGAAAGATCATCGGGACGACGGGCGCGAATATTCGCTTGCAGAGCATGCAGCGGCGCGAGTCCGCGCGACAACCCGAACCAGACCAGCACGATAGCCAGCGGCAAGATCACGAACTGCGGCAGGATCACGCCCTTGATGATGTCGTTGGCCAACTGGCTACGTTTATCGAGTGTCTCGGCCACCTGGACCAGCACCGGGTGAGAGAGCGTCGGTGCTTCCACCGTCGTATAAGCGACGCGGATATCGTTGCCGCGCAGCACATCGTCACGGAACTCCACGATGCCGGGTTGCGGCCGGTCATCGTCGTGAGGCAAGGGCATATCGGCGTCGCCACCTACGAGTTCGCCGCGCGTACCCAGCACCTGGAAAAACACGCTGTCCACGTTGTCCGCGCGCAGGAAGTCGCGCGTGGCGTTCGGCAGCCGCAACTCCGCGACGCCGTTCACCGGCGCGATCTGCCGCGCGAGCACGTACGCATCCGTCTCCAGCGCGCGGTCGAATGGCCCGTTGGCAATCGACTTGGCGACGAGATACGTGACCGCAATGCTCATGGGCCACAGGAGCAGCAGCGGCGCGAGCATCCAGTCCAGGATCTCGCCGAATAGCGAACGCGGTGCGGGCTCGCCGTCGGGCTCGAGCTCGTCGGGCGGCGCGAACGGATTCGCATAACGCGCGTCGCGGGATGCGTCGGGATCGGCTTCCGGCAAATCCGGCGGAGCACGTGACAGCTCGCGCAACGCCGGAGCGGCGCGCTCGGGGGATGCTGGCGAGCCCATGGCGTGATTACTCGTGGTTACGTGTTACTTGTGCTGCGGGCTGGGCGAGACAGGCTCGTCGGCGTTTGCCGGGGAGGGCGGTACAGAGGCGGCCACCGCGGCAACGGCTTTTTCAAGGCTATAGCCTAACCCGCGAACGGTTATGATCCGCGCCCCGCCGGGCTCGATTTTTTTTCTTAGCCGATGGACATAGACTTCGATCGCGTTATTGCTGACTTCCTCGCCCCACTCGCAAAGGTGGTTGACGAGCTGTTCCTTCGAGACCAGCCGGCCAACCCGTTGCAACAGGACTTCAAGCACGCCGAGTTCACGTGCCGATAACTCGATGACCTGGTCGTTGATCGACGCAATCCGCCCGACTTGATCGAACGCGAGCGCGCCATGTTTGACAACGGTCGGACCGCCGCCCGCGCCGCGCCGCGTAAGGGCGCGCACGCGGGCTTCGAGCTCGTTCAGCGCGAACGGTTTGGCCATGTAATCGTCGGCGCCGAGGTCGAGGCCCTTGACGCGTTCGTCGACACTGTCGGCGGCTGTCAGGATAAGCACGGGCATCTGGGAGTTGCGGGCTCTGAGGCGTCGCAGGACCTCCAGGCCGGACATCATCGGCAAGCCTAGATCAAGGATCAAAAGGTCGAAAGTCTGGAGCGAAAGTGCGTTGTCGGCGTCCACGCCGTGCCGCACGTGATCCACGGCATAGCCCGATTGGCGGAGTGATCGAATGAGACCATCCGCGAGTATGCTGTCGTCTTCGGCAATGAGGATTCGCATCGTAGTGTGCGCAAAAAGCATTGCCGGCACCGCAATTCGCCCGGCGCGGCGGTCTCCAGGTGTAGTGGTGTTTCGCATGGGTCGAACGTGGCGCTGAAACTACGCGCTTCGATCGGACTTGCAAAAACACCTGTTTTTTTATACAGTGTCTGCAGCAGTGCGCCCAGCAGGAAAAAACTCCCAAGGGCATGCGCCAGACGCCGTTCATCATAGCAAAGGACGATTCATGGAAGATAGCAAGAAAGGCCCGGGCGGGATGTCTGCAGAGAAGAGCAAGGCGCTTGCCGTCGCGCTCGCGCAGATCGAGAAGCAATTCGGCAAGGGGTCGATCATGCGACTCGGCGCTGGCGAAGCCATTGAAGACATTCAAGTGGTGTCGACCGGTTCGCTCGGACTGGATATTGCATTGGGCGTTGGGGGCTTGCCGCGTGGACGCGTAGTGGAAATCTACGGTCCGGAATCGTCGGGCAAGACCACGCTGGCCCTGCAAGTGATTGCGGAAATGCAGAAGGTCGGTGGCACGGCAGCGTTTATTGACGCGGAACACGCGCTTGACATCGGTTACGCGCAAAAGCTCGGCGTGAGTCCGTCGGACCTGCTGATCTCGCAGCCGGACACGGGCGAACAGGCGCTGGAAATCTGCGATGCACTCGTGCGCTCAGGTTCCATCGACATGATCGTGATCGACTCGGTCGCGGCGCTGGTGCCGAAGGCTGAAATCGAAGGCGAAATGGGCGACTCGTTGCCTGGTTTGCAAGCACGTTTAATGTCGCAGGCGCTGCGCAAGTTGACCGGCACGATCAAGCGCACAAACTGCCTGGTGATCTTCATCAACCAGATCCGCATGAAGATTGGCGTGATGTTCGGCAATCCGGAAACCACCACGGGTGGTAATGCGTTGAAGTTTTATGCATCGGTGCGTCTGGACATTCGCCGTATCGGTTCGATCAAGAAGAACGACGAAGTGATCGGCAACGAAACGCGCGTGAAGGTGGTGAAGAACAAGGTTGCGCCGCCGTTCCGCGAAGCCATCTTCGACATCCTCTACGGTGAAGGTATCTCGCGTCAGGGTGAAATCATCGACTTGGGCGTGCAAGCCAAGCTGGTGGATAAAGCCGGCGCCTGGTACAGCTACAACGGCGAGCGGATTGGCCAAGGTAAGGACAACGCACGTGAATTCCTGCGTGAGAATCCTGAAATGGCGCGCGAAATCGAAAATCGGATTCGCGAGTCTCTGGGCGTCAATGCAATGGCCGACGCACTGGCACCGGGTGTTGCCGAAGTGGCGGATGAAGAAGAATGAGTTTTAGGCGGTAAAGATGATGCGCAGCAAGAGCCGGTTCGGATCAAAAACCGGTCGCGATTCAAATCGTGACGCGGAGCAGGACGTAAAGGAAGATCCGGACGGCTCGAACTCCATCAGTGACGAAGACGAAAGTCTCGGCGCCGAGGAAGGGGTTGATCGCTATGAGAGAAGTAGCGATCGATTCCGCGCAGCAGCAAGCGAACGCGCCGGTGCGGAGGGATCTGCGCCGGCGCGTCGTTCGTTTGGAAACAGCTTCTCGAAGAGCGGCGGGGCTTCTGGCGAGAAGAGCGTAAGCACTGGATTTAGTAAGGGCGGTGGGTTTTCAAGCGGCAAGAGTGCTGGCAGCAGCAGTGGTAACAGTAGCTTTGCCAGGAAAAGCAGCTTTGGGCGCGTAGGCGATTCAAGCCTGTCGTCTCGCACTAGCAAAGCTGAGGCAATTGCCGCGAGTTTAAAAGAGGCTGACGGAGCAACGACGGAGGACAGCGAGCCGGTGTATGAACGGTCGAGTGATCGTGCATATCCGAAGCGCGGATCGTTCGGCGGTGGTGGGGCGTCGGCGCGCGCATCTGCGAAGAGTGCATCGGCAGATGCGCCCGCTGAATACGAGCGATCGAGTGACCGAAGCAAATTTGGACGCGGCGGGTTGTCTGGACGCAAAGCGGCTGGTCCGGCCTCCAGTAGCAAATCGTCACCTCAGCCTGCTGACGGCGAAGACGTTTTCGAGCGATCGACCGATCGGAACACCAGCCGTCGCAAAACATCGAAGTCTGCAAAACCCGCGGACGAGCAAATCCCCGAAAGCGCTGAAAGCGTAGCGGCGCCGCGTATTGACGAGCATCGAAGTGAATCCGCGCCGCCTGATTCGGCCGCTGAATTCGAAGTGATCGATGCCGAGGAGCGCCTAAGGCGCGCTCGAGCGGTGCTGGAACAGGCTCTTGTTCAATCACAGGCCCTGCCTGCAAAAGCTGCGCGGAAATCGCAATCGAAAACGCCGGTCATTTCTCCGGGCATCGAGCGAGACATCGGCATCGGTGTGGGCGTAGCTGATCCATTCGAGCCTTTCGAACAATGCGCGCCATTAGCGGCGGACACGGTCAGCGAAAGCCAAAACGCCGAATCGGTTTATTCGCGCGGATCCACCGGACGTGGCAAAGCTTCCGCAACCAGCGATTCCAAGCGCAAGGGGCCGCAATTATCCTTACGTGGCCGAGCGCTGGGTTACTTATCGCGTCGAGAACATAGTCGCGCCGAGCTGTCCCGCAAGCTGACGCCGCATCTCGACGAAGGCGATTCCCTCGATACCTTGCTTGACGCGCTCGAGCAAGAAGGGTGGTTATCGAATGAGCGATTTGTCGAGAGCGTGGTTCATCGGCGGGGCACTCGGCTTGGCACAAACCGGATCGTTCATGAGTTGAAGCGCAACGGTATCGACGAAACGCTGATTCAGGACGCCGGCGCCGAACTGAACAAAACCGAGCTCGCCCGCGCTCGCGACGTCTGGAGCAAGAAGTTCGGCGAACTGCCAACCACGCCGGCCGAACGCGCAAAACAAGCGCGTTTTCTCGCGACGCGTGGATTCAACGGCGGGACGATCGTGAAAGTGCTGAAAGCGGGCGAAGACGAATTTATCGACGAATAGGCGTGGGCTTTATTCTGACCCTACGATGCGAACCCCGTTGTTGAGCGGAATTCCCCGCCGCTCGCGGCCATATCGAAACAAACCTTTGCTCAAGCCTCCTCATTGCCCTTCAAGCTTCCCCGCGGCAACCCGGTTCGGTTGAGAATGCTCAGTATGGTAAAATCTCGGCGTTTTCTCATTACGGCCTTCCTCTGCACATGCCGCTTTCTCCGCCCGTTTCCCGACAGTTGCGCCATCGCCGCGCGATTCGAATGGAAGCGTTTGAGCGTGAAGATGGCTTGTGGGATATCGAAGCCTGTCTAACCGATGAAAAGCCGCGCGACGTCAAACTCGCGGCGGGCGTCCGGCCTAAAGGCCTGCCGATCCATGAACTCTGGCTGCGTATCACCATCGACCGCACGTTCACTATCGTCGACGCCGAAGCGGCGTCCGAGTGGGCTCCCTATGCCGGTCTTTGCGCAGCATCGAACCCTGCTTATCGCGCGCTCATCGGCCTCAATCTTGTGCAAAATTTCCGTCGTGAATCCAGCCGTTTGCTCGCTGGAACGACCGGTTGCACGCACATCACCGAACTCTGCGCCGTGTTGCCCACAGCCGCTATCCAGGCGTTCGCCGGCGAAGTGTGGAACACCGAAAAAGGCGGCGCGCCGGGCAAATCAGCGGAAAATTCAGCAAGCAACAACGCAGCAGACAGCGCATCAAACAACACAGCAGAAACCGACAAACCCCCATTCCAGCTTGGACGTTGCAACGCATTGCGTTTCGACGGCGAAGCTGTTCGGCAATATTATCCGCGCTGGTTTGGCCACGCGCCTCGTGGCGCGGCAGACCGGATAGCGGATCAGGACAACTCCAAAAAGGCCGGAAGCGAAGTGGAGCCGGCTCAGCGAAATTAATCGGGATTAGTCGACCCTAAGCGAATTTAGCGAGAGCAGGTTCCGAGAACTGGCCGACCAGGAAACATCAGCGTGACTTCGGACGTGTGGTCTTTTCACGCGGGAAGCGACGCTGAACGTAATTCAGGTATTCCAAGTAAATCGAGCAAGTAATTCAGGCAACTCATTAATCCACGTAATCGAAGTTCAATCCAACTCTCAGACTGAAGGAATCACGCATGAAGATTCACGAGTACCAGGGAAAGGAAATCCTGCGGAAGTTCGGCGTCGCGGTCCCGCGCGGCAAGCCCGTGTTCTCGGTGGACGATGCGGTCAAGGCCGCAGAAGAGCTGGGCGGCCCGGTATGGGTCGTCAAGGCTCAGATTCACGCTGGCGGTCGCGGTAAGGGCGGCGGCGTGAAGGTTGCAAAGACGCTGGAACAGGTTCGCGAATATTCGAACCAGATCCTCGGTATGCAGCTCGTCACGCACCAGACCGGCCCTGAAGGCCAAAAGGTGAACCGCCTGCTGATCGAAGAAGGCGCGGACATCAAGAAGGAACTGTACATCGGCCTCGTGCTCGACCGTATCACGCAGAAAGTCGTGGTGATGGCATCGAGCGAAGGCGGCATGGACATCGAAGAAGTCGCGGAAAAGACGCCGGAACTGCTGCACAAGTTTGCCGTCGAGCCGTCGACGGGTCTGCTCGACAAAGACGCCGACGACCTCTCGCGCAAGATTGGTATTCCGGAAGGCTCGATCCCGCAAGCGCGCGCGATCCTGCAAGGCCTGTACAAGGCATTCTGGGAAACGGACGCATCGCTGGCCGAAATCAACCCGCTGATCGTCACCGGCGACGGCAAGGTGATCGCACTCGACGCCAAGTTCAACTTCGACGCTAACGCGCTGTTCCGTCACCCGGACATCGTCGCGTATCGCGATATCGACGAAGAAGATCCGGCTGAAGTGGAAGCGTCGAAGTTCGATCTGGCCTACATCTCGCTCGATGGCAACATCGGCTGCCTGGTGAACGGCGCGGGTCTGGCAATGGCCACCATGGACACGATCAAGCTGTTCGGCGGCGAGCCGGCCAACTTCCTTGACGTGGGCGGCGGTGCGACGACCGAGAAGGTTACGGAAGCCTTCAAGATCATGTTGAAGAACCCGAACCTCAAGGCAATCCTCGTGAACATCTTCGGCGGCATCATGCGCTGCGATGTGATCGCGGAAGGCGTGATCGAAGCGTCGAAGGCTGTGTCGCTGAAGGTGCCTCTGGTCGTGCGCATGAAGGGCACGAACGAAGATCTCGGCAAGAAGATGCTGGCGGATTCAGGCTTGCCGATCATCGCGGCCGACAGCATGGAAGAAGCTGCGCAGAAGGTTGTCGCGGCAGCCGAGGGCAAGTAAGCGCCAGGTTTAATCCGGCAATTACGAGCGTTCCACCAGACACGAAAGGCGGCGTGCGTGCCTGAGTGCTCCATGAGCATTCGAGGCGCGGGCGGCGTCGACGAACAGAGGTCACACTATGTCGATTCTGATCAACAAAGACACCAAGGTCATCACCCAGGGTATTACCGGCAAGACCGGTCAGTTCCACACCCGCGCTTGCCGCGAGTATGCGAACGGCCGTGAAGCGTACGTGGCGGGCGTGAACCCGAAGCGGGCCGGCGAAGATTTCGAAGGCATCCCGATCTACGCAAGCGTCGCGGAAGCGAAGGCTGAAACGGGTGCAACCGTTTCGGTGATCTACGTGCCGCCGGCTGGCGCGGCTGCTGCAATCTGGGAAGCTGTCGAAGCCGACCTGGATCTCGCCATCTGCATCACGGAAGGCATTCCCGTGCGCGACATGCTCGAGATCAAGGACCGTATGCGTCGCGAAAATCGCAAGACGCTGCTGCTCGGACCGAATTGCCCGGGCACGATCACGCCGGACGAACTGAAGATCGGCATCATGCCGGGTCATATCCACCGTAAAGGCCGCATTGGCGTGGTGTCGCGTTCGGGCACGCTCACGTACGAAGCGGTTGGCCAGTTGACGGCTATTGGCCTTGGCCAGTCGTCGGCAGTCGGTATTGGCGGCGATCCGATCAACGGTCTGAAGCACATCGACGTCATGAAGATGTTCAACGACGATCCCGACACGGACGCCGTGATCATGATCGGCGAGATCGGCGGCCCGGACGAAGCGAACGCGGCTTACTGGATCAAGGACAACATGAAGAAGCCGGTGGTTGGCTTCATCGCGGGCGTCACGGCTCCGGCCGGCAAGCGAATGGGTCACGCAGGCGCGCTGATTTCGGGCGGTGCGGATACGGCCGATGCCAAGCTGGAAATCATGGAAGCATGCGGTATCACCGTTACGAAGAACCCGTCGGAAATGGCGCGTCTGTTGAAGGCGATGCTGTAAGGGTTTCAGGAACGGCTGATCGACAGAAAACGCGGGGCTGCGCTATGCTTGCGTAAGCCTTTCGTAAAACGTCGGTTCTAAAAGCGGGGGAGCTAAGGCTTCCCCGCTTTTTTTATCGCGCGTTTTTTCTGTCGTTATCGTTTATTGGTTTTTCATGCTCGAATTTTTCGCCACGCTCCATTGGGGCGCTGTTCTACAGATTATCGTTATCGATATCCTCCTCGGCGGCGATAACGCCGTTGTCATCGCGCTCGCCTGCAGGAACTTGCCGGCAGAGCAACGCACGCGCGGCGTGCTGCTCGGTACGCTCGGCGCCATCGTGCTGCGGGTCGCGTTGATTGCATTTGCCGTCGTGCTGCTCGATATCCCATTCCTCAAGTTCGTCGGCGGGCTGATGTTGTTGTGGATCGGCGTGAAGCTGATGATGCCGGATCACAGCGACCCGGATATCAAGCCGACCGACCAGCTTTGGGCCGCGGTCAAGACGATCATCGTGGCCGATGCCGTGATGAGCCTCGACAACGTGATCGCCGTCGCCGGTGCTGCCGAAGCGGCCGATCCGCAGCATCGATTGGCGCTGGTTATATTTGGCTTGCTGGTGAGTATTCCGTTGATCGTGTGGGGCAGCACGCTGGTGCTCAAGCTGCTCGATAAATTCCCGATCGTGATTGCGCTCGGCGCTGGTTTGCTCGGGTGGATCGCAGGCGGATTGATGATCGATGATCCGTTTCTGGACCGCTGGCCCGCATTGAATGTGCTGGGCGCCGAGTACACGGCGCACGTGGCCGGCGCGGTGCTGGTGCTGGCTTGCGGCTGGTACTTTCGGCGGCGTGTGTTGGCCAGGGAAGCGAAAGTCGCGCACTGATTTTCGGTCAAGCCATAGGCCGTCAGGCTGACTGTTGGGACCGGGTTGTACTCAATAAGATCGAAGCGTCTGGATTGCATTACGCAACCAGGCGCTTCGTCTTTTTGGGGGTTCGCAATGGCAGCAGCAATGACAGCAGCGGTGTGCAGGGTAGATGGAGCGAGTAGCGGTAAGGCGTGGTTTCGAAGGCTGTTTACGCGCGGCAAGAAACAGCGTTTCGGGATGGGTTTCACGTTGATCGAGTTGATGATCGTGCTGGCCATTGTTGGCGTGGTGGCGGCGTATGCCATTCCGGCTTATCAGGATTATCTGGCGCGTAGCCGGGTGGGCGAGGGTTTGTCGCTGGCGTCGTCGGCACGGTTGGCGGTGGCAGAAAATGCCGCGAGCGGCTCTGACTTGGGTGGTGGATATTCGTCGCCGCCGGGAACGCGGAACGTGGAGTCAATTCACGTCGACGATACCAACGGGCAGGTCACTATCGCGTTTTCCACGCGTGTGGCGCCGGCTGGATCGAATACGCTGGTGCTTGTGCCGTCAATGCCGGACAACGCCGAGACGCCGACGGCACGTACCGTTCCGACGAAGGGTTCGGTTCAGGCCGGATCGATCACGTGGGAATGTTTCGCCGCCACGAAAACGGCGTCTTCCTTGCCGGCGCCGGGCGCGGGTCCTTCACCTTCGGAAGCACCCACATTACCGCCTAATCTCGCTCCGCCGGAATGCCGGACTTAGCGAGTCGAGAGGCTTTGAGTAAAGCTGAAAGGCTGTCCGCATGAAACCGTAATCGCGGTGCTTCGTCGTCGTGACGCTTGTGAGCGAGCACGCGGATTGCGGGCAGTCTCGATGTTTTGCCGAAACCACCACGGAATTTTCAGGAATGACGGTGATTTCGGCGCATTTCATGCCAGGCGCCGCACAGCATGAGTAATTTTTTGTATAGTGCGCCGGTTGCCGACGTTCCCGACCCCACATGCCTTCAAACATCGCGCGCTACCTTTCTCTTGCTGCCCTCTGTTTGGCGCTGACGATCCCGTTCGCGGTCGTCAACCACACCTATCCCATTCCGACCTTCTACGCCGAGTTTAGCGCGCTTGCACTGTTCCTGATGCTTGGCGGGGGAATGGCGCTGATCGTGCGGATGTCCGAGCCGCGCGTGCCATTCGCGACGCCGGTTATCGCGTTGATGCCGCTTGTGCTTGGGCTTCTTCTCGTGGCGCAGACCGTGGTTTTGCCCGTGTCGCAGCCGTCGATGAACTGGCTCGGCGGCGGCTATTTGCTGGCATCGTTTATTGCGGTGCATACGGGTTATGGCTTCGTGCGCGCGGATCTTGGCGAGAAGGTGTTGCGCTGGGGCGCGGCGGCGTTGATTGTCGGTGGGCTGTTCGCCGTGTTTTGCCAAGTTGTGCAGTTGTTCCACATGGAGTCGAAGTTTTCGCCGTTCGTGGTGGCTTACAACGTCACGATCGAACGTCGGCCGTTCGGCAACATGGCGCAGGCGAATCACTTGGCCACCTACATTGCGTTCGCGACGGCGGGTGCGCTGTATCTGGTGCAGACACGACGGTTGCCGGTGGTCGTCTGGTTCGTCTTGTCCGCGATATTTTCAGCAGGTCTCGCGCTAACCGTGTCGCGCGGACCTTGGTTGCAGATGGGCGTGATCGTATTCGGCGGACTCTGGATGGCCTTCATTCAGGGCCGTTCGACCGTGGCCGATGACCCGGATGGACTTGCTAGCCAGGCGGCTCGCAGCAAAATGCGCGCGTGGTTGATTCCGATCGTGTTGCTGGTCTTGTTCTTCGCGGTGAACGCGGTGATTCGCTGGGCGAACTTGCGTTTTCAGCTTGAACTCGGTCAATCGGCGGCCGAGCGGATGCAGGACGCGAACCAGATTGCGCCGCGGCTCGCGCTGTGGAAGTACGGCTGGACCATGTTCCTGACGCATCCGTTGCTGGGTGTCGGCTGGGGTGAGTTTCCGCTGCATCAGTTCGAGTTTGTGCGGGAGCTGGGTGGCGTGGAGATTGCGAATAATTCGCACGATATTTTCATCGACTTGCTTGCGAAAACCGGTCTGCTCGGCATGGCGATCATAGTGTTCAGCGTGGGCTGCTGGCTCGTCCGCGTGCTGCGTGCGCCGCATACACCTGCGCGGATTTTCGCGTTGTCGCTGCTGGGCGTGCTGATGATGCACGCGCTTGTTGAGTATCCCCAGCAGTACATGTTCTACCTGATGCCCGCGATGCTGATTTTTGGCTTGCTCGAAACGCGGCCGTTGCGGTGGGTATCGCGGCCGTTTTCTTATGGTTTGTATGTTGTGCTGGTGGTGCTTGGACTTGCTTCGCTGTACCCTATCTTGCGCGATTACAACCGCTCGGAAGTGCTCTATTACGGTTCGCAGCCGGCTGAGCAATATCGTGCGGATCCGTCGTTTTTGTTCCGAGCGTGGGGTGAATACGGCGCCGCGACATTGCTGCCGATGAACAGCCAGGACCTTGCGACGAAGCTCGCGATGCATCGTCAGGCGCTGGCGTTGTTGCCGGGGGAAACGGTGTTGCGGCGTTATGCGGTGTTGCAGGCGTTGGCGGGACAATCGCAGGACGCGCTCGATACCATCGCCCGGTTGAAGATATTCTCCACCGAGCTTCACGACTGGCCGCAACAGCTGTCGGACGTTTATCAGTTACTGGATGAACAGGGCAAGCCGCTCGCCGGGTTTAAGGCAGAACTGATGACGATGTATGGCGTGCCGGCACCGACGACTAATGACGATGACAGTGATGATGACGATGATTGAGGGGCGGCCTGATCGATAACTCGATGAGACCGAAAGTCTTGAGTTCGAAGAGATCGATCAGGGTTAAAAGCAAAGGCAGTTCCGACTCGCGTTGGAACTGCCTTTTTCTTGGCTAAAACGGAGGCGTTCCACGCTCAACTCCCCACCACCCAATCCCCCGATTTCCCGCCGTGCTTCTCCAGCACTTTGACATTGGTGATCGTCATTCCCCGATCCACCGCTTTGCACATGTCATAAACCGTGAGCAGTCCCACTTGCACGGCGGTCAGCGCTTCCATCTCCACGCCGGTACGCCCGACCGTTTCCACGCGTACTTCGCAAAACACGCCCGGCAAATTTTCATCGATCGAAAAATCCACCGCCACTCGCGTCAATGCCAGCGGGTGGCATAACGGGATCAGATCTGAGGTGCGTTTCGCGCCCTGGATCGCTGCGATTCGCGCGACGCCGAGCACATCGCCTTTTTTAGCCTTGCCGTCGCGGATCAGCGCGAGCGTGGCGGGTAGCATGACGATCGAACCGCGCGCGATTGCCACGCGACGCGTCTCGCTTTTATCGCCGACATCGACCATGTGGGCTTCGCCAGAAGCATCGAAATGTGTAAGTCCGGACATAAACTCTCCTTGCAACGGGCGCTCATCATAACAGCGGCGCACGGGTGGTCCAGCCGGGCGCACGCTGCTACGATAAGGCTTTCAAGTCGTTTTCGCTTATCCGTTCGCAGCGTTTCGGCTGATGGCCGCGATCCGCCTCGGTGACCGTATAGCAGAGTTTGCCATGCGTCCAAATCGACTAGTTGCCGCCATGTTGTGCCTGACCGTGGCCGTGCCGCCGGGCGCGTTCGCGCAAGCGGTTTCGGCCGCGCAAAGTGCGAATACGTCGAACACATCGAACACCCCGCTCACCACCGTCCCCCGCCCGGATCCCGCACCATCTCGGGCTACAAACCCAAGCATCGACGCCAACGTCTTCGGTCTCTACGGCGGCGCCGAAACCCGTTTCGCGAACCGTCCGGGTGAAAAAGCGGGTCTCCAGGCATCGATGAACACGCTCCAGTTGCCCGATCTCGGCGATGGTTCCGGCGGCACGCTGACCCCGCAAGCCGAGCGTCGCCTCGGCGAACGGCTGATGCGCGATCTGCGCCGCGATCCCGATTATCTCGACGACTGGCTCATCCGCGACTACCTGAACTCGATTGCGGCGCGGTTATCGGCCGCGGCGACATCGCAATATATCGGCAGCTATCTGCCCGACTTCGATCTCTTCCCCGTCCGCGATCCGCAAATCAACGCGTTTTCGATGCCCGGTGGTTTCATCGGCGTGAACACGGGCCTGATTGCCACGACCGAAACGGAATCGGAGCTGGCATCGGTGGTCGGACACGAGATGGGGCACGTGCTGCAGCGGCACATCGCTCGCATGATGAGCACGGGCGAGCGCAGCACTTACGCGGCGCTCGCGGCCATGCTGTTCGGTCTGCTGGCGGGCGTGGTGGCGCATAGCGGCGACCTCGGCATGGGCATCGCGATGGGCGGGCAGGCCTTCGCTATCGATAGCCAGTTGCGTTTTTCGCGCGCGGCGGAGCGCGAGGCGGACCGCGTCGGCTTCCAGATGCTCAGCGCGGCCGGCTACGATCCCTACGCAATGGTCGCCTTTTTCGCGCGCCTCGACCGTACGGCCATGGGCGATAACGGCCTGCCGCCGTATCTGTGCACGCATCCGCTGACCGGCGAACGCATGGCCGATATGGAGGACCGGGCACGCCGGGTGTCATATCGACAACCCCGGCAAGGTCCGGAGTACGGTTTTGTGCGGGCGCGGGCGCGCGTGTTGCAGGGGAAGTCGGCGAGTGAATATCGCGATATCGCCAGCCGCTTGCGCTCTGAAATCAATGATGAAACCGCGCTGAATGTATCGGCGAACTGGTACGGAATCGCGCTCGCGCAGACGCTGGTCGGCGATTACGGCGCGGCCACTGAAGCGCTGGGTGAAGCGCGGCGGGCGTTTGAGAGTCGCGACGTGGCGGGGAATTCGGACGCGAGTGCGGCAAAACGCGAGCCGGGCATGCGGTCTATATCGGCGGAATCACGCCGGATGAGGTCGAGCGCCTCAGGGACACGGCCGGTATCGATCACGAGTGAAGCGGGCGACCGGTCGCGTCCGCAACTCCGGCAAAGCGCGGCGGGCACGCCGCCGGCATCGCTGGAATCGTCCGGAAGCGCCACCGCACAACGCGTTGAAAAAAGCGCTGCAAGCGCACCATCGATCGATGTCGGCTCGCTCGCCAGCACGGCTCTCGCATCCCTAAATGCTGCGAGTTCGTCAACCGCCCCAACCGTGAACCTCAGCCCCATCGTCGTAACAAGCCGTGTGTCCCGCAGTTCGCCGAGTCTCGATGTCCTCGCCGCCGAGATCGCGCGCCTCTCAGGTCACGACGCCGAAGCCGTCCATCTCGCCGAAATCGCTCAAGAGCGCT
This sequence comes from Caballeronia eucalypticola, assembly GCF_047608185.1. Lineage (NCBI taxonomy): Bacteria > Pseudomonadati > Pseudomonadota > Betaproteobacteria > Burkholderiales > Burkholderiaceae > Caballeronia > Caballeronia eucalypticola. The sequence goes on from NZ_JBLKRU010000008.1 coordinate 209,953, forward strand.
GGCCCGATTCCCATGCTGCCGTCGAAACGCACTTGCAGGCGTTGTTATCGGCGCATCGATTCACCGATGCCCAGACGCTCGCCCGCCGCGAAACGCGCGGCGATCCGACCCAGCCCGACTGGTGGCGATATTTGGCGCAGGCGAGTGTCGGCGCGAATGATCCGATGCAGCAGCATCGCGCCATGGCCGAGAAGCTTGCGCTCGATGGCGCGTGGCCTTCCGCAATCCGGCAATTGGAAGCGGCCCGCGATCTCAAGAGCGCGAGCTTCTACGATTTATCGACGATTTCGGCGCGTCTGCGCGACTTCCAGACACGCTACAAGGAAGAGCGCGAGTTGGAGAAGGACGATAGTTAGGAAGCTTTACGAGGCCGCCGCTCTCGCCGCCGGACTGGTGACGAAGCCAAACTCGCCCGGTACATCCGCTCGTTCGATATGCCCCGCCGTCAGGTCCAGGCCAGCCGCGAAATGGAATACGCCGTTGTCATCGTCGAGATCGGCGTGCGTGGAAAACAGATCGAGATCGTGATCGTGCAATGCGGCGATACGGAGCGAACGGGCTCCTTCCGACACATCGGTGCCGTCCGAAAACAGCACACCGCCTTCATCGTCGAGCCAAACTGCCGTCGGCTCAAACTGCCCGCCTGCGTGATCGGTTAACCGCAGCGCGCCTTCCACTTCACTCAGCCGCACGATCCACGGCGTGTAACCCAGTTCTACATACACGCGCTGCGGGCCGTTTTGGAAGAACCACTGGCCGTCGGCATCGGCGGCGTAATTGCGGTTGATGAAACCCAGCAACGCGTCGTGCCGGATGATATCGCCGGGAAGGCCTGCTGCCTGCGTGGCGTCGTCACGCATGCGCCACTGGCCGCGCCGGTCGAGCAGCAGCCAGCCGGTGCAATGCGGAACGTTCGGCCATTTGGCCAGCGCCTGTTTGACAATCTCATCCATGCTCGGAATCCGTTTGGTGTGGAGCGTGATGCGGGTGATCCACGTGATGCACATGGGTCTGCAAATAGCCGAAAACCCGCTGCGACAACCAGTCGATTCGCCCCGGAAACGGGCCAGTCATGAAACCGACGTGGCCGCCATGCTCGGGTTGATCGAGGGTGACCGCCGCCGAAACTTCCGCCGCCGACGGCAACACGCGCCCAGGCAGGAACGGATCGTTGCGGGCGTTCAAAACCAGCGTTGGAATGGCGATGCGCGGCAGATAGGGCCGCGTGGTCGCTCGGGTCCAGTAGTCCTCGGTATCGCGGAAACCGTGAACGGGTGCGGTCACGGCGTTATCGAAGGCGTGCATGGTGCGGGCCGCGAGCATGGCGTCGCGGTCGAACAGGCCGGGATACTGGTCGAGTTTCGCCAGCGCCTTGCGCTTGAGCGTCTTGAGGAAGTTACGCGTATAGACCATGCCGAAACCCTGCGATATTGCGTGGCCGCCGGCGTGGACGTCGAGCGGAGCGGAAATCGCGGCGGCTGCATCCAGGATGGCGGTCGCGTCCTGTTCCTGCTCGCAGAGCCATCGCAACAGCACATTGCCGCCCAGCGATACCCCCGCCGCGATCACCGGCCCGGCATGTTGCGCCTTCAATCGACGCAAGACCCAGTCGACTTCGGCGCTATCGGCGAGATGGTAGAAGCGCGGAAGGAGATTCATCGAACCGCCGCAACTGCGGAAATGCGGCACGACGCCAAACCAGCCGCGCGCCTTCGCTTCGGCCATCAGCACGCGTGCGTAATGCGAGTCGGAGCTGCCTTCGAGGCCGTGGAAGAGTACGAATAGCGGAGCTGTCGGGTTGGGAGCTGGCGCCGCGCCCGGGCCGCGGTTTGCGGCTTCATCGAACGATTTCGCGACGGAGTCGGCGTTTCGAAGTTCGCCCGGAGCAGGATGCGAAGGTTGCGAGCCGTTAGCGGTGGCGGCATCGGAATGACCCCGCTCATTGCCTTCACCTTCAACGTCATAAGCCAGCCAGTCGAGATCGATGAAATCGCCGTCCGGGGTGTTCCACCTTTCCCGTCGATATTTCACCGCCGGCCGCGGCGCGAACAACGCCGGAACAATAGTCTGCGCGTGTGCGGTAGGTAGCCATCGAGGCGCCCGGTACAGCCATTCGGCCAGCGGTTCAAGCGTTGCCTGGCTTACCGCGTCGAGAGCGGCCGAGGCGTTTTGCTCAAGCGCGGAGGGAGGCTCCAGCGCCGGAGCGTCAGGGATGAGATGAGCGTGCTCGCGTTTCATGGCGCGTCTTCAAACAGGATGCAGGATGCGAACGGATGCCGACGGTCTGCAGATCAAACTATGACAGCAATCGTCGAGCCGCGGACGCCGGCCACCTCGCCGAGCCGATCCGCACAAACGATGTCAATGCAGTGGACCTTGTCCATGTCGCATTTTCGCCGCAACTTGGCCTGCGGCTTCGTCTGGCATCGCACTAGCGTGGATATGTGCAATGCGCCATTCACCACGTTCGTGGACCATTACATACGTGCTGAACACCATGAAGGGCGTGCTGCCCGGTTCGGAGGGCTGATGTGCTTCGGCGATGGCGTACACCACGGTGCCGAGACTGTCGTATACACGGATATCGAGCGGCTCGACCGTGACCGGCTGGTTCCCCAGTTGCGTCGCCAGGCCCGCGCGAATACTGTCCAGGCCGCTCAGATGCGAGCCGTCCGCACAAATAAACGTGGCGAATTCCTCGTCGATCCAGAGCGCCATGATGCTGTCGATATTGCCCTCCGCGACAGCCTGGTAATAGGCGTTGAGGGTATCGGCGGCGGCTTCGAAGAGGCGGGCAAAACGTGGCATGGCTAGTGGGTCTCTAACGGTCGATGCACGGCGCCGATGTTCTCTGACAGCAAGGCGCGACGGTTCGGTCAAGTTTCAAAAGCATGCCCCGGCTTAGGGACATTGGCATGTCAGGACTTGCCAGGAGCCGCAAACACGCCGCCGATAGGAACTCGGGAGGACGCGGACACGGCGCCGGGAAAGCTGGCGTGGCGGATGTTGCCCTGACGAAGTCATGAAGCAAGCTTCGAAGCGGCCGGGCCAAACCCGCTCGGTCAGACTCGCTCGATCTTCTTGAGCTGCGTCGCCGAAGCCGCTCCAGCACAACCCGCTTTAATGATGCTGCATCATCAACATGCCGCGTAAATCGCCGAAAACCTGCTCGGCGCCGAGTTCACGCAAACAGTTCAAATGACCCAGCGGACACTCGCGGGCAAAGCAAGGACTGCATTCGAGGTGCAGCCATTGTACCTTTGCGAGATCGGACAGGGGCGGCGTGTGGCGCGGGTCGGTCGAGCCGAACACGGCCACCAGCGGGCGGCGCAGCGCGGCGGCCACATGCATCAAGCCGGAATCGTTGGTGACGACCGCGCTCGCGCGCGAGATCAGCGCGCAGGCTTCGCCGAGAGACGTCTGGCCGCACAGGTTGCGCACGTTCGGCGCGCGATCGGCAATGGCCTGTGCGATGGGCGAATCTTTCGGCGACCCAAGCGCGACGATCCGGGCATACGGGAACGACTGCGCGATGAACTGCGCAAGCGTCGCGAAATGCTCCGGCGGCCAGCGTTTTGCGGGACCGTATTCCGCGCCCGGGCAAAACACGACGAGCGGCGCGCGGGTATCGAGATTAAAGCGGGCGGAAACGCGCGCGGCTTCGTTCAGGTCGGTATCGAGTCGCGGCACCGGCATGGGAACCGTAGCGTTTTCCTGCATCCACGGCAGCTTCGCGCCCGGCGCGTAGGCGAGGGCGGCGTACTGGCCCACCATGGGCGGACGTTGCCCCTTGGCCGGATTCGCGTGCCGCACGTTGAGCAGGCCATAACGGCTCTCACCCGTATAGCCCACCCGCAGGTTGATCCCCGCCATCCACGGAATCAGCGCCGACTTGAACGAGTTCGGCAGCACGTACGCGGCGTCGTAACCCACGTCGCGCAGATCGCTCGCGAGTTGCCATCGACGCAGCATTTGCAGCTTGCCGTGGGCGAGATCGGTGGCGTAGACGTCGTGGATCTCGGGCATGCGTTCCAGCACGGGCGCGACCCAGGCGGGTGCGACAGCATCGATGACCATGCGCGGATGCAGCTTTTTCAGCAGCGAAAACAGCGGCTGCGCCATCAATGCGTCACCAATCCAGTTCGGGGCGATAACCAACGCGCGACGCATCTATGTAAGTTCCAGTCTCAAAAATAACGCAGCTCACACCTTGGCAGGCGGACGCGTTGTTGCAATTTTGGGAGAAGGCGCCCGGCATCCAGTGTCCGATGTCGAAGCGCGAGGTGTTGTGCTCTCAGTGATTTCAGCGCATTCAGGATACGGAGCGCGGCCGGAGCGTGAGGTTCAACGGGATCGGCGGCAGCATAGGCTGATTGCGGCACAACATGACGAGTGACCGCGAGAAAAAGCGGGCGGCGTGATTCAAGCCGCAAACCGCTTGTCCCCGCGAAGTCGAAAATTCGCGAAGATTCAATGACCCTTGATGTGTTCGCCGTCTTTCAGCTTATAGCGCGTGCCGCAATACGGACAACGTGCTTCGCCGTGGGAAATATCGAGGAAGACGCGCGGATGCGTGCTCCAGCGCGGCATGTTCGGGTTCGGGCAAAACGCCGGCACATCTTTCGCCGACAACTGGACCAGCGGCATTTCCTTCAGTTCGCTCATGAGGAATCTCGTTCGTTCTAGTCTGGGGACGCGGTGAGCCTTGTTTTCGAGTCCGGTATTCCTCAAGACTCGAAAAACCCGGCTCACCGCCGTACTTCATGCGTCGGGTAGCGCGTTAAGTTACTTAACCTGCGCAAGCCAACTGGCGTACTTTTCGTTCTTGCCGCTCACGATATCGAAGAAAGCGCTTTGCAGCTTCTCCGTGATCGGACCACGCTTGCCTTCGCCAATGGTGCGATTGTCCAACTCGCGGATCGGCGTGACTTCAGCGGCCGTGCCGGTGAAGAAGGCTTCGTCGCAGGTGTAGACCTCGTCGCGCGTGATGCGCTTTTCGATCACCTGAATGCCGAAGTCGCGTGCGAGCGTGATGACCGTGTCGCGCGTGATGCCGTCCAGGCACGACGCCAGGTCCGGCGTGTACAGCTTGCCGTTGTTCACCAGGAAGAAGTTTTCGCCGGAGCCTTCGGACACGTAGCCGTCGACGTCGAGCAGCAGCGCTTCGTCGTAACCGTCGGTGATGGCTTCCTGATTGGCCAGGATCGAGTTCACGTACCAACCCGACGCCTTCGCGCGAACCATGGACACATTCACATGATGGCGCGTGAATGATGACGTCTTGACGCGGATGCCCTTCGCAATGCCGTCGTCGCCGAGATAGGCGCCCCACGGCCACGCGGCAATTGCGACGTGAATGGTGTTGCCTTTCGCCGATACCCCCAGTTTCTCCGAGCCCACCCAGATGATCGGCCGGATGTAGCACGATTCCAGCTTGTTCACGCCGACCACTTCGAGTTGCGCGGCTTCGAGCGTTGCATGGTCGAACGGCACTTCCATCTGGAAGATCTTGGCGGAGTTGAGCAGGCGCTTGGTGTGGTCTTTCAGGCGAAAGATCGACGTGCCGTTGCCGGTCTTGTAGGCGCGCACGCCTTCAAAAACGCCCATGCCATAGTGCAGCGTGTGGGTGAGCACGTGGATGTTGGCGTCGCGCCAGTCGATCAGCTTGCCATCCATCCAGATCTTGCCGTCGCGGTCGGCCATTGACATACGATTTCTCCTGGCGAGTAGTGTGCAGATATTGAGTGGGCTGCCCGGTTTGCATCAGCGCGTTTCAGCGGCTGATCGTCCGTGTCTTTCGCTGTTCCGAGCCGGGGCGCCTGTCCGGAGACGGCGCGAGGGGCAGGGGATTCCAGCGTAAAACCGGCAAACAGCCGGGCGGCCAAAGACCGTCATTTTAGCGTCTTTTCGATCAAAAAATGGGCGTCGTCGGCCATTTGGCGCCTTTCACGACGCTATAATTTGCCTTTCGCCGCCGCGCGATGTGCTCAAGGTGCAGTCAGCGTCGTGGTTCGAAAGCAAACCGTGAGGAACGTCCGGGAGGCCGGCCTCTGGGTTGGTCAGCCTGACGGGACGTAAGACTCGGCGTGATTCAAGGCGCGGCATAGCGGCTTCGAGTCGGGTTTCAGTCATCCTGGACAGTGATTCAGTCTCTATCCGCAACGGGTCGGCGCTGGTCGTCGGGCCTTCGCCCGTTCTTCGCCCGTTCTTCGCCGAATCCGCTGGATTCGCCGCTCCACCGCACAAGCACACCGCGACTCGCACCAATCCATGTTCGACCGGCTGTCAGACCTTAACCGACGCGCGTTTCTCGATGGCGTCAAAACCCTCTCCCCGGCGGTTCCGGCCACGTTCTCGTGGGGTCTTGTCACAGGCATCGCGATGGCGAAGTCGGTGCTGACCGTGCCGCAGGCGCTCGGCATGTCGCTCGCGGTCTACGCGGGATCATCGCAACTGGCTGTGCTGCCGTTGTTCGCCGCCAAGCTTCCGCTCTGGACCATCCTGCTGACAGCCGCCATGGTCAACTTGCGGTTCGTCATTTTTAGTGCCGGGCTTGCGCCCCATTTCGCCTATCTGCCGTTGCGCCGCCGTCTGGTGCTCGGCTATTTCAATGGCGACATCATTTACCTGATGTTCCAGAAGCGTAATTTCCCGATCGGATATCAGCCGGGCAAGGAGGCGTTTTTCTGGGGCATGGCCGCGACGAGCTGGTCGTCCTGGCAGATTTCGTCCATAGCGGGAATCCTGCTCGCGAGCCTTTTCCCCGATAACTGGGGCCTCGAGCTTGCCGGCACGCTTGCGCTGATCCCGCTGATTGTCTCGGCGATTGCCACGCGCTCCACGCTCGCGGCCGTTGGCGTGGCGAGCGTGATCGCCTTGGTGGCGCTGGACTTGCCGTATCGGCTTTCGTTACCGCTGGCCGTGGCGGCGGCCCTGCTTGCAGGAACATTCGCCGATCTCATGGCCGAGAAGCTCGGAGCACGACGCAAGACCCGCGGCGGGACAAGGCGTGTAGACGTTGCGGAAAATCCCGCACCCCGTCACATCGAAACTGAGCCACTGAACCCCTCGTTCGATTCTTCATCCGGTCTCGACAAAGCGCCGGTCAGCCCCAAGGCCACCCGGAGCGCGCGGTGAGCGCCGCGCAAGTCTGGCTGGCTATAGGAGGAATGGGGCTGATCACGAGCATTACGCGCGCCTTGTTCCTGATCGGCGGTGAACGCATGATCCTGCCCGAACGTGTCCAGCGCGCGTTGCGTTACGCACCGGCTGCCGCTCTGGTCGCGGTCGTCTTGCCGGATATTCTGACAACATCGACCGGCCTGTCAGTCGCTTTCTCGAATCACGCGCTCTACGCGTCCCTCTGCGGTCTCGCCTGGTTTGTTTGGCGCCGCGGCATGCTGGGGACAATCGTCGTCGGCATGATCGTCTTTACGCTATTGCGGCTGTTCGCCTGACGCTGGTGTTGCTGCGGCGCGTCATGCAGCAAGTCATGCAAGCCATCGCAAACTCACCAATCCCGAATCCTGGGGATTTGCGTTTCCTGCGTCGGACGGGCATGGGTATCGGTTAAAATGGCGCTCTCGCTGTCGTATCGAATGAGGTCGAAACGTGTATCCGGCAGTCACCGCACACCAGCTTCACTCGCTCCATGCTTCGCTGCAACGCCTCGTTGGCCGGGCCTTCAGGTCACCGGCGAAAGGCGCGGCACGCCTCGTTTCGTCATCTTCGCATTACCTTGTTTGTCCAGATCGTTGTTCGACCCGTGCGACGTTGAGTACACGCCGGCTTGGCACCGGAATGGTTTTGAGCACTTCAATTTCCCCGTAGCGACCTTGTGAGCCCGCTGGCCTAAAGCCACGGCGCGCAGATTCAATTCGCCCGAACCGCTTTCCAATTACTCGCTCACCCGCTGACTCCCATGACGAAAGTATTGCGTTTCACCGATCTGATCGCCGAAGGCAAAGTGTCCGGCAAACGTGTTTTCATCCGCGCCGACCTGAACGTCCCGCAGGATGACCAAGGCAACATTACCGAAGACACGCGCGTGCGCGCCTCGGTGCCGGCCATTCAACAAGCGCTGGCAGCAGGCGCCGCCGTGATGGTCACGTCCCATCTCGGGCGCCCGACTGAAGGGCAGTTCAAGCCGGAAGATTCGCTCGCGCCGGTGGCGAAGCGTCTGGGCGAATTGCTTGGCCGTGATGTCCCGCTGATCGCCGATTGGGTCGACGGTGTGCGGGTTCAGCCGGGTCAGGTCGTGCTGCTTGAAAACTGCCGCTGCAACAAGGGTGAGAAGAAGAACGACGACGCGCTGTCACAGAAGCTCGCCAAACTCTGCGATATCTACGTGAACGACGCGTTCGGCACGGCGCATCGGGCCGAAGCGACCACGCACGGCATCGCGAAATATGCGCCCGTCGCGTGCGCCGGTCCGCTGCTCGCCGCTGAACTCGATGCATTGGGCAAGGCGCTCGGCGAGCCGAAGCGCCCGCTGGTCGCGATTGTCGCGGGTTCGAAGGTATCGACGAAACTCACGATCTTGAAGTCGCTGGCGGAGAAGGTGGACCAGCTGATCGTGGGCGGCGGCATTGCCAATACGTTCATGCTCGCGTCGGGGTTGAAGATCGGCAAGTCGCTGGCGGAGAAGGATCTCATCGACGAAGCCAAGACCATCATCAGCGAAGCGCGGGCGCGTGGGGCATCGGTACCCATTCCCAGCGATGTCGTGACCGCGAAGGAATTCGCCGCGACCGCCAAGGCTGAAACGAAAGCCGTCGACCAGGTTCAGGACGACGACCTGATCCTCGATATTGGTCCGGACACCGCCAAGGCGCTCGCCGCGCAGTTGGAGAAGGCGGGCACGATCGTGTGGAACGGGCCGGTCGGCGTGTTCGAATTCGACCAGTTCGGCAATGGCACGAAGACGTTGGCGGACGCAATTGCGAACTCATCGGCGTTCTCGATTGCAGGCGGCGGCGACACGCTCGCGGCCATACAGAAGTACGGCATTCACGACGAGATTTCCTACATCTCGACGGGCGGCGGCGCGTTCCTCGAGTTCCTGGAAGGCAAGACGCTGCCGGCAGTAGAAGTGCTCGAATCGCGGGCCTGAGCCCATGAAACGAGCCACTCAGAAGAGCAATCGTCCCGAGTCCGTCGTTGCTGAAGTCGCTGAAGATAAAGAAAAGTTGGTTGCCGACGCTGGTTTGTCCGTGGCGGCAGAGATTGGATCGAGGGTGGCGGTCGGGAGCAAGTCCATTCCCGGCCCCGCTCGCGCAGCGGTAAAGTCAAAGCGTTCCGCTGCATCGCCGGCCGGGCATGGTTCGGATTCAAAGCAGGAAACAAGGAAAGAAATCAGAAAGGAAACGGCGGTCATGATTGGTGGCGCGAGTGCGTCGCTGATTCCGGTCGCCGGGCAGATATCGAATAGCCATCACAAAGCGACGCCGGCTCGAGCTGGCGCGCGTTCGCAGGCGGAGACAGCTTCATCCCCGTCGGCACACCGTACTCGCAGCGCTGTTTCAGGCGATACCACCCAGACGAGGAATTCCATGCATCGCGCTACAAAGATTGTCGCCACTATCGGCCCCGCTTCCAGCACCCCTGAGGTCTTGCTGCAAATGATGCAGGCAGGTCTCGACGTGGTTCGCTTCAACTTCTCGCACGGCACGGCCGACGATCATCGCCAGCGCGCGCAATACGTTCGCGATGCCGCCAAGCAATGCGGTCGCGAAGTCGCGTTGATGGCGGATCTGCAAGGCCCGAAGATTCGCGTCGGCAAGTTCGAAAACGGCAAGGTCACGTTGATCGCGGGCAATTCGTTCATCCTCGATGCTCGTTGTGAATTGGGCAATGACGAACGGGTTGGCCTGGATTACCCGGATCTGCCGCGCGACCTGCGCAACGGCGACGTGCTGTTGCTGAACGACGGGCTGATCGTGCTCGACGTGGTCCGCGTGATTGGCGAAGAGATTCATACCACGGTGAAAGTGGGCGGTGACCTGTCGAACAACAAGGGCATCAACCGGCAGGGCGGTGGCCTGACGGCGCCGGCGTTGACCGAGAAGGACATGGAGGACATCAAGACGGCGATGTCGCTGGGTGCGGACTTCGTGGCGGTATCGTTTCCGAAGAACGCCACTGACATGGAGATGGCGCGGCAACTGGCGAATATCGCGGGCGCGCCTTACGGCATCAAGCCGAAGATGATCGCGAAGATCGAGCGCGCGGAAGCCATTCCGGCGTTGCAGGGCATTCTTGATGCGTCCGACGGCATCATGGTCGCGCGTGGTGATCTGGCCGTGGAAGTGGGCAATGCGGCTGTGCCGGCGCTGCAAAAACGCATGATCCGGATGGCGCGCGAGTCGAACAAGTTCGTGATTACGGCGACCCAGATGATGGAGTCGATGATCCACGCGCCCGTGCCTACGCGTGCTGAAGTATCCGACGTGGCGAATGCCGTGCTCGACGGTACGGATGCAGTGATGTTGTCGGCGGAAACGGCGGCGGGTAAGTATCCGGTGACGACCATCGAGACAATGGCGGCCATTTGCCTGGAAGCCGAGAAGTCCGAACAGAGCGAACTGGACAAGGATTTCCTCGACCGCACGTTCACGCGGATCGATCAATCCATCGCGATGGGCGCGTTGTTCACCGCTTACCACCTGGGCGCGAAGGCGATTGTTGCCTTGACCGAGTCCGGCGCAACGGCGTTGTGGATGTCGCGGCATTGGTCGCACGTGCCAATCTTCGCGCTGACGCCGCGCATTGGCAGCGAGCGGACGATGGCGCTTTATCGGAACGTGACGTCGCTGCACCTCGATACGAACACCGATCGCGATGTTGCGCTTCAGCAGGCGCTGGAAGTGGTGGTATCGAAGGGATATGCCGCTCGTGGGGATATGGTCGTGTTGACGGTTGGCGAGCCAATGGGCCAGGCCGGCGGAACGAACGCGATGAAGATCGTGCGCGTGGGCGATCCGTTTTAAGGTTTATCGCGCAGGCGGAGCGTTTACACGGCCCGCTGGACGATTTTTTTTGAGATGGCCATCCTCGACGGCGTGGCGAGCAGGTTTTCACTGCAGCCTCACCGTCGATGAACCAAAACCGGGCCATCCGCCCGACGCGTTTACAATAGCGATGAGTCGCGCTTGTCGCCCGGTTTGCGCCGGGTATCAAACCGCAGAATGAATGCAAAGGCTGGCCCAGGGCGTATCCCAAGGCCAGCCGACACGAACCGCCGTTCCCGCAATTCCGGGGAACGGCGTGTTGGTTTTTTCTCTCAGCCTGATTTGCGGCACTTTTCCGGTAGATGACGATGTCCACCTCACATTCCCCGCTGTACGAATCCACGCTGAAATCGTTGCCCCTGCTTGGGCGCGGCAAGGTCCGCGACAACTACGCAGTCGGCCGAGATCAACTCCTGATCGTTACCACCGACCGCCTCTCCGCGTTCGACGTGATCATGGGCGAGCCTATTCCGAACAAGGGCCGCGTCCTGAACCAGATGGCCGATTTCTGGTTCGCGAAGCTCTCGCACATCGTGCCGAATCACAATACGGGCATTGATCCGGCAACGGTTGTCGCAGCCGATGAAGCCGATCAGGTCAAGGGCCGCGCCGTCGTGGTGAAGCGCCTCGAGCCGATCCTGGTGGAAGCGGTCGTGCGGGGTTATCTGGCCGGCAGCGGCTGGAAGGACTATCAGGCAACGGGTTCGGTGTGCGGCGTGGAATTGCCGCCGGGCCTGAAGAACGCCGAAAAGCTGCCCGAGCCGATCTTCACGCCGGCGGCGAAGGCGGAAATGGGCCATCACGACGAAAACATCACCTACGATGAGATGGAACGCCGGATTGGCACGGAGCTCTCGGCGACCATCCGCGAGATTTCGATCAAGTTGTACAAGGAAGCAGCCGAGTATGCGGCGACGCGCGGCATCATCATCGCGGATACGAAGTTCGAATTCGGCCTCGATAACCGCGGCGAACTATTCCTGATGGACGAAGTGCTGACGGCGGATTCGTCGCGCTTCTGGCCGGCGGACGGGTATCAGGTGGGCACGAACCCGCCTTCCTTCGATAAACAATTCGTGCGCGACTGGCTCGAAACGCAATCGTGGGGAAAAACGCCCCCGGCGCCGAAGTTGCCGGATGATGTGATCGCGAAAACAGCCGAAAAGTACGAAGAAGCGCTGCAACGGTTGACCGGGCAGTCGCTGGCGTAAAGTTTCACGCGGCCGGGCCGGCGCGCGACGCCGCTTCGCTTATGCGGGCGGTTCCGGCGGCTTGGCCGCGCTTTAGATGACAGCAAAAACTGCCGGCAGTCAGCGTACGAAGGCAACAGACCCTGCACCGCCCGCAAGCTACCAATCCAGATCACTCGAAAAAGGCCGCCGAAGGCCTGTTCACCCCAAAGGAATGCAGCACGATGAGCGAAGTCCAGACCGCCGCCGCCCACACGCATGACACACCGTTGATCGGCGTGTTGATGGGTTCCAGTTCCGACTGGGACGTGATGAAAAACGCGGTCGCGATCCTGCAGGAATTCGGCGTGCCTTACGAGGCAAAGGTGATATCGGCGCACCGCATGCCCGACGAAATGTTTGCCTACGCCGAAAGCGCGCGTGAGCGCGGCCTCGTGGCGATCATCGCCGGCGCGGGCGGCGCGGCGCATCTGCCGGGCATGCTCGCTGCCAAAACTACGTTGCCGGTGCTGGGCGTGCCGGTATCGAGTAAATATCTGAAGGGCGTGGACTCGTTGCATTCGATCGTGCAGATGCCCAAGGGCGTGCCGGTCGCGACGTTTGCTATCGGCGAGGCGGGCGCGGCGAACGCGGCGTTGTTCGCCGTCTCCGTGCTCGCTGTCACTCAAGCGGCCTACGCTGACAAACTCGCGGCGTTCCGCGCGCGCCAGAACAGTGCGGCGCACGCGATGGTCCTCCCGCCGCTCTAAATGCAACGCAGCAGTTTCACGTAACACCTCCGGCACTTTTCCCGGCCCGAGACCGACTGACCGACCCCACAAGATGAACGCACATACCCAACCCAGTTCTCCCATCCAGCCGGGCGCATGGCTCGGCATGGTCGGCGGCGGCCAGCTCGGCCGCATGTTCTGTTTCGCCGCGCAATCGATGGGCTATCGCGTGGCGGTCCTCGATCCGGACGAGACGAGCCCGGCGGGTTCCGTCGCCGATAAACATATCCGCGCCACGTACGACGACCCCGCCGCGCTCACCGAACTCGCACGCTTGTGCGCGGCGGTATCGACGGAATTCGAGAACGTGCCGTCCGCCAGTCTCGATTTCCTCGCGAAAACCACCTTCGTGAGTCCCGCCGGCCGATGTGTCGCGATCGCGCAGGATCGCGTGGCGGAGAAGCGGTTTATCGCGAGTGCGGGCGTGCCGGTGGCACCGCATGTGGTGATCGAGTCGCCGGAAGCGCTGGCCGCTTTGAGCGATGAACAGATCGCCGCCGTGTTGCCGGGCATCCTGAAGACGGCGCGGCTGGGCTACGACGGCAAGGGCCAGACGAGCGTGCGCAATGTCGATGAAGTGCGCACCGCGTATGGATCGCTCGCAGGCGTGCCTTGCGTGCTCGAAAAGCGCATGCAGTTGAAGTTCGAGGTGTCGGTGCTGATCGCGCGTGCCGGCGACGGGAAGTCGGCTGTTTTTCCGCTCGCGCAGAACCAGCACGTCAACGGCATTCTGGCCAAGACCGTGGTGCCCGCGCCGGACGCGTCGCCTGCGCTTGTTGCCCAGGCTCAGGACGCCGCGCTGACGATTGCCGCGAAGCTCGATTACATCGGCGTGCTGTGCGTGGAATTTTTCATCTTGGAAGACGGCACGCTGATCGCCAACGAAATGGCGCCGCGTCCGCACAATTCCGGTCATTACACCGTCGATGCCTGCGCCACCAGTCAATTCGAGCAGCAAGTCCGCGCGATGACCGGCATGCCGCTGGGCGACACGCGCCAGCATTCGCCGGCCGCGATGCTGAATATCCTCGGCGATATCTGGTTCGAAGGCACGAAAGCGCGCACGCCGCCGTGGCACGACGTGATCGCGTTGCCGACCGCGCGGTTGCATCTGTACGGCAAGGAAGAGGCGCGGGCCGGCCGCAAGATGGGTCACGTGAATTTCACCGGCGCGACGCTGGAAGAAGTGCGCACGGCGGCGCGTGATTGCGCGCGCATGCTGCACATTGCGCTGGATTGACCCCGATGACTTTTGAAGCGCCCACGGTCGCGCGGATCCAGGAGGCGGCGGCGCTGCTCGACGCCGGGCAACTCGTCGCGTTTCCGACTGAAACCGTCTACGGACTGGGTGGCGATGCCGGGAATCCCGAGGCTATCGCCCGGATCTATGCGGCAAAAGGGCGGCCGTCGAATCATCCGGTGATCGTGCATCTCGCACCCGGCAGCGATCCGGCGTACTGGGTCGAATCCCTTGTCCCCGATGCGCAAACACTGATCGATGCCTTCTGGCCCGGCCCGCTCACGCTGATCCTCAAGCGCGCCGCGCACGTGCCGGCGGCGGTCAGCGGCGGGCAGGATTCAGTGGCTATTCGCTGCCCGTCGCATCCGGTCGCGCAGGCGCTGCTCACCGCCTTCAGCGCGTTGCGCGATGGTCATGGCGGCGTGGCGGGGCCATCGGCGAACCGGTTTGGGCATGTCAGTCCGACCACGGCGCAGCACGTCCGCGATGAATTCGGCACTAGCGTGCATGTGCTCGATGGCGGGGCGGCGAAGGTGGGTATCGAATCGACGATTATTGATTTATCGCGGGGCTTTCCCGCGTTGCTGCGGCCGGGTCATGTGAGTCCGCTGGAAATTGCGGATGTGCTGGGTGTGATGCCGCGTTTGCCGGATGGCACCGACGCCAGCGCGCCACGCGCTTCCGGCACGCTGAAAGCGCATTACGCGCCGCGCACACCGCTTAGCTTGTTGCCGTTCCCGGCGCTGGAACCGTTGCTCGCGGCGCATCCGTCGAGTGGCGGCAAGAAGCTGGCGCTGGTTGCGCGCGCCTCGAGTGCTGGTCGATGGGCGGACTCGCCGAACGTGCATTTTGTTGCCGCGCCCGATGATCCGCGGAGCTATGCACGCGAGTTGTACGGTCTGCTGCGCGCGCTCGATTGCGCTGATGTCGAAAGGATTTTGATCGAGACGCTGCCCGTATCGGCGGAATGGAACGCGGTGAACGACCGGTTAGGGCGCGCGGCTGCGGCGTTTGAAGAGCAGGAGTAGGGGCGCGGCTGGCTAGCGATGCTTCAGGCACGATCAGCTAAAGCCTTGCGATCATGGGTCGAGGCAGTGCTCGTTGCCTGACAGTGACGAATCGCAATATTTTCCGTGGTCTTCTATCGCTTGAGGTCGCGGTAGAAGTTTTCGTGAGAACCCAAGCTCAAAAGCACCAACTCTGTCGACGACAACTGATACGACAGCAAAACCTCTTGTTTGTTGAGCTTGAATTTGTGGACGAAAACGCCCGCTAAGTCGCCCTTTTTTGCGACGCCGATATCGGGCGCCCCCAAGACTTCACGAATTGCATCTTCCACAATCTTCTTGTCGCGAACATGCAGTTTCTTTGCGGCTCTACCGAAGGTTGGGGTCGCGAGAATTTTCCGCGTCATCACGAAGAGAACTGATATTCCGCAAGCTGACCTGCCTTGGCTTCTTCGACAGCGAGGAGCGTGTCCTGGATGAACTGGACGGGAAGCTCAGGGTTCTCTTCAACCGCTTTTCCGAGTCGTGCCCAATGCTCAATTTGTTTTGGAACCGAGCGATGTTTTGCCGCCGCATGCGGCTTCGCAATCTCGACCAGTTCGTCCGATAGTTTGAGTGCCACAGCCATGATGAATGCCTCCCGAAGACGAAGGTGCATTGTGGCTCATAATGCAACCTTTTGCAACCCACGCATGTATCCTTGGAAGCCCAAAATGCAAAACGCCCGGTCTTCATCGACCGGGCGTTTTGACTTCATCAGCTTATCCCGCTATCCAGCCGCGTTTATTTCCCCAGTCCGCTCGCAGCAATCTGCTGCTCCACGAACGTGGAGAACAGTGCGTGCAGATGCGTCGTCGGGTGGACCGTATCCGCGTACATGTACGTCTGGTCCGCGCCGGCCACCGTGTAGGTTTGCGGTGAGCAGAACAGTGACGTAGCGAATGCCGACGGGTCCGGCTCGCCGAGCTTGGTCGCAGCGGCGGTCATCGCGGCGAGATTACAGGCCGTGCCCGTATTCGATACCGTGAAGCCGTTCGCCTGGAAGTTCGCCTGGATGCCGTCGACCCAGGTGTAGGCATCGACGTAAATCACTTTCGACAACAAGCCCGACTGCTGCAGCGCGCCCTTCAGCGTGCCGTTGAACAACTGCGTCACTTGCGAGAAGGTCACCCCTTTATCGGCGCTCGCCAACCCTTCAGGCGCTCCGCCAATATCAGGAACCGCCGACACCACCACGTGCGTCGCACCGGATTGCAGCACCCGGCCAACCAGCGTCGCCAGGTCGATTGCCGCCTGGCTGATGGCGGTCGTCGCGGCAGTCGTTGCCGCCGTGCCCGCTGCCTGCGCTTGCGCCGGCGTGATGGCGCCCGCGGCGAGCTGGGCCTGGATGCCCGCGGCTGTGGCTTGCGCCACGGCGAGGTTGTAGAAGATGTCGTTGGCGCCGCCGTTCACCAGCACGAGCTGGTTGGCGTTGAACGAGCCATGCGAGCCGATGTACTGCGTGACCTGATCGTTGATCGGGATCGTCGTGGCTTGCGAGAAGTCGGCGTTGGCCGTGCCCGGCGTGGCATGGCCAACGCCAGGCTGCAGCGTCACGCGTGAGCCGCCTTGCGCGTAACCCAAACCGCTGGCCGGCGAAAGCGGGATACCGAAGCCGCCGGTGTTCGCTGGTGTCAGCGTGTCGCCGTAATACTGCGCCACGTTCTGGGTCCAGATCTGGCCGGGATTCGTCGTGAAACGCCCGCCGCCGAAGTTTGCCGCTGCGACCGGCGCATAAGTGCCGACGTCGGAGAGACTGTCGCCAAACGACACTACTTGCAGTTTCAGACCGCCCGCAGGCGTGTTGTTATTGTTGTTGTCGCTGCCGCCGCATGCAGCCAGCAGGGCAAACGCGGCGCATGCAGTGGCTGTCTGCACGGCGAGCAGCCAGCGCGGTTGACGCGCGGCGGGTTTCGTCAGGGCGGGTTTCATTGACTTCATCTCCTCGTTCCTCGTTTATCTGGTCATGTGGTCTGCACGCCGCGTCGAGGTTGCTTTCGGCTGGCTTTCCGCTTGGGCGTTGGCTTCGAACCTTCAAACGACAAGCACTGCGGACAATGCGTGTCGTCGGCCAATCGTGGCGATAGCTTACCGAATCTTTAAGAGGATTTGAGACTCTTTCCTACGAGGGTTTGCCTGTGCTTGCAGAGCGCGCATCCTCGGGTTCTAGGTCGCTACGGAACCGGTTCAGTCCGTCGCGCCCGTGCGACGCGCGCCTTCATACACCCACTCGAGCAACGCGTCATGCGCTGCCCGCGCCGCTTCGGAACGCGGATCGTTGATAAAGCTCACCACGACATAGCTTTCGCCGTTCTCCGCGCCCACGTAGCCGGCGATAGCCCGCACGTCGCGCAACGTACCCGTCTTGATGTGGGCATTCCCGCCCGCGCCCGCGTTCGTGAGCCGGTTGCGCATGGTGCCGTCCACGCCTGCAATCGGCAGCGACTCGATGAACACCTGCGCCACCGGGCTCGAATTCGCCGCCACCAGCAGGTCGGCGAGCGATTGCGCCGTGATGTGTTCTTCGCGTGACAGGCCCGAGCCGTTATCGAGGTAAAGGCCGGTCATGGGCAGGGCGCTGCGATGGAGGAACGCTTCAATTGCCGCCGCTGATTTCTGGGTCGTCGCGGGCGGTTTGCCCATCGCGGCGCCGATGGTCAGGAACAAGTTGCGTGCCATCACGTTGTTGCTGAACTTGTTGATGTCGCGAACAATGTCCGACAGCACCGGGCTGCGATGCGTGCCGACGAGCCGCGCGCTGACCGGCGTCGGGCCTTCGCGCGTGGTGCCGTTGAACGTGCCGCCCGCCTGTTTCCACAGCGCGAGGAAGCCGCCGGCGAAGAAGGTGGAGTGATCGAGCGCGGCGACGTTGATGGTGCGCGGGCCGCATCGAAGCGGATAGTCGCCGATAAACGACGCCTGCACAAAACCGCCCGTGGTTTGCGCCACGCTCGGCGACGCCGCCGGTAGCGAGCCCGCGCAAGCGCCGCGCGTGACCTTCAATTCGTTGTCGATTTGCAACTGCGCGAGTTGCGGCAGGACATCGATAGAAACTTGTCCGTCCGAGTTCGGCGTCAGCGTGAACGACAGCGACTTGAACGCGTACAGCAGCGGATCCGGGCCGACGTTGTACGGCGCGGTTTCGTCGGCGTCGAAGGCGGGGAGGTTGCGCGTGGAGGTGTCGAAGTAGCGTTTGTCCAGCACCAGCGCGCCGTCGATACCCGTGATGCCGTTGTGGCGAATCTGGTCCACCAGGTCGATCAGTTCTTCCGGCACGAGCTTCGGATCGCCCGTGCCCTGGATATACAGGTTGCCGTGAAGGACACCGTTTGCATCGACTTCACCGTCGGCGTAGGCCGTGGTTTTCCAGCGGTAATCCGGACCCAATAACGACAAGCCCGAGTAGGTCGTCACCAGCTTCATGGTGGACGCGGGCATCATCGGCTCGGTGGCGTTGATCGCGACGAGGGGCACGCCGCCGCCGCCGATCCGTTCGACCACTACGCTCATCGATGAAAGCGGCACGTGGGCACGTGCAAGCGCCGCCATGACGGTAGCTGGCAGCGGGCCGGCCGGCACCTTTGGAACGGCGACGCGCTGGACGCCCTTCGACTTCTTCGCCGCTGCGCGCTTCGGCGTGGGTTTCTGTGCTTCCGTCCTTGAACCGCCGCCGTTACCGCCGCGCGCTTCGACGGGCGCGTTCACCGCGAAGGTGAAAGTTGCTGCGGCCAGGACCAGGGTCGCGGCTGCGCGCCAACGTTTGGAGAGTGGATTTTTCCTGTTCAGAAAGGCTGCTGTATACATGTGATCGGATCGTGATGAGGTGATGTCGTGCGATTTTTGCGGATTGCAGGGCGAGGGCGCCCCAAGCGGTGCGCGTATTGTATGGGGGTTCTGCTTACGGTTTGACGTTTGCGGGATTTCAGGCGGCGGCGGGTGCGAAGTCCTGCGTTCGAGGCTCAGCGTTTGAGGCTCATCGCGGCGCTAGTCGTTCGGGCAACGAATAACGCTGCATCGTGCGCTCCATGCCATCGAGAAACGCCTGCTCCGCAGCGTTCATCTTGCGCCCGCGATGCCACAGCAGGTCGACGTCGACGTCTGCCAGACCCTCTTCCGGCGGCAATCGCCACAGGCGCTGTTGCGTGAGGTCGTCGCGGACAATGTGTTCAGGCAGGCAGCCAATGCCGTACCCCGCGAAGATCAGCCGCCGTACTTCGTCCAGACTCGGCGATGCCGCCACGATCCGGCCCGTGAACCCGCGCTGGTCGCGAAAGACGGTGAGCGGCGACAAGCTGTCGCCAATCTGATCGCTCGTGAACGACACGAAGTTCTCCGCGAGCAGATCGTCCATGGTCAGCCCGTGCCGTCCAAACAAGCGATGATGCCGGCCACAAAAAATGGCATATCGCTGGCGCAGGAAACACCGCTGCTCGAGTTTATCGATGGGCGTGCGGCACAAACTGAGCCCTGCGGTCGCAGTTTTTTGCAGCAGCGACGAAATGATGTCCGACGAACGCATCACCTCGATATGCAAGTCGATACGCGGATACATCCGGTGGAATTCGGCGAGAAACTCGTCGTACACGCCTGAATCGATGCGGCTCACGGTCAGCAGCCGGATCGAACCGGTAATGTCTTCGCTGCGATCATCGAGCTCGGTTTCGAGCCGCGACATGTGGCCGTAGATATCGCTCGCGATGCGGTAGACCTCTTCCCCCGCGTGCGTGGGCTCGAAGTGCGGGCCGCGGCGCTGGATCAGGTTGCGCCCAAGCGTGTCTTCCAGTCGCTTGAGCGCCTGGCTCACCGCCGGTTGCGTGAGGTGCAGGCGCGCGGCGGCGCGGCTCACGCTGCGCTCCTGCATGATCACCAGGAAGGTCCGCAGCAGGTTCCAGTCGAGCCGGTCGTTCAGGAACCGCGCGATGTCGACACGCCGTTGAGCCATAGTGGAAAGTCCTAGGTATTAGCCAAATTTATACGGCGAATAATAATTCGAAATTGGACTAATGTTTTATGGCTGGCGATAAAACACGCTGACCAGTGCAATAAAACAAGCAAACAAGCGAATCAGGAGCCAACGTGACCCCAGCATCCAGTTCGACTCGCCAGCCCGTACGCGCGGCGACCGCTGCTTTTATCGGCACGATGATCGAGTGGTACGACTTCTACATCTACGCCACCGCCGCCGCGCTTGTTTTTGGCGAGCTGTATTTCCCGTCGCATGACCCGTTCATCAGCACGATGGCGTCATTCGCCACGTTCGCCGTCGGATTCTTCGCGCGGCCGCTGGGCGGATTGATCTTCGGGCATCTCGGTGACAAGATCGGCCGCAAGAAAGCGCTGATGACCACGCTGATGATGATGGGCGTGGCCACCGTCTGCGTCGGCTTGCTGCCCGCTTATTCGAAGGTCGGACTGCTCGCGCCGGTGTTGCTCGTGTTGCTGCGCGTGGTGCAAGGCATTGCGGTCGGCGGCGAATGGGGCGGCGCGGTGTTGATGGCGGCCGAACATGCGCCGAAAGGACGCCGGACGTTTTTCGCATCGTTCGCACAACTCGGCAGTCCGGCCGGGCTGATCCTGTCGCTGATCGCGTTCCGCGCGGTGACATCCATGCCGCATGACGAATTCATCGCGTGGGGCTGGCGCCTGCCGTTCCTGATCAGCGCGGTGTTGCTCGTGGTCGGCATCCTGATTCGGATGGGCGTGAACGAGTCGCCGGAATTCGAGCGCGAGAAGTTGTCCCAGCGCACGGTTGAATTGCCGATTGCCGAAGTGTTCCGCACGTCGGGCGCGCTGGTCGCGTTTTGCATCGGCGCGAATACGATTGGTATTGCCGGCGTGTATTTCACCAACACGTTCATGATTTCCTACACCACGCAGTATGTCGGCGTGACGAAATCGCTGATCCTCGATTGCCTGTTTGCGGTTGCGATCATCCAGTTCCTCACGCAGCCGCTGGCCGCGTGGATCGCGGAAAAGATTGGCGGCGCGCGCTTCCTGAAGCTCACGGCGCTGTGCGCGATGATCTCGCCGTATCCCATGTTTATCCTCGTGCAAAGCGGCAACATGGTGTCGATGATTATCGGCATCGCGATTGCCGTCGTCTGCATGGCGAGCTTCTATTCGGTCATCGCGGGATTTGTCAGCGGCGTGTTCCCGGTACGTGTGCGGTACTCGGCGATTTCGATTTCGTATCAGGTCTGCGGCGCGATCGCGGGCGGTTTGACGCCGCTCGTGGGCACCTGGCTTGCACACAAATTCATTGGGCAATGGTGGCCGCTGGCGGTGTTTTATACGTGCCTCGCCGGGATCTCGCTGCTGTCGATCGTCGCGCTTGACGCACTGAAACATCGTCGCGCCGATGCTCCGGAAGCGCTGGCTACTCGCTGAATCAAAGGATAACGAAGCATGTTGAAAATCGATGGCCCGCGCTTGTGGGCAAGCTTGATGACCATGGCGAAAATCGGCGCGACGCCCAAAGGCGGCGTACGTCGCCTTGCGTTGTCGGAGGAAGACCGGCGCGCTCGCGAGCTCTTCGCCACGTGGTGCCGTGAAGCGGCAATGTCCGTGCGTACCGATGAAGTCGGCAATCTGTTTGCGCGTCGTGAAGGCTCCGATGCGAAGGCGAAGCCCGTGCTGATCGGCAGTCATCTGGATACGCAGCCGGAAGGCGGTCGCTTCGATGGCGTCTATGGTGTTCTTGCCGCGCTCGAAGTGGTGCGTACGTTGAACGATCATGGCGTGGCGACGGAGAAGCCCATCGAGATCGTTTCGTGGACGAACGAAGAAGGCGCGCGTTTTACACCGGCCATGCTTGGGTCGGCGGTGTTTGTCGGCGCCGCGCCGCTGGACACTGCGCTGAAAACGAAGGACGCGGAAGGCGTGACGTTGAAGGAAGCCTTGAAGCAGATCGGTTGCGCGGGAACACGCGGCCTCGGCGTGCAACACGTCGATTCGTATTTCGAAGCGCATATCGAACAGGGGCCGATTTTGGAGAGCCATGGCAATCCGATTGGCGTTGTCACCGGCGGTCAGGCGATCCGCTGGCTTGATGTCGAAGTCACGGGCGTTGCCGCGCACGCCGGTACGACGCCGATGCCGTATCGGAAAGATGCGTTATTTGCGAGCGCGGCAATGGCGCTTGAACTTGAAGCTATCGCGCAACGTTTCGCGCCGCTCGGTCTGGTTACGATCGGTCAGGTGGACGTGCCGAATTCATCGCGCAACACCATTGCGGGGCGCGTTGCGTTCACTGTCGACCTGCGTCATCCCGACGATACAAAAATCGACGCGATGGAGCACGAAGTGCGCGTGGCATTCAGCAAGATCGCCGCGCATAGAGGACTCGAAGCTGGCATCTCAACTTACTGGAAAAGCCCTGCGACGCCGTTTGATTCCGGTTGCGTCCATCTCGTGGAAGAAGCCACGAAATGCCTCGGCTATGCCTACGAGCGCATTGTGAGCGGCGCGGGCCACGACGCCATCCACCTCGCGCGGCACGTGCCCACGGCCATGGTTTTCATCCCGTGCGTGGACGGCCTGTCGCACAACGAAGCCGAGGACGCGCTCCCCGAAGACGTGACGTGCGGCGCGAATGTCTTGATCAATGCAGTACTGGCGCGCGCGATGATTGGCGCGACGGTTGAAGCATAAAAAGGAACGGTCAATGCTGACTTACTTTCACCCTTCGCAACTCAAGCATTATCCGAGGACCTATCTTTCTCGCGGTCAGATGCGCACGCCTCAGGAGATTCCTGAGCGCGCATTGCGGCTGGTCGAGGCGTCGAAGGCAATGGGTTTCGATGTCCGCGAACCCGCCGACTTCGGCGCCGCGCCGTTTGCCGCCGTGCATGGCATGAACTACTTGCGCTTCCTTGAGGAAGCGCATCGCGAGTGGAAAAAGATGCCCGCTGAATGGGGCGACGAAGTGATGTCGAATGTGTATGTCCGCGAGAACAATCCGCTGCGTGGCGTGCTTGGGCAGGCAGCCCGTTATCTCGCCGATGGCAGTTGCCCGGTCGGCCCCGATACCTACGAATCTGCTTACTGGTCGGCGCAAAGCGCGCTTGGCGGGGCGAACGCGATCCTGGACGGCGCACGCGAGGCGTACGCGTTATGCCGGCCGCCGGGGCATCATGCGCGCGCCGAAGCGGCGGGTGGTTTCTGCTACCTGAACAACGCGGCTATCGCGGCGCAGGCGTTGCGTGCTAAGTTCGGCCGCGTCGCCATCCTGGACACCGACATGCATCACGGTCAGGGCGTACAGGAAATTTTCTATGATCGCAGCGACGTGCTGTATGTCTCCATTCACGGCGATCCGACGAACTTCTATCCGGCTGTAGCAGGCTTTGACGACGAGCGCGGCGAGGCGGCGGGCGAGGGTTACAACGTGAATCTGCCGATGCCGCATGGTTCGCCGGAGGAGGTGTTTTTCGATTCCCTCGATACCGCCGCACGCGTGCTTGCGCGTTTCCAGCCCGACGTTTTAGTGCTGGCGCTCGGCTTCGACATCTATAAGGAAGATCCTCAATCGATGGTCGCAGTCAGTACCGAGGGTTTCGGCAAGCTGGGCCGTCAAGTTGGCGCACTGAAATTGCCGACGCTGATCGTGCAGGAAGGCGGATATCACATCGATACGCTGGAGGTGAATGCGCGGGCGTTCTTCGACGGGTTTAGCGCGGGGCGTTGAACATTGATGGCGTCCCCTTGCGGCGCCCCCTTGTCTTAAGGCCCTTTTAAGCCCGCGTTAACTCGTCCCGGCTAGAATGATCGTCCGGGCTGCAAAGCCAAGACTAGCCGTGACCCAAAGCGATGCGAATCCTACTGGTAGAAGACGACAGAATGATTGCGGAAGGCGTCCGCAAGGCGCTGCGCAGCGACGGATTCGCGGTGGACTGGGTACAGGACGGCGAAGCTGCGCTGACCGCGGTCGGCGGCGAACCTTACGATCTCATGCTGCTGGACCTGGGACTGCCGAAACGCGACGGCCTCGACGTACTTAAAAGCCTGCGAGCAAAAGGCAACGCACTGCCTGTACTGATCGTCACCGCCCGCGACTCCATTGCCGACCGTGTTAAAGGACTGGACGCCGGCGCCGACGACTACCTCGTTAAACCCTTCGACCTCGACGAACTGGGCGCGCGCATGCGCGCCCTGATTCGCCGCCACGCCGGCCGCGGTGATTCGCTGATCCGCCACGGCACATTAACGCTCGACCCGGTGGGCCACCAGGTCACGCTGGAGGGCAACGCCGTTGCCCTGTCGGCGCGCGAATTCGCGCTGCTCGAAGCGTTGATGGCACGCCCGGGCGCGGTGTTATCGAAGAGTCAGCTTGAGGAAAAGATCTACGGCTGGGGCGAGGAAATCGGCAGCAACACGGTCGAGGTCTATATCCATTCGCTGCGCAAAAAGCTTGGCCCCGACCTTATCCGCAATGTCCGTGGACTCGGTTACATGGTGTCGAAGGAAGCCTGATGCATTCCATTCGACGCCAATTGCTGGTCTGGCTGCTGGCACTGGTGATCGTCGGCGTGGGGTTTGCGGGCTGGCTGATCTACCGTCAGGCATTGGCCGAAGCGAACGAACTGTTTGACTATCAACTGGAACAGATCGCGGCCGCGTTGCCGTCGGAGCCGTTTTCGTCCGTGCTGCAATCGCGCAGCGATAGCGATGAAGGCGTCGTGATCCAGATCTGGAACCGCAACGGCGTGCTCATGTATTACTCGCACCCGCGCGTACCGCTGGCGCCGCACGCAGAACTGGGCTTTTCCACCGAATCCACGCCGCGCGGTGTATGGCGCGTGTACAGCGCCATTGTTGGCGATAACGTCGTCCAGCTTGCGCAGCCGTTATCCATCCGTAACCGTCTGGCAGCGGGCGTTGCGTGGCGAACCTTGTGGCCGCTTGTGGTGCTGTTGCCGCTGCTCGGTCTCGCCATATGGATCATCGTCGGACGAGGGCTGACGCCGTTGCAACGCGTGACGCGCGCGCTCGACACGCGTCATCCTGAGGCGCTGGAACCGCTTCCCGATAATCGCTTGCCCGAAGAAGTCGTGCCCGTCGTGCGCGCGTTGAACGCGCTGCTCGCGCGTCTCGCGACTGCGCTCGATACGCAAAAGGCTTTCGTCGCCGACGCGGCCCACGAACTTCGCACGCCGCTTGCCGCCGTGCAGATCCAGTCGCAACTGGTGGCGCGCGCGAAGGACGACGAGTCGCGCAAGGAAGCGCTCGACGATTTGCAAGCCGGCATCACCCGTGCCACGCGTCTGGCTGAGCAACTGCTGGCGCTCGCGCGCTCGGAGCCTGACGGCAAGAGCGAGACCAAGCCGGTAGATCTGCACGCGTTGCTGGACGAATGCGTGGGCGCATCCGTGCTGGTGGCGCAACAGCGCGGTGTTGACCTCGGCATTGAAGCGAGCGAACCCGCGACCATCTCCGGCGACGCCAATGCGTTGCGCGTGATGTTCAACAATCTCATCGATAACGCCACCAAATACACGCCGAGCGGCGGCCGCGTGGACGTCTGCCTGCGGTTGGAAGGCGGCGATCCCACAGTGGAAATAGCGGATACGGGCCCCGGAATTCCCGCCGATGAACGCGAGCGTGTGTTTGACCGGTTTTATCGGGTAGGACCGGGTTCCAGCCGGGCGCGCACCGACGTCGCGGGCAGCGGTCTTGGCCTTGCAATCGTGCGCCGGATCGCCATGCAGCATGACGCGAAAGTGTCGCTTGTCGAATCGAAAAGCGGCGGTTTACTGGTCGCTATTCAATTCAAATCGGCTTTAAAAGGCGCTTTAAGTACCCTTTAAGCGGCGCCTCGTACTCTTCGTTTCATCCTGAAGCGCATCCCCGAGGAGCACACGATGAAAGCGAAGATCATTTCCCGCAGCGCCATTGCGATAGCCGTTGTGGTTGCCCTGTCGGCGGGTTACGTAGCGGGCAACCGCAACGTGCCGGCACCGCAAGTCATTGCGCCGGCCCAAGCCGCGATGATGCCCGCCGAAGCCGCTGCCAAGACCGGTATCCCGGATTTCTCCGGCCTGGTTGAAACTTACGGCCCGGCGGTCGTCAATATCAGCGCGAAACACGTGGTGAAGACCGCGTCGCGCCGTAATGGCATGAACGGCGGGATGAACGGCGGCGCGAACGGTGGCAATCCGCAATTGCCGATCGATCCGAGCGATCCGTTCTATCAGTTCTTCAAGCATTTCTACGGTAATGGCGTGCCCGGCATGGGCGGAAACGACGGCCAGAACGCCGCCGATACCCCCAGCGAAAGCCTGGGTTCAGGTTTCATCGTGAGCAGCGACGGTTACATCCTGACGAACGCACACGTGGTCGATGGTGCGAACGTCGTCACGGTCAAGACCACGGATAAACGCGAATATCGCGCGAAGGTGGTTGGCGCCGACAAGCAATCGGATGTCGCCGTGCTGAAGATCGACGCGAAGAACCTGCCCATCGTCAAGATTGGCGATCCGAACGGCAGCAAGGTCGGGCAGTGGGTGGTCGCCATCGGCTCGCCTTACGGTTTCGATAACACCGTGACCTCCGGCATCATCAGCGCGAAATCGCGCTCGTTGCCGAACGAGAATTACACGCCGTTCATCCAGACCGACGTGCCGGTGAATCCGGGTAACTCGGGCGGCCCGCTCTTCAACCTGCAAGGCGAAGTGATCGGCATCAATTCCATGATCTATTCGCAAACCGGCGGCTTCCAGGGACTTTCGTTCGCAATCCCGATCAACGAAGCCATGAAGGTGAAAGACGCGCTGGTGAAGACCGGTCATGTGGATCGCGGCCGTCTTGGCGTGACCGTGCAGGGCATGGACCAGACGCTCGCGAAGTCATTCGGCTTGCAAAGCCCGAACGGCGCGCTGGTGAGTTCGGTTGAAGCAGGCGGTCCGGCAGCGAAGGCCGGTCTCCAGCCCGGCGACGTGATTCTTTCAGTCGACGGACAGCCAGTTGCGGACTCGAACGCATTGCCGTCGCAGGTGGCGGCGCTCGCGCCGGGAACCACGACTAAAGTGCAGGTCTGGCGCGATAAGGCCACGAAGGACCTGAGCGTGACCGTGGGCACGTTGTCCGACGCCAAGACCGCGAGCACGGGCAAGGGTGCGGACCAGGGCGACTCGGCATCGCAAGATGCACGGCTGGGTGTCGCGGTCCGGCCGCTGACGCCTGAAGAGAAGCAAAGCGCTTCGCTGTCACGCGGTTTGCTCGTGCAACAGGCGGGCGGCGCGGCGGAAAGCGCGGGCATCCAGGCCGGCGATGTGATCCTGGCGGTCAACGGCCAGCCGGTGACGAGCGTGCAGCAATTGAAGACGATGGTGGCTCACGCTGGCGACAGCATCGCGTTACTGATCCAACGTGACGACGCGCAGATCTTCGTGCCAGTGGATTTGGGTTGATTGCCACATGACGTAAACATCGGCCGATGCAAAAAGAAGCAGGGCGGCGCGCGGTATGAAGCAAGCACCGGCGCCGTCCGAAAAATAGGGTGGGATGCAGGCACGAACCGTGCTCATGGCTTCTCTCCCAAGCCGCTTGGCCCGACCGCCCAAAACGTTGAGTGCTGGACGGCGGGAAAAGCGGAACGCCGATGAAGGCGTCTGAAGTCCATAAGGAGCTGATCACGATGACCAAGACGACTAAAGCAGCGATTGAAGCAATGACTGAAGCAAACGTAAGTTCGTTAACTAAACATCAGCGGTCAGCCGGCAGGAAGGCGGCCATTGCCGTGCTAGCGGCTGCGATGACGTTCGGCATGGCGGGCGGCGCGTTCGCCCAGACCGCGGGCGGGGGCACGAGCGACATGAGCAGCGCCGGCAATACGAACGGCGGCGGGCTGCCGCAGGTTCAAACACAGGGCGACGTGTCATTCACGTCCGGCGGCGTGGGACTGGACGAATCGCATGCGCTGATTCGCGAACAGGCGCATTGGCCGCTCTCGTTGCGCTTCACGGGGCCGACATCGGACTATCTCTCTGACGTCCACGTGCGGATTACTGACGCGAAGAACGCGGAGGTGCTCAAGACCGACGCCATGGGACCTTACATGCTGGTGAAGCTGGCGCCGGGCCACTACACGGTTTATGCCAAGTACAAGGATTCAGAAAAGAAGCAAGGGGTGACGGTCGCCGGCAACGGCAAGGCCAAAGCGGATTTCCATTGGTCCATGCAGTAAGCGTTCAAACACATTAAATCGACCACGGCGCGCTATGAACCACAGTACGCAAAACCGCATATGAAACGAAGGATTGCGGCGCTGATTTAAATGTGGTCCAGAGTGTGGCGCAGGTACCAAAGTCGATAGCGGGGGCTTGCACAAGCACCCCGAAGTTGTCTCATAATGAAAGCCACGGGTCCCGGAAAACCCGTGGTTTTTTTATGTCGCTGCTCCATACGCGAGGGCGGCGGTTTCGTATTTCCTGGTACCGGGAGCGCGCGATGAGCACCGACACCCATCACATTGAAATTTCGTTGAATACGCGTCGTCATCGCGTCATTCATCAGGGCGTGACGTTCGCCGACACGCATGCGGCCCTGACCCTGATCGAAACAGGCCACGATCCGGTGCACTATTTCCCACGTGCCGATGTCAACATGGCGCGCATGTCGAAATCCACGCACACCTCGCATTGCCCATACAAGGGCGACGCAACGTACTACCATCTGCTGACGGAAGACGGTCCTATCGAAAATGCCGTCTGGAGTTACGAGCAGCCTAAAGCAGGCGTCGAGAAAATTAAAAGTTATCTGGCGTTTTATCCGTCGCGAGTGGATCGTATCGACGAAACCGCTGGTGCCTGAATTGTTGAAACGCCAGGTCAAATATTAAAACAATGGGCGCCATGCGAATTGCGTGGGACCAGCATAAGCGCATGGGACCAAAGTAAGCGCTAAAGCGCCAACTCTGGTCGACAGCGCCAACGCGGGTCGACATTTTGGGAGGGCCCGATGGAAGT
The DNA here is from genome assembly GCF_047608185.1 of Caballeronia eucalypticola. Lineage (NCBI taxonomy): Bacteria > Pseudomonadati > Pseudomonadota > Betaproteobacteria > Burkholderiales > Burkholderiaceae > Caballeronia > Caballeronia eucalypticola. Next base: position 239,172 of record NZ_JBLKRU010000008.1, read on the forward strand.
AGCCGACGCCTTACGCATCCCCCTCGAACCCGCTCAGGTGCGCGAGGCGTTGGGTGATCTTGCGCTGGTGCGCGCGAGTATCGATAACTGCGAATCGCTGGTGCGTCTTGCCGGTGGCGAATACACGCTGAGGCTGACGGTGCCGCTCGGCGCGCTGCGGGCGCATTACGCGATCCGCGCACATGTAGCCGATGCCACCCGTTTGCCGCGCCACGACGGCCATTCCGGCGATGTCGACGCGCAAACCCTCAGTTTCAAGGCGCGCGGTGAAGGCGTGGGGTCGTTGCGCGGACAAATAGCGGTGGCGCTGATTCCGGATTCGAACGGCGCATCGACGTGGATTGAATACACCGTCTGGGCGACGCTAACCGGGCCGCTTGCAGGTTTGCCGCCACGCCAGATAGAAAATTCGCTGCGTCAAGTCGCCGACGATTTTTTTATCGAATTCTGCGAAGTCGTGCGCGCAAAGCATGGCCAACCGTCCGCGGTTGTGCCCGAACCACCCGCGGTCTCGCGTCGCCATGTGTTCTTGCGGCCGATCAGCATGTCGGCGGCGTTCGCGCGTCACGGCGCCCCCGCAGCACAAAAATCCCGCGCGGCGGCAACGGCCGACGCTATTGGCGGCGTCTTGCGGCACCGCTTGCCGGGTCACGCGCCTCGTCATCCGCATCCACACAGCTTGCCCGCCTGGGCATGGGCCGCGATGGTCTGCTGCGTGGCTATATTCCTGTTCCTCGCGCAGCGATACGGTCTTCGATAACTACGAGGGTTCGCCAGTGCGCAGCAGCATGTGGGGGCTGTAGCGCATGACGTCGAAACAGGAATCGATCAGGCGTTCCGCATCGTTCTTGAGGTCGATGCTCTCCGGCCAGATCAGGGAATCGTAAAGAATGCCGGTGAAGAGCGCGTGCAGGATAGTAGTGGCGTGATGCGTATCGAGCATGGCCGGCAACTGGCCTTTATCGACTGCGTTGCGCAGTCCGCGCTCGATCTTCTCCTTCCCCTCGCGCATGTTCGTTTGATGCCGCTCGCGCACCGGCCCCATGTCTTCCACGAATTCGCACTTCAGGAACAGGATGTCGAACACGCGCCGGCGCTGCTCGTCGAGCGCGATATTGCGCATGCACCAGATGAAGATGTCACGGATCCGGCCGAGCGGGTCGGCCTCCTTGGTGTCGAGTGTCGCTTCGACCAGTTCGTCGAGCGGCAACAGGCTGCGGTCGAACATGGCCGTGAACAGATCGCCCTTGTTCGCAAAATGCCAATAGATTGCGCCGCGCGTGACACCGGCTTCCAGCGCGATGTCCGCCAGCGTGGTGCGCGAAACGCCTTTCTCGAAGAACACCCGCTCGGCTGCATCGAGAATACTATTGCGCGTTTCTGCCGCTTCTTCCTTGGTTCGTCTGACCATTGGTTCGTGGGTTCCAGCTTGCCTGCCGGCGATCGTTTTACCGCCGTCTTACATTGCACTGCAGCGACGTCATGCTTTTGTTCATCGCTCGCCAGCCCTTCGAGACGAATCCCCTCGCACTGCTCTTGTTCACGTACGATCGTCTCTTTTACGTTCGTTCATGAATGTATATACAATACCATCCGTCCAACGATAGCCCAAGTAGCACTGACCGGTTAATATCCGACACAGCTTTCAATCCGCCGTCCGTCCGCGTGGCCCTCCCAAGGCTGTTGTCAGCGGTAGCCGTCCTCAGAGACGGCTCCAGGCGCAGCGGACGAACGAAAAGTCGGGGCACTGGTTTTTGCGCCCATTGGCTACTGGTAAGCGTCTCCAGGCGCTCGTAGCGGCCCGCCCGTAGAAGGGGCCGCGCACTTATTTATTTCAATCTCAGTCTTTGACAGAGGTCGCTCCATGCGCGTCGAACGGGTTCCATTCCGCTTAATCAGTGCCGCGACGGCTGCCGTGATTCTTGCAGCCTGCGGACAAAAACCAGCAGCACCGCCGCCCCAGACACCCGAAGTCGGGGTCGTCACCATCCAGCCCACCACCGTTCCTGTCGTGAGCGAACTGCCGGGCCGCACGAGCGCATTCCTCGTCGCCCAGGTTCGTGCACGGGTCGACGGCATCGTGCTGCGTCGTGAATTCACAGAAGGCGCGGAAGTGAAAGCGGGCCAGCGGCTCTACAAGATTGATCCGGCACCGTACATCGCGGCTTTGAATACGGCGAAGGCAACGCTCGCCAAGGCGCAGGCCAACGTGGTCACGCAGAACGCCCAGGCGGCGCGCTACAAGATCCTCGTGGCGGCGAATGCAGTCAGCAAGCAGGACTACGACAACGCCGTGGCGACTCAAGGTCAGGCCGTAGCCGACGTCGCGTCGGGCAAGGCTGCTGTCGACACTGCGCAGATCAACCTGGGTTACACGGATGTAGTGTCGCCTATCACGGGCCGCACGGGTTTGTCGCAAGTCACGCCGGGCGCTTACGTGCAGGCTAGCGCCGCCACGTTGCTCACGACGATTCAACAACTCGATCCGGTTTATGTCGACCTGACGCAATCGAGCGTGGACGGCCTGAAGCTTCGCCGTGACATTCAGGAAGGCCGCTTGCAGACCAGCGGCGTTAACGCAGCCAAGGTCACGCTGATCCTGGAAGACGGCCGTACATATACGGAACCGGGCAAGTTGCAATTCTCCGATGTAAGCGTGGACCAGGGTACGGGTTCGGTCACCGTGCGCGCGATTTTCCCGAACAAGGACCGCGTGCTGCTGCCGGGCATGTTCGTGCGCGCCCGTATTGACGAAGGCGTGAACGACAAGGCGCTGGTGGTCCCGCAAGTCGGCGTGACGCATGACCAGAAGGGCCAGCCGACGGCGCTGGTGGTCGGTCCGGACAACAAGGTGGCATTGCGCCAGCTGGTGACGTCGGGTACTTACGGCGACAAGTGGGTCGTGGATAGCGGCTTGAACGCGGGCGATCGCGTGATCGTGCAGGGTACGGAAAAAGCGCGCCCGGGTACGACCGTGAAGGCTGTCGACGCACAGCTTCCGGCTCAGGCGGCTCAACCGGCATCCGGTGCTCCGGGCGCGGCTCCGGGTGCAGCTTCCGGTGCGGCTCCGGCGGCAGCGGATGCTGGCGCCAGCGGCGCGGCGGCTTCGAGCAATCCGGCACCCGCATCCGCGGCATCAGGCGCGTAATCAGGCGCAATAAAAGGGAGCCTGTTTCATGGCAAAGTTCTTTATCGATCGCCCGATTTTTGCGTGGGTGATCGCCATTATTCTGATGCTGGCGGGGATCGCTTCGATCTTTACCTTGCCGGTCGCGCAGTATCCGACCATTGCTCCTCCGGCCATTCAGATCAGTGCTACGTACCCGGGTGCGTCCGCCAGCACGGTGGAAAACACGGTAACGCAGGTGATCGAGCAGCAGATGAGCGGCCTCGATCACTTGCTGTACCTGTCTTCCACCAGTGATGACTCCGGCACGGCCACCATTACGCTGACCTTCGCGGCCGGAACGAATCCGGACATCGCGCAGGTGCAGGTGCAGAACAAGCTGCAGCTCGCCACGCCGCTCTTGCCGCAAGCCGTTCAGCAGCTTGGCTCCAAGGTGACGAAGTCGAGCAGCAGCTTCTTGATGGTGATGGCGTTCGTCTCCACCGACGGCAGCATGGGTCGTTACGACCTCGCCAACTACGTGGCGTCGAAGGTCGAAGATCCGATCAGCCGTATCGACGGCGTGGGCACGGTGACGTTGTTCGGCTCGCAATTCGCCATGCGGATCTGGCTCGATGCAACCAAGCTGAACAACTACGCGTTGACGCCAATCGATGTGACGAACGCGGTTGCTGCGCAGAACGTGCAGGTGGCCGGCGGCGGTCTTGGCGGTACGCCGGCAGTGCCGGGCCAGATGCTGCAGGCAACCATTACGGAAGCCACGCTGCTGCAAACGCCTGAGCAGTTCGGCAACATCCTGCTGAAGGTGAATCAGGACGGCTCGCAAGTGCGGCTGAAGGACGTGTCGCGCATCGAGCTGGGCGGTGAGAACTATAACTTCGACACGAAATACAACGGTCAGCCGACCGCTGGCTTCGGTATCCAGCTTGCCACGGGCGCCAACGCGCTGAACACGGCGAAACTGGTGCGCCAGAAGATCGACGACTTGTCGAAGTATTTCCCGCCGGGTCTCGTCGTGAATTATCCGTACGACACCACGCCGTTCGTGAAGCTGTCTATTGAAGAAGTGGTCAAGACGCTGATCGAAGGGATCGTGCTGGTGTTCCTGGTGATGTACCTGTTCCTGCAGAACCTGCGAGCCACGCTGATTCCGACCATCGCCGTGCCGGTCGTGTTGTTGGGTACGTTCGCGGTCATGGGGCTGGTGGGTTTCTCCATCAATACGCTCTCCATGTTCGGGCTGGTGCTTGCCATCGGCTTGCTGGTGGACGATGCAATCGTGGTGGTGGAAAACGTCGAGCGGGTGATGGCCGAGGAGGGACTCTCCCCAAGGGATGCCACCCGCAAGGCAATGGACCAGATTACGGGCGCGCTGGTCGGCGTGGCGCTCGTGCTGTCGGCCGTGTTCGTGCCGGTGGCGTTCTCGGGCGGTTCGGTAGGCGCGATTTATCGGCAGTTCTCGCTGACCATCGTCGCGGCCATGATCTTGTCCGTGCTGACCGCGTTGATCTTGACGCCGGCATTGTGCGCGACGCTCCTTAAGCCAATCGAGAAGGGTCACCACGACGAGAAGAAGGGTTTCTTCGGCTGGTTCAACCGCACGTTCGCCAAGAGTCAGGACAAGTATCACAGCGGTGTGGAGCACGTGATCAAGCGCTCGGGCCGCTGGCTGATCATCTATCTCGTGGTGATCGTCGCGGTGGGTTTCCTGTTTGTCCGCCTGCCGAAGTCGTTCTTGCCTGATGAAGACCAGGGCACGATGTTCGTGCTCGTCCAGGCGCCGGCAGGTTCGACGCAAGAGCGCACGGCCAAGGTTCTCGCCGATGTCACCAACTGGCTGCTGACTGACCAGAAGGACATTGTCGAAGCGGTCTTTACCGTGAACGGCTTCAGCTTCGCGGGCCGCGGCCAGAACTCGGGTCTCGTGTTCGTGCGGATGAAGGACTACGGGTTGCGGCAGCGCGCGGACCAGAAGGTCGGCGCGCTCGTCGGACGCATGTTCGGGCACTTCGCCGGCTATAAGGACGCGTTGATCTTCCCGGTCAATCCGCCGTCCATTCCGGAACTGGGTACGGCATCAGGCTTCGACTTCGAGTTGGAAGATCGCTCGGGTCTTGGTCACGCGAAGCTGATGGAAGCGCGCAACATGCTGCTCGGCATGGCTGCGAAGGACCCGACGCTCGCGCAGGTTCGTCCTAACGGCCTGAACGACACGCCGCAGTTCAAGGTGAACGTGGACCGCGAGAAGGCGAATGCGCTGGGCCTGTCGCCGGCGACCATCGACAACGTGTTCTCGATCGCCTGGGCATCGTCGTACGTGAACAACTTCCTGGACGTCGATAACCGGATCAAGAAGGTCTACGTACAGGGCGACGCGCAGTTCCGCATGAACCCGGAAGACCTGAACAAGTGGTACGTGCGCAATACGGCCGGCGCGATGGTCCCGTTCGGCGCATTCGGCACAGGCGAATGGATCTACGGTTCGCCGAAGCTTGAGCGCTACAACGGTATTTCCGCAGTGGAAATCCAGGGTGCGGCTGCTCCGGGCAAGTCGACGGGTCAGGCCATGCAGGCGATCGAAGCGATCGCGGCAAAGTTGCCGGCGGGTATTGGCTACGAATGGACGGGCTTGTCGCTGCAGGAACGCCAGTCGGGTTCGCAGGCGCCGATCTTGTACGGCATCTCGATCCTCGTCGTGTTCTTGTGTCTTGCCGCGTTGTATGAAAGCTGGTCGATTCCGTTCTCGGTGATCATGGTCGTGCCGCTCGGTATCTTGGGGGCGCTGTTGGCCGCCACGCTGCGCGGGCTGGAAAACGACGTGTTCTTCCAGGTCGGCTTGTTGACGACGGTGGGGTTGTCGGCGAAGAACGCCATTTTGATTGTGGAATTCGCCCGCGATCTGCGCAGTCAGGGCAGGACCACGATTGAAGCGGCAATGGAAGCGGCGCGCCAGCGGTTGCGCCCGATTCTGATGACGTCGCTGGCGTTCATTCTCGGCGTGTTGCCGCTTGCGGTCAGTAACGGCGCGGGTTCAGCCAGCCAGCACGCCATTGGTACGGGCGTGATCGGCGGGATGTTGACGGCGACCTTCCTGGCAATTTTCATGATCCCGATGTTCTTCGTCGTGATCAGCAAGATCAGCCACGACAAGGGTACGCCGCAGCATGAACACGGCGGCGGAAGCAACGGTGACAACGGCGGTAACGGTGGCACTGATGGTCATGGCGGCACGGCGACCCCGGCCAAGGAAGGACATTGAGATGCTAAAACACTCCTTGATGGCAGCAGCGGTCGCGCTTTTTGCGGCTGGCTGCACGATGGCGCCGAAGTACGTGCGCCCGGCGGCGCCCGTCGACCAGACGTTCCCGACGGGCGGCGTGTATGACAAGCAACCGGACGGGGCATCGTCGGTTTCGCCGAGCGCTTCGGCGCAGGTAAAGCCGGCGGTGGATATCGGCTGGCGCGATTTCTTCGTCGATACACGCTTGCAGCAGATCGTTGCAATCGCGCTGAAGAACAACCGCGACCTGCGTGTGTCCATGCTCAATGTGGCAGCGGCACGCTCGCAGTATCAGATCACGCGTGCGGAGTTGCTGCCCACGCTCGATGCAGTCGGGTCGCAGACGAAGCAGCGCACGCCTAAGGATCTGTCGTTCTTCGGGCAGACCATCTCGAACCAGTATTCGGTGGGCGTGAATGCGTCCTGGGAAATCGACTTCTTCGGGCGGATCCAGAGCTTGAAGGATCAAGCGCTCGAGCAGTATTTCGCGCTGGCGGAAACACGCAAGGCGGCAGAAATCTCGCTGGTGTCGCAAGTCGCCGACCAGTACCTGACCATGCTGTCGGATGACGATCAGCTCGCCGTCACGCGTAACACGTTGAAGACGGCACAAGAGTCTTATCGGATCACGAAGCTGCAGTTCGATAACGGCGTAGGCACCGAACTCGACGTGACTCAGTCCGAGGGCATCCTGCAGCAGGCGGCTTCTAATCTGCAGTCGCAATTGCGTCTGCGGGCGCAGGCCGAGAATGCGCTGGTGCTGCTGATTGGTGAGCCGTTGCCGGCAGATTTGGCGCCGGGCATGCCGCTCGACAGCCAGCAACTGCTCGCCGATATCCCCGCCGGTCTGCCTTCAGACCTGCTGACACGACGTCCGGATATTGTGTCGGCGGAGCATACGTTGCTCGCGGCGAACGCGAACATCGGCGCGGCGCGTGCGGCGTTCTTCCCGAAGATTTCGCTGACGGGTAGCTTCGGAACCTTGGCGCCTTCGCTTGGCACGTTGTTCAAGCCGGGTTCGGCGGCGTGGTCGTTCGCACCGCAAATCTCGATTCCGATTTTCGAGGGCGGCGCGAACCTGGCCAACCTGGATCTGGCTCAGATCCAGAAGCGCATCGAGATCGCGAATTACGAGAAGGCGATCCAGACGGCGTTCCGCGAAGTGGCGGACGGGCTGGCCGCGCGCGGTACGTATGACGAGCAGATCAAGGCGCTCGAGTCGTATGTGAGGTCGCAGGCTCGCGGGCTGGAGCTGTCGGATATGCGGTATCGAAACGGTGTGGACAACTATCTCGCCGTGCTGACGGCTCAGACGAACCTGTACACGGCGCAGCAGTTGCTGATTACGGCGCGGCTGAACCGGGCGACGAACCTTGTCGATTTGTATCGTGAGCTGGGTGGCGGCTGGGTCGAGCATGCAGGCGATCAGCCACGTCCTTCCGATGCGATGCCGGATTATCGCGATATCGGTACGCCGACGGCGGCTGCTCCTGCCGCTTCGGGTACGACGGTCAGCTCGGCTTCGTCGACGGGTTCGGCAGGTCCAGCGAAGCTGGTGCCGGTGCAGCATCTGGTGCCGGCAGCAAAACCGCAGGTCGATGCCGACGGGAAGACGGTGGGTTCGGCGGGATAAAGTTTTACGTGCTTCAGATGTTGAAAACCGCAGCCTTTTGGGGCTGCGGTTTTTTTATTGCGGCTATTTTATCTCTCTCAGTCCAGCGCGAACTCCCTCAGTGCTTCACCTTCGCCGTGCCGTCAAAATCCCTTCCGGCATGACGGATTGCGCAGGTCGCATCGCGTTCTTTCCTCACGCCGTTGAACACGATATTCAACAGCACCGCCGACACCGACGCCAGCAAGATCCCGCTATGAAGAATGGGTTCCAGCGCATGCGGCAACTGCGAGAAGAACTTTGGCGCGACGACCGGCACGAGTCCCAGGCCAATACTCACCGCGACGATAAACAGGTTGTGGTGGTTCTTCACGAAGTCGACCTTCGACAACACTTTGATTCCGTTCGCCGCGACCATGCCGAACATGACAATGCCCGCGCCGCCAAGCACGAACGGTGGCACCGACGCCACCACCTGCGCCATCTTCGGAAACAGCCCGAGCGCGACGAGGATCACGCCGCCGGTCGCACACACGAAGCGGCTCTTCACGCCCGTGACGCCAATCAGCCCGACGTTCTGCGAGAACGACGTATGCGGAAACGAGTTGAAGATCCCGCCGATCAGCGTGCCCAATCCATCGACTCTTAGGCCGCGCACCAGTGCATCCTGAGCGACGGGACGCTCGACCATGTCGCCGACGGCCAGGAACATGCCCGTCGATTCGATGAACGTCACGAACATGACGATGATCATGGTTGCGATGGAAAGCGGGTCGAAGTGCGGCAGGCCGAAGTGAAACGGCAGCACGATGCCGACCCACGGCGCGCTTGTCACGCCGTTGAGGTCGACGCGTCCAAGCGACATGGCAATCCCGAACCCCGCCACGATGCCGAGCAACACCGAAATATTCGCGATAAACCCGCGTGCAAACTTGTTGATCATCAGGATCAGGGTGAGCACGACAAGCGCCAGCAGCAGGTACACCGGATTGCCGTATTCAGGATTTCCGACACCACCGGCTGCCCAGTTGATGCCCACGCCCATCAGCGACAAACCGATCACCGCGATCACGGTGCCGACCACGACGGGCGGAAAGAATCGCAGCAACTTTCCGATCATTGGCGCGATGAGAATCCCCACGATACCCGCCGCAATCGTCGCACCGAAGATATCGAGAAGGCCAAGTCCCGGATTCGTGCCGATGGCGACCATCGGGCCGACGGCGGCGAACGTGCAGCCCATGATCACCGGCAAGCGGATGCCGAAGATCCAGAGGCCCAATGTCTGGATCAGCGTGGCGACGCCGCACGAGAAAAGGTCGGCGCTGATGAGGAACGCGATCTGGTCTTTCGGCAGCTTGAGCGCGGCGCCCAAAATCAGCGGGACCGCGACGGCGCCTGCGTACATGACGAGTACGTGTTGTATGCCTAGCGTAAGCAACTGGGCGGCGGGTAACCGCTCGTCGCACGGGTGAACTTGGGGGGATGCCATGTCGTCTTTGTCTCCAATGTTGACCGGATTTAGCGCTACGCCGGCCCATGCAAGTTGCTTGCGTTGATCCGAGTGTGTCCCTCGAATTGGTTATTCAAGGTACGTGGCGTAAAAAGCGAGAACAAGTCGACGTTGGCGTATGGCCCCCTTAGCCATGTTGATATGCCGCGCGTGCCTTAATATCGCGTCTGGCGCCGTGAAGCCATGGCTGGCGGGCGAACGACGATTTGCGTCGCGCCCGGCAAGGCGTCCGGATACGACGCGTGGTTATGATGGTTATCTGCCGCGCCGCATAGTCTCTTTTCCGGGGGCGCGGCGCGGGCAGCGGGTAAACCCGTCGCAACCCGTTTTTATCGCTTACTTTTTCTGGGCAACGCGAGCGCGTTTTAACGCAGCGTTTCGGCCTCCGCTTACACTTACGCTCGCCCTGGCGAGTCCGCGCGAATTCACGAAATAGTAAGACGATCTCATACGAAATATGTCCGACCCAAACACGTCCCCGACTTCACATCCTGACTATCCCGACTTTCGCTCGCGTGAGTTCCTGCTCGATCATGCATTGCGGACCATGACGTTTTATCACCCGCACTGCATGGACCCAGCGGGCGGTTTCTATCATTTCTACAAGGACGACGGCACGATCTACGACCGCAAGTCGCGGCATTTGGTGTCGAGCACGCGCTTCGTTTTTAACTATGCGATGGCGTTCAAGCACTTCGGCCTCGATGAGTATCGCGGCGGCGTGCTGCATGGCATTGAATATTTGCGCGAGTTCCATCGGAATCCGCAGACCGGCGGGTATGCCTGGACGCTCAACGGCCGCGATGTCACCGATGCAACCAACCATTGCTACGGCCTCGCGTTCGTTGTGCTGGCGTACGCGAAGGCGCTGGAAGCAGGCTTTGAAGAAGCGCGCGGGTACCTGGAAGAAACCTGGGACCTGATGGAAACGCACTTCTGGGACGCGGCACACGGCCTCTACAAAGATGAGGCAAGCGCGGACTGGGTGGTGTCGGACTATCGCGGACAAAACGCCAACATGCATGCTTGCGAAGCGATGCTCGCCGCGTTCGAAGCGTCGCAGGATGTGCGTTATCTGGACCGCGCCGCGCTGCTGGCGGACAACATGGTGAATCGTCAGGCGACGCTCGCCGGTGGTCTGGTCTGGGAGCACTACAAGCCGGACTGGTCGGTCGATTGGGACTACAACAAGGGCGACAAGACGAACATCTTCCGGCCGTGGGGATTCCAGCCGGGCCATCAGACGGAATGGGCCAAGCTGCTGCTGATTCTGGACCGGCATCGTCCGGATCCATGGCACGTCGCGCGCGCACGGGAATTGTTCGATCGCGCGATGGATTTGTCGTGGGACCAAGAGCACGGCGGGATGGTTTACGGCTTCGACATCAAGGGCGATTTCTACGACGAGGACAAGTACTTCTGGGTCCAGGCCGAGTCGATGGCCGCCGCCGCGCTGCTCGCCGATCAAGCCGGGAAAGCCGGGAAAGCCGATCAAGCCGCCGACACGGCCGCGGCAACGCGGTACTGGAACGATTACGAGCGCCTCTGGGCGTATAGCTGGGACCATTTCGTCGATCACAAATGGGGCGCGTGGTACCGCATACTCGCCCGCGACAACACGAAATACAGCAACGAAAAAAGCCCGGCCGGCAAGGTCGACTATCACACCATGGGCGCATGCTACGAAGTACTGAACGTCGTCCCTTAATGTATCGCCTGCCGGTCGGTTTGAATCTACGATCTACGATCAACGAAAGGAGCCTCATATGAAAACCAAAGCCGCCATTGCATGGGAAGCCGGAAAGCCGCTCACCATCGAGGAAGTGGATCTCGAAGGGCCGCGCGCCGGTGAAGTGCTGATCGAAGTGAAGGCGACCGGCATTTGCCACACCGATTACTACACGCTCTCGGGCGCGGATCCGGAAGGTATCTTCCCGGCAATTCTCGGCCATGAAGGCGCGGGTATCGTGGTCGATGTCGGCCCGGGCGTGGGCACGCTGAGGAAGGGTGATCACGTCATTCCGCTCTATACGCCCGAGTGCCGCCAGTGCAAGTTCTGCCTGTCGCGCAAGACCAATCTGTGCCAGGCCATCCGTTCGACGCAAGGCCGCGGCTTGATGCCGGATGCGACATCGCGCTTTTCCATCGGCGGGAAGCCGTTGTTCCATTACATGGGGACGTCGACGTTTTCGAACTACATCGTCGTGCCGGAAATAGCGGTGGCGAAAGTGCGTGAAGATGCGCCCTTCGACAAGATTTGCTATATCGGCTGCGGCGTGACGACAGGCGTGGGCGCGGTCGTGTATTCAGCGAAGGTCGAAGCCGGTGCGAACGTGGTGGTGTTCGGGCTGGGCGGCATTGGCTTGAACGTGATCCAGGGCGCGAAGATGGTCGGGGCCGACAAGATCATCGGCGTCGACATCAATCCGCGTCGCGTTGAGCTGGCGAAGAAGTTCGGCATGACGCACTTCATCAACCCGAATGACGTGCCGAATGTGGTCGATCACATCGTGCAATTGACTGATGGCGGCGCGGACTATTCGTTCGAATGTATCGGCAATACGAAGGTGATGCGTCAGGCGCTGGAATGCACGCACAAGGGCTGGGGCCAGTCGTTCATCATCGGCGTGGCGGCAGCGGGCGAAGAGATCAGCACACGGCCGTTTCAGCTGGTCACGGGGCGTGAGTGGAAAGGCTCGGCGTTCGGTGGTGCACGTGGGCGCACCGATGTGCCGAAGATTGTCGACTGGTACATGGAAGGCAAGATCAATATCGATGACCTGATCACGCACACGCTGCCGCTGGAACGCATCAACGAAGGTTTCGACCTGATGAAGAAAGGCGAATCGATCCGCTCGGTGGTGCTGTATTAAGACGCTACGCGCAAGCTGAGGTGACGCGCCGCAGATGGTGCGCTGCCTTGGCAAAAAAAAGAAGAGGTGAAGCAATGCTGGAACTTGTGGAAGAGCATCGGTGCTGCGGCGGCGTGCAGCGAACCTACAAACACGACTCGCAATCGATCGGCTTGCCGATGCGATTCTCGGTGTTCTTGCCGGCCGAGGCGTCGACGGGGAAAGTGCCCGCGTTGTTTTATCTCGCGGGTCTCACTTGTACGGAAGAGACCTTTCCGATCAAGGCCGGCGCGCAGCGTTACGCGGCTGAGCATGGCATTGCGCTGATCGCGCCGGATACGAGCCCGCGCGGCGCGGGCGTGCCGAACGAAAGCGCGGCGTGGGACTTCGGCGTGGGTGCGGGATTTTACGTCGATGCCACGCAGGAACCGTGGGCGCGGCACTATCGAATGTACGCGTATGTGACGCAGGATCTGCTGGCGACGGTGCTTGCTGAATTGCCGGTGCGCGAGGATCGGCTTGGCATTTTCGGCCACTCGATGGGTGGTCACGGTGCGTTAGTTCTCGCGCTGAAGAACCCGGACATTTATAAGTCGGTGTCCGCGTTTGCGCCGATCGCCGCGCCCTCGCAATGCCCTTGGGGCGTGAAGGCGTTTTCAGGTTATCTGGGTGAAGACCGGGAAACGTGGAAGCAGTATGACGCGAGCGAACTGGTGAAGACGGTGGCATCGAAATTTGAAGCGGGGATTTTGATCGACCAGGGTCTCGCCGATAACTTCCTCGCAGCGCAGTTGCATCCGGAGTTATTCGAAGCGGCGGCGAAGGCGGCAGGGCAGGAAGTGACGGTGCGCAGGCATGAAGGTTATGACCACGGGTATTACTTCATCTCGACGTTTGTTGGCGAGCATATTGCGTTTCATGCGCGGACCTTGTGCGCTTGAGAGTGTGTCTGGGACGAAAGCGCTTGATGCGCTTTCGCTTCTGGTTCATTTCCGCCCCAACAAACTCAACCCATACACCCCTGCCGCCAGGATCGTGATCCAGAAGCTCGTCGGCCAGTCGGTGTAATACGCCAGCGTCAATCCCAACCACGCCTGCACCAGCGCGAAAACTGCCGAGAGCAGCACGCCGGTCGACAACCGCGTCGCGACATTCTGCGCCGCCGCCGCCGGTCCCACCATCAGCGCGAAGACGAGCAATACGCCCACTATCTGCGTCGATGCCGCCACCGCCAGCGCCGTGATCGCGAGAAACAGGATGGACACGAGGCGCAGCGATACCCCTTTGGCTTCGGCCAGTTCCGGTTGCAGCGAAGCGAACAATAACGGCCGCATGATGATCGCGAGCGCGCCAAGGCTGACCACTGCAAGCCCGGCAAGCACCACCAGCGTTTCATGACTCACGCCAAGCACATTGCCGAACAGCAGCGCAGTCGCCTGGCTGGCATACGCGGTGAAGAAGTGCAGGAACAGCAAGCCGAAACCGAGCGACAACGTCAGGATCACGCCGATAGCGACATCGCGTCCCGTCAGCTTTTCGCCGAGCGCGCCCATGCCGATACCGGCCGCCAGCGTGAAGCCGATCATGCCCCAGAGCGGCGACATGCCGACCAGCACGGCGCCGGTCGCGCCGGTGAAACCCACGTGAGATAACGCGTGCCCCGCGAAGGTCTGGCCGCGCAACACAAGGAAGTAGCCGACCACGCCCGCCAGCACCGCGACAATCCCTGACGCCGCGAAGGCGTTCTGCATGAACTCGTATTCAAACATCGTGGGAATGCTTTCCGGTGTGGTGATGACCATGGCTATGGCCGTGATCATGATCGTGATCGTGGGAATGAGAATGGCCGTCGGGACCGTCCTCGTGCGCGTGATCGAGCTTGTCGACCTCCACGTCGCCGGCCATCACGAAGATACGGCCGTTCACGCGCATCACATCGATGGGCGATCCATATAGCTGCGATAAAACCGGCTTCGTGATGACTTCATCGATCGTACCGAGCGCGGCGCGCCCATTGCCGAGATACAGCACACGGTCGATAGAGTTCAGCAGCGGATTCAGTTCGTGCGCGGAGAACAGCACGGTAATGCCGAGTTCACGCTGCACGCTGCGCACGAGATCGACCACGCCCGTTTGATGACGTGGATCGAGACTGATCAGGGGTTCATCGAGGAGGAGGAGTTTCGGGTCGCCGAGCAGGCATTGTGCAAGCAGCAAACGCTGCCGTTCGCCCCCCGACAACTCGGACAACGGCCGCGTGGCGAGTGCGCGTCCGCCGACCAGATCGAGTACACGGTCGACATCGGCACGCGCTGCGGCGCTCGCGCGTGGCAAGCCCCAGCGATGACCATCGGCGGCCATCGCGACGAAATCGCGGCCGCGCAGATGCCGGCCGGCAAGACCGCTCCGCGTTTGCGGCATGTAGCCCACTGACGGATTACCGCGGACGACCGCTGCGCCGTTCACGCGAATCGTTCCCTTCGATAACGGCAGCAACCCCAGCATTGCGCGCATCAACGTGGTCTTGCCGGCGCCGTTCGGACCCAGCACACCGATAAACTCACCCGCCGCAACGCTGAAGCTGGCGTCCTTCAGGATCGACCGTCCGCCGAGCTCGAGCGCGACATGCTCGACTTCCAGCGCGCCGGCTTTAACGCGCGCTGAACCCGCGTCCGGAGCCGTCATTGCAACGCGCCCGAAAGCGCGCACGTTTCAATCCTTCTATTGCCACATCCCGTCATTGTGTCTTTCCCTGCAGCGCAACCGACAACGCGTCGAGCTGCGACGTCATCCATGTCTGGAAGGTCTTGCCGGCGGGCAGCGTCTCGGTGACGCTGATGCTCGGCACGTGTGAATCGTGGGCCACTTTCAACATGCGTTTCGTGAGTGCTTCCGTCGCCTGGCTGTTATAAATCAGCACGTGCACGCGACGCTCGCGCAGATCCTTTTCGAACGCGGCGATATCCGTTGCGCTCGGTTCCGTGTCGTTCATCGCGGCAAGCTGGAAACGATTGTTGCGCATGTCGAGGCCGATCGCATCCGACATATAACCGAACACCGGCTCCGTCGCCGTCACGGGTACGCCCTTGTATTGGCTTTTAAGCGCGGCGACCTTCTCGTCGATCGGTTTCACCGACGCCAGGAAAGTCGCGAGACGCGCGTCGTAGTCAGCCTTGTGCGCCGGGTCCGCCTGCACCAAATACTGACTCACCGCTTTCGCCACGGTCGGCATGGTCGCCGGGTCGTACCAGAGATGCGGATTATCGCCGGATTTCCTGCCCATCAGTTGCGCCGCGACGATGGTCGTGCGCCCCTTTTCCTTCGATGCCGACAGCAGCTTGTCCATCCACGGATCGTAGTCGGCGCCGTTATACACGACAAGCACCGCGTTCTGCAACGCGCGCGCGGTCTTCGGGCTGGCTTCGAACAGATGCGGATCTTCATCGGGGTTGCTCAGGATGCTCGTCACCTGAACATGGTTGCCGCCGAGCTGACGCACGACATCGCCATAGAAATTCTCTGCCGCGACCACCGGCACCACGCCCGTGGCCGCCGTCTGTGCGGTGGCTGCGCCGTAAAAGCTGGCATATAAAAGGGCGGCGCAGGTCAGGACGGCAGCGGCAAGTTTGCTCATGGTGGTTCCTGGAATGAAGGTGAGTTGAGGCTAACAATGTGTGTCGTGTTCTTGTTCTGCTCGGTTGCCGCAAAGGTGAGACGACCGTTCAAGTCGACCGCGATGATATAACGTATCACTCCGTTTTGCATCCGCTGACGTATTACAAAAGCCTGTCCAAGGCTCTTTGGTGACGTCCTCAGATATCCCGCAAACCCGCGCCGGTTGGGGTTTTCCCGCAGTTTTGAGGTGCTTTGCGCGCCGCAGCATCGAAACATGACGGCGTGCCTTGACACCGCCTCACGCCTCACCGATCATTCGACCAAACAGAGAGCAATTGATCGCGCAAAGAGCGTTCGCTCACTGTGACGCGTTTTAACTGTGCAATTCAAGCAAGCGAATCAGAGACAAACCGGAGACAGCCGTGAGACTGCAGGACAAGGTAGCAATCGTGACGGGTGCGGCAAGCGGGATTGGCGAAGCGGTCACGAAACGATTTCTGGACGAAGGCGCGAAAGTTGTCGTCGTCGATCTGAAAGACGAAGCCGAGTTGGCGCAGCGTTTCCCTGAGAGTGCGGGACGCGTGCTGGCTTTGAAGGCGGACGTCACGAAGCGCGAAGACCTGGAGCGCATTGTCTCCAGCACCGTCGATAAATTCGGCGGCATCGACATCCTCTTCAATAACGCGGCGCTCTTCGACATGCGCCCGATCCTCGACGAATCCTGGGACATCTTCGACCGCCTCTTCTCGGTCAACGTGAAGGGCATGTTCTTCCTGATGCAACTCGTGGCGCTTCGCATGGTGGAGCAGGGCCGTGGCGGCAAAATCGTGAACATGTCGTCGCAGGCCGGGCGTCGCGGCGAGGCGCTAGTTTCCCACTATTGCGCGACCAAAGCCGCCGTGATCAGCTATACGCAATCAGCCGCGCTGGGGCTCGCCAAGCATGGCATCAACGTGAACAGCATCGCACCGGGTGTTGTCGATACCCCGATGTGGGAGACGGTCGACGCGCTCTTCGCGAAGTACGAAAACCGCCCGCTCGGCGAGAAGAAACGGCTGGTCGGAGAGGCCGTGCCGCTCGGCCGCATGGGCCTGCCAAACGACCTGACGGGTGCGGCACTGTTCCTCGTATCGGCCGATTCGGACTACATCACGGCACAAACACTGAACGTGGACGGCGGTAACTGGATGAGTTGAACGCCTGCATCCAGGCGACCGCAGCAAAGATTATTAGCGAAAGTAGTTAAAGCAGCACCTGTACTACCCGAGTATCGACTGCTTCAAGCAACGCAACGCAAGACCAGCGCCCGTGCTAACGATAAAGGAGACGAAACAACATGAAACGCGCCAACTTCACCCTCAAGAACCTGCCGATGCGCTCGCTCGCATTCGCTGCATTCGCCGTTGCCTCGATTGCGCCAATTGCCGCAAAAGCCGCGACCGTGACGATCGCGACGCTCAACAACCCGGACATGATCGAGTTGAAGAAGCTGTCGCCGGCGTTCGAAAAGGCGAATCCGGACATTCAATTGAAGTGGGTCATCCTGGAAGAAAACGTACTGCGCCAGCGCGCCACGACCGACATCACCACGAACAGCGGCCAGTTCGACGTGATGGCGATCGGCACGTATGAAGCGCCGCAGTGGGGCAAGCGCGGCTGGCTCGCACCGATGACGAACCTGCCGGCCAGCTACGATCTCGACGACGTGGTGAAGACCGCTCGCGACGGCCTCTCGTATAACGGCCAGTTGTACGCGCTGCCGTTCTACGTCGAAAGCTCAATGACGTATTACCGCAAGGACCTGTTCGATGCCGCCGGCCTGAAGATGCCCGACCAGCCGACCTACGACCAGATCAAACAATTCGCCGACAAGCTCACCGACAAATCGAAAGGCCAGTACGGCATCTGCCTGCGCGGCAAAGCAGGCTGGGGCGAGAACATGGCGTATTTCTCGACCGTCGTGAATACCTTCGGCGGCCGCTGGTTCGACGAGAAGTGGCAAGCCCAGCTCGATACCCCGGAATGGCACAAGGCCCTCACGTTCTACTCGGACCTGCTTAAGAACGACGGCCCGCCGGGAGCCAGCTCGAATGGTTTCAACGAGAACCTGACGTTGATGTCGTCGGGCAAGTGCGCGATGTGGATCGACGCGACGGTGGCAGCGGGCATGTTGTACAACAAGGCGCAATCGCAAGTCGCTGACAAGATCGGCTTCGCGGCCGCACCGGTCGCGGTCACGCCGAAGGGCAACCACTGGTTGTGGTCGTGGTCGCTCGCGATTCCCAAGACCTCCAAGTCGCAAGATGCTGCGAAGAAGTTCGCGACCTGGGCTACATCGAAGGAATATATCGAACTGGTTGCGAAGGACGAAGGCTGGGCCTCGGTTCCCCCAGGCACGCGCAAGTCGACCTACGCCAATCCGGAATACAAGAAAGCGGCGCCGTTCGGTGACTTCGTGCTGAGCGCCATCGAATCGGCGAGCCCGACCGATGCAACGCTGCAAAAGGTGCCGTACACGGGTGTCCAGTTCGTCGGGATTCCTGAATTCCAGTCGTTCGGTACCGTCGTTGGCCAGTCGATCGCCGGCGTGGTTGCCGGACAGACGACCGTTGATGCCGCGCTGAAGGCCGGCAATGCCGCGGCCAATCGTGCCGTGAAGCAGGCCGGGTACCAGAAGTAAGGACCCGAAGCAGCAGACTTTGTTGCGCCTAATGTAGTACAGCGGGCCGCGCGGCTTCTGTGAAGAAGCCTCAAGCGCGCGGCCCGCGCATCATCATCGAGAGGTGACACGATCATGAGTCAACTTAATCCCCCCCTCACAGACGGTTACGCGGAATCCGCCGCAGCGCGCGACAAGAAGCGCGCGAAGTCGGTCCGCTGGCTCATCATGCCGTCGACCGCCGTACTGTTCCTGTGGATGGCCATCCCGCTCGCGATGACCATCTGGTATTCGTTCTCCAAATACAACCTGCTCAACCCCGATGTCAAAGGGTTTGCCGGGCTGGATAACTATGAATTCCTGGCCACCGATCCGGCCTTCCTGCCGTCCATTGTTCACACGCTGACGCTGATCGGATCGGTATTGCTAATCACGGTGATCGGCGGCGTGCTGCTGGCCGTGCTGTTCGATCGCAAGTTCATCGGCCAGGGCATTGCGCGGCTGCTGGTGATTGCACCGTTCTTCGTCATGCCAACAGTCAGCGCGCTGATCTGGAAGAACATGATCCTGCATCCGGTGTATGGGCTGATAGCACAGTTGATGCGATCGTTGGGGCTCCAGCCGATCGACTGGTTCGGCGACTATCCGCTCTTTGCGGTGATCGTGATCGTTGCGTGGCAGTGGTTGCCGTTCGCGTTCCTGATTCTCTTCACGGCGATCCAGTCGCTGGACCAGGAGCAGAAGGAAGCGGCGCGCATCGACGGTGCCGGCGCTTTCTCCATGTTCTTCTACATCACGCTGCCGCATTTGAAACGCGCGATAGCCGTGGTGGTGATGATGGAAACCATTTTCCTGCTCTCCATCTTCGCTGAAATCTATACGACGACCGGCGGCGGCCCAGGTACGGCGACCACCATCCTGTCGTACTTGATCTACGCGCTCGGCCTGCAGCAATTCGACGTCGGCCTGGCTTCTGCCGGCGGCATTCTGGCGGTCGTACTGGCGAACGTCGTGGCGTTCTTCCTGGTGCGCATGCTCGCGAAGAACCTGAAAGGGGAGTACGAATCATGAGCCATCCCGTTACCGCAACAACGTCCGTGCCGATCCTCGACACGCTCAAGCGTGGCGTGCTGGGTGTGATCGCGTGGCTGTTCGCGCTGCTGCTGTTTTTCCCGATCTTCTGGATGACCATCACGGCGTTCAAGACCGAGCAGCAGGCGTATTCGTCATCGCTGATCTTCACGCCTACGCTCGATAGTTTCCGCGAGGTGTTCGCGCGTAGTAACTACTTTGCGTTTGCGTGGAACTCCATCCTGATCTCGGTCGGCGTCACGGTGATCTGCTTGTTGTTCGCCGTGCCGTGCGCCTACGCGATGGCGTTTTTCCCGACCAAGAAAACGCAGAAAGTGCTGCTGTGGATGCTCTCGACGAAGATGATGCCGTCGGTGGGCGTGCTCGTGCCGATCTACCTGCTGTGGAAAAACACCGGCATGCTCGACACGGTGTGGGGTTTGATCATTGTCTACACGCTGATTAACTTGCCGATTGCCGTCTGGATGTCGTACACGTACTTCAACGAAATCCCGCGCGACATCCTGGAAGCGGGGCGTATAGACGGCGCGGCGACGTGGCAGGAAATTGTCTACTTGCTGATGCCGATGTCGCTGCCCGGGCTCGCCTCGACCGCGTTGCTCCTCGTGATCCTGTCGTGGAACGAGGCGTTCTGGAGTATCAACCTATCGAGTTCGAACGCGGCGCCGCTGACGGTGTTCATCGCGTCGTACTCGAGTCCTGAAGGTTTGTTCTGGGCGAAGCTTTCGGCGGCCTCATTGCTCGCTGTTGCACCCATCCTGATTGTCGGCTGGTTGTCGCAGAAGCAACTGGTGCGCGGCCTGACCTTCGGCGCGGTGAAATGAAGCTTAATCCGAAGTGGAACGTGAGGTTGATCCAGTGAACCTGAACTTGTCCCAAGCCGGCGTACCGGACGCGCTCGCTCCAGTCGATGCCCTCGACGGGCATCTGCTGATCTGCGATTGCGACGGCGTATTGATCGACAGCGAAGCCATTGCGGGACGCGTGCTCGTGCAGGAGATGCAGGCACTGTGGCCCGGCGTGGATGCCGAGCCGATCGTCACGCCGCTGCTCGGGCTGCGGATCGAAACGGTGCTGCAGCGCACGGCTGAAGCGCTCGGCCGGACGCTTGATGCAGCCCAGGTCGAAGCAATCCGCGTGGTCGTGGAAGCCGCGGCCGTGGAAGGGCCGGCGGTCGATGGAATCGAGGCCGCGCTGGCCGCGATTTCGTTGCGCAAAGCCTGCGCGAGCAACAGCTTTACGTCGTATGTGGAAGCCGTGCTGAACCGCACGGGCCTCGTGCGGTTTTTCGGCGAGCGTCTGTTTTGCGCCGATAAAGTGCCGAACCCGAAACCCGCGCCCGATGTTTATCTCGCTGCGGCGCGGACCCTGCGTGTTGCACCTGAACGCTGCGTGGTGGTCGAAGACAGCGTGACCGGCGTCACCGCGGCGGCGGCGGCGGGCATGACCGTGCTGGGTTTCCTGGGTGGCGGTCATGCAACTGAAGGACAAATTGATGCGCTGAAACGTGCTGGCGCAAGTGTCGTGTTCGACGAGATGGGACAACTTCCCGCGCTCGTCGGGCAGTGGCTGCAAAACGCAAGCTTCGAACTGCCGTGAGCCTCTTGCTCGCAGAAAACGAAGCCAAGTTAAAGACGGAGACATCATCATGGCAAGCCTGAATCTGCGTAACATCAACAAGCGCTACGAAGAAACGGAAGTGATTCGCAGCGTGAACCTCGACATCGCCGATGGCGAGTTCGTCGTGTTCGTAGGCCCAAGCGGTTGCGGCAAATCCACGCTGATGCGGATGATCGCCGGGCTGGAAGATATTACCGGCGGCGACCTCACTATTGACGGTGTGCGCGTGAATGACGTGCAGCCGGCCAAGCGCGGAATTGCGATGGTGTTCCAGTCGTACGCGCTGTATCCGCACATGACGCTGTACGACAACATGGCGTTTGGGCTGAAGCTGGCCGGTACGAGCAAGCCGGAGATTGATGCAGCGGTGAAGCAGGCCGCGAAGATCCTGCACATCGATCATTTGCTTGATAGGAAACCTAAGCAATTGTCGGGTGGACAGCGTCAGCGGGTAGCGATCGGCCGGGCGATTACGCGCAAGCCGAAGGTGTTTCTCTTCGATGAACCGCTGTCCAACCTTGACGCTGCGTTGCGCGTGAAGATGCGTTTGGAATTTGCGCGGCTGCATGACGAGCTCAAGACCACGATGATCTACGTGACGCACGATCAGGTGGAAGCCATGACGCTGGCTGACAAGATCGTGGTGTTGTCGGCGGGGAATGTGGAGCAGGTCGGAACGCCGAACCAGCTTTATCACGCGCCGCAGAACAAGTTCGTGGCGGGGTTTATCGGTTCGCCGAAGATGAATTTCTTTAACGCCGAAGTCACGCAGGTTTTAAGCGATGGCGTGCTGGTGAAGTATGCGACGGGTGAGACGCAGTTGACGGCGGTCGAGCCGGGTAGTGCGAAGGTCGGTGAAACGGTGACGGTCGGGATTCGTCCCGAGCATCTGCATGCTGGGACGGCGGCGACGGTCGAGCACGGGGTATCGGCGAAGACGATGGCCGTGGAGTCGCTCGGCGATGCTGCTTATCTGTACGCGGAGTCTTCCGTTGCGCCGGAAGGGATCATCGCCAGGATTCCGCCGCTCGAGCGGCATTCTCGTGGTGAGGTGCTGAAGCTTGGCGCGATGCCCGAGCATTGCCATTTGTTTAATGCCGATGGGATTGCTTATCAGCGGAAGATTGTTGAGGTGTTGTCAGCGGCCTAGGGGGTGGTGGTTGCTCGCGCCGGTGGACGGACGCGTCTGGCGCGGGTTGGGGGTAGTGCGGGGTCAATGGTGGGTTGCACGGGTTCTGTGTTAGCGGTCTGGTTCATTGCCGGGTTGCTGCTTTTCAGGTCTTCGCGCGTTTAGTGTTAGTTGTTCTCTTTATCACTATTAGCCACTGCGCGTGGCGGCGCGTCATTTCTTGGTCCTTAGCGACAAAGAAACGAAGCAAAGAAAACGCTTTCACCGCTCTACCCTAATCTCACTGTGTCATAAAAAACGACAGTTTCTTTTATGTTTCATTCTATAATAAGGAATCCTTATTTACCAGTGGACTGCAATGGAAAATCTGGAGAAGTTCGATCGCTACATCGAGCACCTGTGCGCAGCGTTAGGGCATGAGGATCGGAACGCCGGATTGCAGGACTATTGTCGCGGGCTGATGCTGCCGATCCATCG